>JAAUUJ010000039.1 GCA_012030715.1 Synechococcaceae cyanobacterium SM2_3_1 | reverse complement strand
CCCCCGTTCTGGCCAGCTAATCCCCACCAGGATCGTGCTCACAATCGGCTCGGGTGGCAAATAAAAGGGATCTCCCCCCCACCTGCACCTGCCAGCGATCCTGTAAGTCCTGGAGCAACCGACCATTGGCGGGAATTAACACGGTGGGATCTAGATCCTGCTGGTCATCCAGATAGGCATTCACCATCTCCTGCGATCCCTGGAACTGGAGCTGGAGCTGGATATGGGGATACTCCTGCTCAAATTGGGGTTGGAGTGCTTCCAGCGGCTCCTGGAGCTCTGTGCCACTGATCACCACCAGGGTTTGTTGAGATCGGGGCAGGGGAGCATAGGTCAGCACGATCCCTACCAGGAGAATCCCCAGAGAAGTAAACCATCGGCGGCGAAGCTGGGGCATCTAGACTCCTTCGGGATTGACCCACTGATCAACAGTGTCTTGGAGAGAACGCAACTCCTGTGTCAGCGCCTGCATGTCCTGCAGATCCGCCACCGTCAGCGGTGTGTTCTTGATCTGATTCTGCAAAGCCTGCAATAGTCCTGCGATATCCAGAAGCAGCGTCGAGAAGTTGGCCACCTGAGCACGGCGAGAATCCTGTCCCTGTTCCACGAGATGGATGTTTTGATCGAAACTGGCAACCATGCGGGTCAGTTGCTCCCGGATCAAGCCTGTGCTGTTTTCGGCTCTCGCCTGCGCCTGTTGCCGTTGCTGTTGCAGCTCCGTTAAAGAAAGCAACTGCTGTTGCTGGAGCCGTTTGGCCAGCTGAACAACCCGTGTGGGCAGGCTTTGTAACCGATCACAGGACAGCTGCAGTGCCACCAGCAGATCAATTTGCTCCACCTGAGTCAGGGTCTGGGTTCCCTCCTGGCGCAAATTTGTAGAGAGCTTAACTAACTGCTGGGCTCGCTGGGCTGCCACCTGTAGATCGGCTTCAAGATCGAGATCACTGAGTCCCCAACTGGGGGGTTGTTGGGTTTTGCGCAGAGAAGCTGTGCCCAGAGCTACCGTAGCAGCCATGGGCAACACCATCACCTGGGGCAACTGTAGCAACCGGATCCCAGCCGTCATGACTACCACACCAGCCAGCATTGCCAGAGGAAATGAGAAGGGGTTGGCCAGTTGCATTAAAACTCCAGTTGTAGATCCGACATCACACTGGCAATGGTTTCGGGATCCCCATTGCGGTAGTATCCCCCATTCTCTGCTGCGATTCTCTCCAGCACCTGGGGGTTAAACTCGCCTTCGCGCCCATACCCGAGGGTGAAGAAGGCAATGCGTTGATCCGTATTGAATCCAGTGATTTCCAGTGCCTGGCTGAGGGTTTCCAGATTGATCTGGGATTCGGAATCCTCTCCATCTGTCAAGACAAGAACTGCATTGATGGCATTCTCGCGGCGATTCTGCTGTAGCCATTCCTGGGCATAGAGGACCGCATCATAAAGGCGAGTGCCACCTGCCGCCTCCAGATTGCTGATGAAGCGGATGGCCTCCTGCCGATCCTGCCCTGAGCCAGACACAATCACAGGAGTGCGGATCTCCGTGTCAAAGTCGATCAGGGCAATCTCCTCCTTGGGTCCCAGCCGATCCACATAGGTTTTCAGAGTCTGCTGGACAGCGGCTATCTTACGCCCTTCCATCGATCCAGAGGAATCCACCACCACCACCACGCGGGAGGGTTTCTTCACCACCTCCTGCCAGGCCTGCAGCATCGCTTCCACCACCTCTGGCCTGGGGGTACGGTAGGAATCGTACTGAGGCTGAGGGTCCACCCCAAAGGCAGCAGAAAACTTGTTAGAGAGCGGAATGCCAGGAACTCCAGGCCGCAACCCTTCTTCCTGGGCCAGCATCTGAATCGGCTCCGTCTGGAAAAAGCGGATCATTTGCTCGGCGGCTTCTTTCTCTTCGGCACTCACCCAGGGAGCCTGGGGAAGGATCGCCCGCATATTGGACGAAAAGGTGGCCTGAGGGTAAACCGCTTCATAGGGTTGAGCATTGCTGCCCCCTTCACTGTTGACCCGGATCACTAGAGATTCGTAGACAGAGCCAATCGAGGCCCAGAAGGGACCGTGGGTGGCCATGGCCTGGGCAAGAGAACTGGTGGAGACCCCATAGCGGGTTACTTTTTGCTGGATCTGAGTCACCTGATCCTGATACGCCTGCACATCCTCCAGAGTGAGATCTTCAGGGCGCTTGCCAGACACCGAGGCAAACTGAGCCACCAGTGTTTGTAAACCGGAGTTAGAGCGGGTGGGGGCAGTATGCACAAAGTGAATATCGAAGGGCGGGCTATTGGGATCGAGATCGTCGTGGGTTGAGGCGGTCACCAGCTCGGCATAGATGTCATCCACCTGCCGCAAGCCTGGAGCCAGCTCAGCGGTGGTCATCAGCACCATCGGACTGTGGGCCAGCAACGGTGAATCCGTGATCGCTGGGATGTAATCCTGACCAGGGAAAAGCTGATCCATCTGGTAGATCAACTGGCTCTGGTAAATTTCTCCATCCACAGAGAGCAGGGTGGGAAACTGAGGATCCTCCGCCTGGATCTGGCCGCTTTTCAACTGCTCTGCAAGCGACAGCATTGAGGTAACAACATCGCCACTACCCGCAGCTGCACAGGTGATGTAGAAGGGATCTCCATTGCTGAGCTGGGGTTGGGTTTGATTAAAGCGAGCAGCGACTTCGGTACAGAAATCATCCAGGGCACTGCCAAAAAGCAGCTTGATTTCTAATCCGCGGGCTTGTTGTGGGGGACCGCTCACCTGGCAAGATCCCAGTATCAGTCCCAGTCCCATCAACCAGAGCCCCTGGTTTGCCTTTCCCCAGACGGTATTCACAGGTTCGGCTCCTTTTTCCTTATGCTGCTGATGGCGCTTTCCTGTAGTGGAACTCTGCCATTTCCAGAGTAGCAAGCCCGAGTCGAGCTTCCCCAGTCCCTGCAAATCTCAACATAGGGTTGCTGTATCTCGACCGCAGCTTATAAAATGCAGTGACGATCTATAGTAAGCTGAATACTTACGCAATTCTTGGAGAGGTGGCTGAGCGGTTGAAAGCGGCTTCCTGCTAAGAAGTTAAGGGGGCAAAACCTCCTTCGAGGGTTCGAATCCCTCCCTCTCCGTTCTCCTGATCGCCAGGCCTGAATTGCTCCAGTCGTGGAGAAGATCAGACTAAACTGGTCCGTGTATCCCCATGACCAATCCAAATTCATGTCCTGTCACTGCTATCGCGTTTCACCACTGATCCGCTACACGCTTCTGGGTCTATACTGGGCCCTCACCCTTCCCTTACCCTTTTTGCTGGCTCAACAAAACCCTGAATGGAGTCTGATCACTCTGTTGATTCTGGGAATGCTGGTGGGTTTCGTTCTGCTCTGGGGTGTTCTGGATCAGCGAGTGCAGGTGGATGCAGAAAAATTAACGGTTTCCTATCCGGGTTGGTTACCGGAGTTCATCCAGCAGGGATGGTCACTGAAATGGCCGGATGTTTCGGAGCTGGTGATGGCCTCCACCAGTCAGGGGGGATTGGTATACTATCTGTCCACCGATCTGGGACAGCGATTCTTGCTTCCCATGCGGGTTGAGAAGTTCAGGCATCTGCTGGGTCAGGTTCAGCATTTCACGGGTATAGAAACACAAACTGTTTACCCTTATGTCCAGCCGTGGATGTATCTGATCCTGGCAGGGTTTACAGCCATCCTATTGCTTTGCGATATTAGCGTACTGGGGCTGGTGATGACAGCACCTTAAGCACGGCGAGGAAAGACTGACACTCCCGGTGAAGATCGCGGAGCAAATCCTTGGGAGTGATCACCGGGACAAAAGGACCTACCCCTGGCTACGGCGCACCTTATCCCGCTGGCTGACGATGATCAGGGCCACAAAGAGAGCCCCCACCACTGCAGCTCCAGCACCCAGGCCGATAAAAAAGTTAAGTAAAGAAGGTGTCATCGTCTTTGATTAAAAAACCACCCCTCTATCATAATTCCCCCTGGCACAGGCACCGATAAGGATTTCTAACCTGTTACGGGCTCAGTATTCCACCTGAACTTCTTCTAGAGTTTGAGCTGTGCCTGCGAACTCGTTATCCGATGTCAGAAAGAGCAGGCAATGACATTCTTTGCGTTCTCGCATGGGGACACAGGGACAGTTCCAGTAGCCCGCTTTAACCTCAGCTTCCTTATCTTCGTAATACCGACAGGGGCAAAGCGGAGCTCCCAACTCTTCTTTATGCAGGGCCAGTCCCTCGATCACCGCAGTTGTAATGGAAGGATCCGAGCAGAAGTAGGTGTCTGAGCGCTTCGCATAGGTTTCCGAGAAGTTTCTCATGACATCAAACAACTTTTGGGTCGCCTTCTTGTAACCTCGAGTTTCCATAACGATCCTTGACTGGAGAGAGCTGAGTTTTTTTCGTTGTACTGCATGCTGCAGATTTAGACAAATTAAGCACTGAAATTGGAAAGATAATGTTAAGAAATATCACGGAAATAATAGCTTGGCGGTGTCGATCGGTTTTGGATATCCAGAAGATCAGGGTGAACTCTTGATCGCAACCAGATTGCTGTACAACGGAAGCATGCATCTTGTGACGATCTATGACTGAGTTTGTGAGCCCGCCCGTTCGGATTGGCATTGGAGGGCCCGTGGGATCGGGAAAGACCGCTCTGGTGGAAAAGCTATGTCTGGCACTGCGTCAGCATCTTTCCATTGCGGTGGTGACCAATGATATCTACACCCGTGAAGATGCGGAATTTCTGGTACGTGCCCGGGCGCTACCACCGGACCGGATCATCGGGGTGGAAACCGGGGGATGTCCCCACACGGCCATTCGCGAAGATGCCTCTCTAAATCTGGATGCCATTGCCCATCTTGAGGCCACCATTCACCCTCTCCATGTGATCCTGGTGGAATCTGGAGGGGATAATCTGGCCGCGACATTCAGTCCTGAACTTGTAGATAGCTGTATCTATGTGATCGACGTCGCGGAGGGTGACAAGATCCCGCGCAAAGGGGGACCTGGGATCACGCGATCTGATCTGTTGGTGATCAATAAAGTAGATCTGGCTCCTTATGTGGGTGCAGATCTGAAGGTGATGGCTGAGGATGCACAGCGGATGCGGGGCAATAAGCCATTTATCTTTACCAATTTGCGCAGTGGTGCGGGTGTGGCGGATGTGCTGGCCTGGTTAGAGCGGGATGTCTTGTTTCAGCCCTTGGTATCGGGGTGAGTCGATTCACACACAACTGGGGTCGGGCTCAGTTAACTTGCAGTTTCCACTCTGGACGTACCCGCATCCGTCATCAGTACAGTCAGGCTCCTCTACAGTGGTTAGGGCCTATTGATCCTCACGCCAGGGTTCCGGTTTACTACCTGCGCAATCCCAATGGGGGGCTGTTGCATGGGGATGATCATCAACTCCAGATTACGATGGAGGCAAACACGGCTCTGGAGATTCGCACTCAGGGAGCTACCCGTATTCATCCTGGGATCTCAGGGCAAGCCATGCAGCTGCAGCTGGCGGAGGACAGTACCCTGATCTGGATCGCGCATCCCCTGATCCCGGGGGCTGGGAGTCAATTCACTCAGCAGATTGAAGTGCAAATGCATCCCTCGGCGCGGCTGGCCTATGCCGATATCTGGACCGCAGGACGACTGGCGATGGGGGAAGTCTGGCAGTTTCAACGACTACAGAGCCAGTTTAAGTCTGACTATCTCCATTCCACCGCTCATCTGCAGCCTTTGGTTTGGGAGTACTTTGATCTGGAGTATCCTCACACGGTTATTCAGACGGGCGGAGGGCTGGGATCCTATACCTGTTGGGGAACCCTCTATCTATTAGGGAATTGGCAGGATATCGCTTGGGACAAGTCACTGACCCAATGGTCCTTGAATCTCAATAATCCAGATTGCCGCGTTCAGATTCTGAGGCAGGTCGGTCATCAGTCAGCTCTGATCTGGGAAAGGTTTCGAGATCTCCTCAGTTCAGACTTTCTTTCTCTTCATTCCCCAGAGGAACAAATCAGAAACCTAGAGCATTAAACCCTGCCAACTTAACCAGCAGGGAAACCACCCAAAGGGTTCCCAAACACCTCCTTTCCCTCTAGTCTCAGGGGTTCTGGGACAGCCCTTCAGCCAGAGGTCTCAAGGAAAGATCAGCGGCATTAATGGGATGTGCGGAGAAACGTAATTGTAACTGGCCGATCGAAACTGGTGGCTGGAGGAGTAGGTGCGTTCCATCTGAACTCGTCCAGATAGCATTTGGTCAAGAATTTGATCATGAGAAGAGAAAAATCTCATGTCTTCGGTGAATAAAACCGACATAAGGACGGTGCTAACAATTAATGTCACGCAGAAAATGATCAGAACTCTCAGGGGATGATTTCCTGATGCTGATCCATGGTAAAAGGTATCCATAAACCCCCTCCCAACGTTTAGCGGCGCAATGCCAGACAATCCCTCAATTGCTCCCTCTTCATTCCTAACATGATTACCCGTGTAGAAATCGGAATGAATCATAAAAATACACGAGGTTAACTCGATATTGTAGTATAAGCTACCCAAACAGATGATCTCTGAGAGAGGCAATTTCACATTTTGACAAGCCAACTAACTCTAGGGGACTTCGATTGGCCAATTCAAGACTGAAGTACAACATGATCATCATGGGTATTTCAAAAGTTCCGAGGATCGGTTCAATCTTCCCAGAAGTATCTACGGTCAAGGAATATACTGCTTGGGCTTCCAGAAATCATTCAGATAAACATTTAGGAATAAACGAGATGTGGATACAAAATCAGGGGCGCACCTAGTCAGATCTGTAATTAAGGATGTTCTCGGTTTGGATAATTTTAATGATAATGATGATTTTGTTAGAGATCTTGGGGTAAGTTAAATATCTCAGGGTATCATCTTCAAGTCTAGACGGTGTTAAATCTGAGAATCACGCACTGTTAATTCTACGGAGTCTAAGATAATCCCTGAGGCAGACCGAGTTAAGTAAAATGCTCAATTCGCCAAATGGGCAACCAATCGCGAGCCTTTTTTCTTCAGAGCTAACAAAGACTTCGCCTCGTCATAGGGCTTTCTATCTTGCCAACAACGGTATGGGAGCCAATCGAACAGTACCCAAGGGCATTGGGAAATTGCCCCGCAATGGGGAACAACTGGGGAGATAAGCACCGTTGAATCAATGGGGCAACTTGTTGATTTAAGTGCTGTCGGGGAACTAGTAAAACCAGACCGCGAGGCTGTTTAGAATCCCACACGCTTTAACCGTGGGAGAATGTTAATTAACCACCCAGGTCCAGAATAGAAAGTTATCAGTAGATACTCTGAACCAGGTCTTTCTATGCCACCGCCTCGACGTCAACCTCTACAGCTCCTCAAAAGGACTCCAGATCATCTGGTGATTGGGATGTTTACGATTCCTGGCCAAATCTGTTTACTGCGGGTGGTGGCAGGTCTGCTGGGCTTAGGGTTGGGACTGCGCTGGTGGTCGCAATCGCCCTGGTTAAGTTTGCTAGTGATCGGGATCGCTGCTGTGATTCTCTTTCCTGCTGATGGCGGTCAGATCCTCAGTTTAGATAAAGGGGCTGATCAATTGACCCTTAAACAGTATCGCTACTGGATCCCGCAAATTCTGGTGCAGATGTCTTTGTCTGAGATCGAGAAGGTGAATGTGGTTCGGGAAGCAGTGCGACGAGAGGTTGAATCAGTTACCGTGTACCGTTGCGATGTGGTTGTCACCCTTAACTCTGGAGAATCTCAGACATTGGGAAGTTACCAAGCTGAAAACCGCAGGGGATCCATCTCCGATCCGCGGGAACTGGCTGAGATGATGCACAAATGGATCCAGCGCTTTCTAAAGCAGTAAGAGATTGTGTAAGTTAGCAGACTTTTTCAAGGCAAGAATGTTTTTCAGAATACCTATTCAGCTCTTAGGATAGCGCCACACCCGCACGACCAGGTAAAGAATGACCACCTGCACGCCCCGTTTACCATGAAACACTCGCACCAAGTCAGGGAGAGCGGGTTTGAACTTGCCAGACTTTTCCAGACAGGTGAGGACGAGGATCACTTGCAAGGATAGCCGCAAGCCTGCAAAAACAAAGCGAGCAAGGCTTGGAGGTGATCACGCTGATAATTGGTGGGCATCAAGCTGAGGAGCATGGCGACAAGGGCCTAGGCCTGAGTCAGAATAGCTGGCATGGGGATCGGTGTAAACCTGGTTACAGAGGGAGAATAAGTCTGTCAATTTATGAGAAAGGGGCCTCGGATCGCCAGGCCTGAGGTTGCTGAAACTGATGAATATCCCTGATCAGTTGTACCCATCCTGCCGCCATGGACTCACTCAGGATCTCCCCTTTTTCACGCGTGGCAGCGGTGGCATCCCCGAGTACCCCACTGCGGGTCAGATCCCGAGTTACCCAGGCAAAAGGCATGCGTCCCTCCATACTGAGCAGCGTGTCTTGAGGTAGATCCTGGGGATATTCACAGAGGGCGTGCTCAAATCTCACCGTCTCAGGCAGCAGGTAAAGCATCATACTGGTCTCCCCATCCCCCGCATGGATCCCGTACTGGCGTTCCTGCTCACTCATCAGTTCACTGCCCCGATGAGGCACTCGCCAGAGGGCAATCGGAAAAGCAAAAAATCGCCGTACTTCTGATGCACATCGCGGGCCACGATCTCCAACACCTGGGGCTGTCCGCCATGAGAATTGAGAAACACTAGCTTGCGAAATCCCGCCCGGTAAAGACTTTCTGCCACCTCAGTAAGCACGGTGATCAGGGTGGGAGCACTGAGGGTGATCGTGCCAGGGAAGTGCCAGTGTTCATTCGCCTTGCCATAGCACTGGCTGGGGAGGGCATAAGCAGGAATCGCCGGATCCAGTTGGGCCAGGGCTTTGCCCAGAACGGCTGTGCCCAGAGCTGCATCCACCACTAGCGGCAAATGCGGACCATGTTGTTCAATGGAGGCCACGGGCTGAATGATCACTACATTGCTCTTGTCTGGCATGTCGCGGATCTCTGGCCAGGTAAGGTAAGGGTAGTAACGCTGGGGAGGAATAAAGCCGTGCATCATATCCGTATGTTCTCATCGCTGGGGCGCTAAGATTCCGGCTCCTCATGGGCTTGGGACTGAGGGTAGGAGGCCACAAAAAAAGATCCACAAAGTGTGCAGACCCAGACCCAGACCCCAACAGCCCAGTACAGGCAACAACCAGGGCCAGCTGGCTTGATAGAACATGTTGAAAAATGTCAGGCCTGAGGCAGCGGTTAAATAAATGGCGATGTGAGCCGCATAGGTGTAGCGGTCATCCAGCTTGCGAAACTCTGGATCCTGACGGGAGGGTTGACGGGGCCAGCGGGGAGGCATAGGTGCAAGAGAGAAAAATGGGTCGGCAGGGATTCGAACCCTGGACCAGTCGGTTAAAAGCCGACTGCTCTACCGCTGAGCTACCGACCCTCGGTCTGTTTTTTCAGCTTTACAATTGTAGCAGAGATCTATCCCCATGGCGAACCCGTTGGAGGATATGCTTCGATGCAACCCCTCATGCTTCTCCGCGTGACTACCCAAGAAAAGTATTAAATATTACAGACTAGGATGTAATATATGTTTTCACGCAATCGCCAAAAAATTAGCCATTCTGGAGATAGCAGCTCACTTGCGGAGATATGGCCCATGGACTCTCGCCTGCGTCAGGAGACGATTGCCCAGGAATGGATGATTGATCGCAGCCACCCCAGCCAGAGCATTTCTAGGCTCAAGACTCGGGCTACCTATGCGGATACTACCATCTGGTGGCTGGTGGTGCAGCTAGATCTGCTGGATAAAAACAGTTCCTACCCTCAACTGCGGCAGGATTGATACCTTCAATCTACAGTCTGGATCTCACCGCTGCGAATTTGATCCGCTAAATGTCCCAGGAGCTGCTGTTCTTCGGGAGAAACCTGCTTATCCGCCAGGATCGCCTGCATAATCTGATCTCGCTCCGCCTGGGATAAACGCCGATCGGCTATCGCCTTGTTGACCAGAACTTGCAAAGAGAGAAAGTGAGAGGAGTCAGACATGGCAGCTCCGGTTCTGTTGAGGGTGGCTTTCCTTTAGGATAGAGCAGTTGACCTTGACTTCCCCCCATGACCTTGAGCCCGCTTCCTACTAGCCAATCGCTCACCTTGCCTGCGGTTGAACGGATCGCAGAGGTGCATCGCCGTACCCAGGAAACCGATGTTTTTGTCCGAGTCAACCTCGATGGCAGCGGGCAGCACGACATCTCGACAGGGATCCCGTTTTTGGATCACATGCTTGTACAGCTCTCCTCCCATGGCCTGCTCGATTTGCAGATTCGGGCGGCGGGCGACCTGCACATTGATGATCACCACACCAATGAAGATGTGGGCATTAGCCTGGGACAGGCTCTGGCCAAAGCCCTGGGGGATCGAAAAGGGATCCAGCGGTTTGGTCATTTTTGGGCTCCCCTGGATGAAGCGCTGGTGCAGGTGGTGCTGGATTTTTCGGGGCGTCCCTATCTCAGCTACGGTCTAGAGATTCCCACCCAGCGGATTGGCCAATACGACACTCAATTGGTACGGGAATTCTTTCAGGCTCTCGTCAACCACAGTCAGATCACTCTGCATTTGCGGCAGGCCGCTGGCATCAATTCGCATCACATCGTCGAGGCCAGCTTCAAAGCGTTTGCCCGTGCCCTGCGCATGGCCACCGAATCGGATCTGCGGCGCCTGGGTCAGATTCCCAGTTCGAAGGGGGTATTGTAGCGGATCGGGTAGGATGCCTGTAAAGAGTTCACCATTCAGAAATGAGCATCACTTCTTCTCCTCTGCCTGTAGCTGCTGATCGGGAGGCCTGGAGGGAGGCCCATGAGTCAGTTGCTGTGTTTGATCGCTCCCATTGGGGACGTCTGCGTCTGACAGGGGAGGGAGCCCTGGGATATCTGCATAATCAGAGCACTCAAGATCTGCACCACCTGAGTCCAGGACAGGGAGCCGACACAGTTTTTGTGACAGCAGCAGCTCATATGCTGGATCTGACCACCGTATATGTGCAGGACACCGATGTATTGCTGCTCACCTCCCCACAACGCCGCCAGTTCCTGACAACAACCCTGTCTCGTTTTCTCCCCTTTTTGCGAACGGTACAGCTCACAGATGAAACTGAGGCAACGATGTGTTTTAGCCTGGTCGGGCCCGCGAGTTCTCGATGCCTGGAGCCCTGGTTGGGTGAAAGCTGGAGGGAGCATCCGCTTCACCATCATCTTCAGATCGAGAGGGCTGGACTGTCAGTGACTGTGGCGAAGGGCAGTGGCTTATCTGGGGAAGGGTTTACCCTTTGTACCTCTGCTACGGAAGGACTGATCCTCTGGCAGCAATTAAGCGAAATGGGAGTCATCCCTGGAAGTCAGCTGGTTTGGGAGCAGCTACGTATTGCAGATGGCAGGCCCACAGCAGATCAGGAACTGACGGAAGCCTACAACCCTTTAGAGGCAGGACTGTGGCAGGCGGTTTCCCTCTCCAAAGGCTGCTACATCGGTCAGGAAGTGCTGGCCAAACAGGTTACCTACAAACGCATCCGTCAACAACTGTGGGGTCTAAGGTTGGAAGCTTTGCAGAAGCAGGGGACCGAGATTTTTGTGGGGGAAGACAAGATTGGCACCCTGACCAGCTCAATTGAGACCCTCTCAGGAGTGATCGGCTTGGCGTATGTGCGGACTAAGTTTCACCCTCAGACAGGGATGCAGGTTCAGGTGGGCGACATTGCAGCGGAATTGATCCACCCCCCATTTTTGAGTTATCCCCCCGCCTGAGGAGAGACATTAGCTCTGGAGAGCGGCAGCGGTTGGATCGGCAGCAAACGAGGTGCCACAGCCGCAGGTGGAGAGGGCATTGGGATTCTTGAAACGGAACCCACCCCCCAGCAGATCTTCTGAGAAATCCAGAGTCATCCCGCTCAGCATGGTCATGCTCAGGGGATCCACCACCACCCGCACATCTTCAAACTCAAAGGACTGATCATCGGGATGGGCAGCGGGCTCAAAGTTCATGGAGTAAGACAAGCCTGAGCAGCCGCTGGGCTTGACTCCTAACCGCAGGACTCGCTCCCCTTGGGGGGCATCGGCTTCATAACGGTGGCGCAGACGCTTCAATTCCTGAACGGCAGTCTCTGTCAGGTGAATCATAGTTGACGCTAACCTTGAGTCACAGCTTTGTATGCTATCAGCGTAGCTCAGAAATCTTTTCTGGTTGGCGTGACTTATTCAATGGCAGTGCCAGGGGTCTCGGCTTCAGCATCGGTTTCTGCAGCAGCAGGATCTGCCTCTGTTTCCGGTGGACCAGCAGCCCCAGATTCAGAACCGGGCTCTTGCTGCAGATCCTCAAGGGCGGCAGCCACCCGTTGGCCAAAGGCAGGTTCACTATTGGCCAGATTCACCAGTTGCCGATACTGATCCACCGTCAGGCCGTTGTCTTCCACAATGCCTGTGGCCTGGCGTTCAAATTGCTGCTCAATCTGGAGTCGCTGTTGATCGGTCTCCGCCTGATTCAGGTCAGCGCTGGCTTTCTTCACCAGGGGCTCAATCGCAATCAGGGCTGCCACCAGCTGATCCACCTGTTCGTCGGTGACGTCCTCAGCCTGCAAGGCAGGTGGTTGGGCTTGCGGCAGCGAGGGAGCCTGAGCAGGGGGGGGAGATGCCAGAGGCGGCGGGGACGAAGTCGTCTCGGGGGTAGGGTCTTCAGGGGTAGGTTGATCCTCTGGCTGCGCCTGCAGGATGGTGGGCCAGAACCCAAGGGTGGCGGTCAAGACTCCTGTGGCCACCAGCTGGATCAGGTGTTTCGCTGTGCTCATCGGTCAACCCCCTTATCAGGTCTGTTCTACGAGTTTAGATGTACAACTGTTTGCTACGAAATGCACGACTTGATTGCGCAGACGCTGTTGCCAGTTCACCCTAACAGGTCACCTTCCCCTTGCATAGTGGGGAAAAGCGATCAGGGCCACAGGGGTAAAGGGGTCTGACTGTCATAGCCCAGATGCTGCAGAGCAGCGGCAGTGACCACCCGTCCCCGTGTTGTCCGCTGCAGGTAGCCCAGCTGAAGCAGGTAGGGTTCATAAACTTCTTCAATGGTCTGGGCATCTTCTCCGGTGACGGCGGCCATAGTGTCCAAGCCCACCGGTCCCCCCTGGAACTGCTCAATAATCATGGTCAGGAGTTTGCGGTCGGTCCAGTCTAGGCCCTTAGGATCGACGTTGAATAAGCCCAGCGCCGTGGCAGCCAGGGTGGCCGTGATCTGACCATCTCCCTTGACCTGAGCATAGTCCCGCACCCGCTTAAACAGACGATTGGCAATCCGGGGGGTGCCACGCGATCGCTGGGCAATCTCCAGGGCCCCCTCAAGATCGATGGGGGTATCTAATAATTGGGCCGTGCGCTGCACAATCTCCGTCAGCTCTTGAAAATCATAAAACCGCAGTCGCTGCACTAGTCCAAACCGATCCCGCAGCGGTGACGTCAGCGCTCCCACCCGAGTCGTAGCTCCCACCAGCGTAAAGCGCTCCAGATTCAAGGAGGTCATGCGGGCAGAACGGCCCTTACCAATGGTGATGTCCAGGCGAAAATCCTCCATGGCCGGATAGAGAAGTTCTTCGGTCACCTTGGGCAGGCGGTGAATCTCATCGATGAAAAGAATATCGCCGCGCTTCAGCCGCACCAGATATCCGGCAATATCGCGGGGGCTTTCCAGAGCAGGGGCAGTGGTCATGTAGAACTGACTGCCCATCTCCTGGGCGAGAGCAGCGGCGATGGTGGTTTTTCCCAGGCCAGGCGGCCCGTAAAAAAGCAAGTGATCTAGGGGTTCCTGGCGGGATTGGGCGGCGGCAATGGCAATGGCCAACACCTCCTTCAGTTCCGTCTGACCGATATATTCCTGCAGGCTGCGGGGCCGCAATGAGTCTTCCTGGCCTCCCCGTTCAGCTGCTTCCGCTTGCGGTTGGAGTAGATCCGTCGCTGCTGGGTTGGCATCGGAGGGGCGGGGGGTGGGGGAGGATTGAGATGAGATAATGGCCATGGAATGATCCGCTTCACACTGAACCTGGGTAGATCTGCCGATCCCTGGACCGTCTGCTAGAGACTGGATAAAACACTGCGGGCGGCACTGAGGGTAGCCTCGATATCGGCCTCGGTATGAGCCAACGAGGTAAAGCCAGCCTCAAACTGTGAGGGAGCAAGATATACCCCTGCCTCCAGCATGCCGCGGTGGAAACGGCTAAACGTTTGCAGGTCAGAGGTTTTGGCGTCGGCGAAATTGTGCACCGGACCTGCAGTAAAAAAGACGCCAAACATGCCCCCCACATGACCACCGCACATGGCATGCCCGGTCTCCTGAGCCACTTTCAACAGGCCTTTTGTCAAGGTCTGGGAGAGTTTCTCCAGGTACTCATAGGTGCCAGGCCGCTGCAGGATCTCCAGGGTTTTAATACCCGCGGTCATGGCCAACGGATTGCCGGAGAGGGTGCCCGCCTGATACATCGGTCCTGCCGGGGCCACCATTTCCATAATCTGGCGCGATCCGCCATAAGCCCCCACGGGCAAGCCGCCACCAATCACTTTCCCCAGTGTGGTCAGATCGGGCGTCACCCCAAAGCAACCCTGAGCTCCGCCATAGGAGAGCCGAAATCCGGTCATCACCTCATCAAAGACCAGCAGGGCACCATGCTCCTGAGTGATCTGACGCAATCCCGCTAAAAAACTAGGTTGAGGCTGAATAAATCCAGCGTTCCCCACCACAGGCTCCAGGATCACCCCCGCAATGCTGTCGGGATGTTCGGCAAACAGGGCGCGTACCGCCTCCAGATCGTTGTAGGGGGCCGTCAGGGTCTGGCTGGTGGCGGCCTTGGGAACCCCAGGAGAATCCGGTAGACCCAGCGTGGCCACCCCCGATCCGGCTTTGACCAGGAACATGTCGGCGTGACCGTGGTAGCAGCCTTCAAACTTCACGACTTTTTCCCGACCCGTGTAGGCTCGCATCAGCCGCAGCACCGACATACAGGCTTCGGTACCGGAATTGACAAAGCGCACCATCTCCACACTGGGCACCGCCTCGATCACCTTCTGGGCCAGTTGATTTTCCAGGGCACAGGGGGCGCCAAAGCTGGTGCCTTTCCCCAGAGCAGAACGAAGAGCCTCCACCACCTCAGGATGGGCATGGCCGACAATGGCGGGTCCCCAGCTGCCGATATAGTCGATGTAACGATTCCCGTCCACATCCCAGGCGTAGGGGCCTTCCACCCGATCAAAGACAACCGGTTCTCCACCGACCGACTTAAAGGCCCGCACAGGCGAGCTGACACCTCCCGGCATCAATTGCTGGGCCTGGGCAAAAAGCTGCTGTGATTCGCTGGTCTTAAATGCACGGGTCACCATCTGCAACTCCTTGATGTAAAGTTATGGATTAAAACTCTCTTCAGCCTACCGCGCCCCCCTGTCCCGCCGTCGAGAGAACCCGCAGGCTTGATCCAGAAGCAAACCCCATTTTCTGCCAAGAAACTTAACTCAGATATAAATCCTTCTTTACTCTGGTTCTCAGCTCAGACGTTATTGTGTTGGGTGTAACATTGCTAGCCTGACTTGCAAACGTATTGCTCGGGAACTCATGTCGAACTCATCCGCTGGCCTCACTTCTATGTCCCCCACTCGGGAACGTCAACTCCTGGAAGACCTTTACCGTGAACGGACATTGCATCCGTACACCATGGGGCAGCAGATTCCTTTGTATCCAGAGGAGTGGGTGATCGTTTGCCGGGGGGTGGTACAACTGTCCACCTTCTATCCCAATGGCAATGAGGCAGTTTTGGGGTTTGCGGGTCCCTCTATGCCCCTGGGCTTCCCCCTGACAGCCCTGAATCCCTACCAGGCCACAGCAATGACGGATGTGGATATCCTGAGGCTAGCGGCAAGTGAGCTGGAAAATTCTCAGGAACTTGCTCGGGGACTCGTCAAACACCTGATCCGGCGGCTCCGGCAAACAGAAGCGTTGCTGGCCCTCTCAGGACGGCGGCGGGTAGAGGATCGGTTGCAGCAGCTGCTGGCCCTGCTGGCAATGGAGTTGGGCACCTCCACTCCCGAAGGGACCCGCTTAAATGTCCGCCTGACCCATCAGAATTTAGCCAATGCGATTGGCACCACCCGCGTCACCATTACTCGCCTCCTGAATCGTTTTCGGGAAGAGGGCTGGCTCTCCTCAGATAAACAGCGGCATCTGGTGATCCATTTTCCCGAGATTGAAAAGCAGAATAAAGGGGATCGCTAGGTTCATCTTCGCCTTAAATTTCCTGGGGGACTGCCGAGAGGGTCAAGATCTGAGCCAGTGCATCCGCGACCCTTAATTGCTGCTGGGATGTCATTTCTGGAAACAATGGCAGCGAAAAGACTTGACGAGCACAGCTTTCTGCGACTGGAAATTCCCCTTGGTGGTAACCCAGAGACCGGAATGCTTCCTGCAGGTGGAGAGGAATCGGGTAATAGACACGGGTGCCAATCCCTTGTTCCTGGAGGGCGGCCTGGACCTGATCTCGATCCCTGCTCTCTAGAGCAGTCTCAGACGACAGCTGAACTGTGAATTGATTCCAGACGGAGCTACCCCCCACAGGATCTGAGGGAAGTTTGAGACCGGGCAGACCCCGCAGTAACCGTTGATAACTGGCAGCCAGCCCCCGCCGCCGCCAGGTCCATTCTCGTAAATAGGGCAGTTTCACCTGCAATACCGCCGCCTGCAGCGCATCCATGCGACTATTCACCCCAATGGAGGTGTGTACATACTGCTGCGTTTGTCCATGATCCTTGAGGGAGCGAACCCTCTGGGCCAGAGCGGGATCCTGAGTGATCACCACTCCCCCATCCCCACAGGCCCCTAAATTTTTGGTGGGATAGAAGCTGAAACAACCAAAATGTCCGTGGGTTCCCACCTGTTGCCCTGCCCAGCAAGCCCCCACCGCCTGGGCACAGTCTTCCACCACCGCCAGTTGATAGCGTTGAGCAATGGCCATCACCTCCGTCATGTTCACCGGGCGACCGAACAGATGTACCGGTATCAGGGCCCGAGTGCGGGGAGTGATCCGTTCCGCCAGCTGCTGCGGATCCAGGTTATAGGTATGGGCATCGATATCGACGAACACCGGACGCGCCCCCGTCAAGCCAATCACCTCTGCAGAGGCAAAGAAACTAAACACACTGGTGATCACCTCGTCTCCTGGACCAAGATCCAGAGCCCGTAAGGCCAGATAAAGAGCATCTGTACCCGAGTTGCAGCTGATCACCTGCAGAGGGGTGTGGGTTGCTCCGCCCGCAAGAAACCGCCGGAACTGTTCCTCGAATTCCCTGACAAACGGACCATTAATAAAGCGACCGGAGCGGAAAACCGCCTGCACCTGCTCCATGAGCACCGGAGAGAGCAACTCATGTTGTTGCTGCAGATCAAAAAGAGGTATCGGATCCATGTCAGCCGAGGAAGGAAGGCGAAATTGACGTCTGGAAGATAACCATAGCCGTTACAATAGTTGAGGTAAATGGGTAATGCTGGGCAGAAATACTTATTGTTGATCCGTGAGCCTTCAAGGTGGGTCAGCCCCTGCTTGACCCTGCGAGTCCAGCCCCCCCATCATCGCGGACTGAGGAACACCTATGCAAGACGGCATCCTACGCGAACGTATTCTAGCTCTGGTTCCCGGGGGCATTGGTGACCAGATTCTCTTCTTTCCCACCCTGAGTGGTCTGCGCCAGCTTTATCCCCAGGGGGAGATTGAGGTGATGGTGGAACCTCGCTCCGCCAGTGCCTATGAGGTGTGTCCCTCCGTCAACCGTGTCCTGACCTTTCCCTTGAAGGAACAGTTAACCCTGGGGGATCTCAGTGATCTGCTGGGGGCGGATCCGCGAGCGGCAATACGATGCTGTCCTGGCGCTGGGACGTAGCTTCCTGGTGCGCCTGATGCTGTGGTTGACGGGCATCCCCAAACGGGTGGGATTCATCACGACAGCAGGACAGGGAGGTCCCTGGCTCACGGATCCAGTTCTCCTGAAGGAGGAACAATACGCAGCCCACATGTATCAGGATCTGTTGCAGGGGTTTGGAGCGCATGTATCTGCCAACCTCCCCGAGATCCGTCTGCGTAAAGCTGCTCTGGAATGGGCTGAACTGGAACGAAAACGTCTGTTTAACCAGGAGCAGACCAGCTATGTGCTCCTCCACCCTGGTGCCAGTCAGATCTCGATTCAAAAGGGGATTTTCAAGATTTATCCTGTGGAGGGATGGGTGGCAGTGATTCAATCTCTGCGCCAGCAACGCCCGGAGTTACCCATCATCCTGGTGGCAGGACCCGAAGATGAGAACCTGCTCACAGACTTCCGCCGTGCCCTTCCCGATCTGCTTTACACCCAACCCCAGAGCATCGGCCAGCTGGCCGGACTGATCGGGGGAGCCGCTTTGCTGCTGTGTACCGACAGTGCTCCCATGCATCTAGGGGTTGCCACCCAAACCCCCCTGGTGGCTTTATTTGGACCCACATCCCCCAGCAAGTTATTGCCTGGCTCCGGTCCTTTCCGTGCCGTCAAATCTGCCAACGACAGGATCGAGTCCATTCATGCGGATCAGATTCTGCAGGAGATCTTTCGCTCCTGATTCCCTATCTGAGAGGCTGATTCAGACGACAGTCAGGAGTTGCGCAGAGTAGGATCAGAGGTCGTCCGTCTTGCCTGCTGCCCATGTCCTTCTTCCCCCTGGTCCGCTTCCTCAGTCAAGCTCCTCTGACCGCCGAACTCTCTGCCCAAGTAGAGCACCCCTTACTTCTCAAGGGCCTGTCCCGTCTGGCCAAGGGATTGATTGGCTCTGCCCTGGCGCAGCATCAAAGCCATTCTCTCTGCGTGATCACAGCCACCTTGGAAGAGGCGGGTCGCTGGTCGGCCCAACTAGAAGCCATGGGCTGGCGGGTGGTTCATTTTTACCCCACCTCTGAAGCCTCGCCCTATGAGCCCTATGATGTGGAACCCGAGATCGTTTGGGGACAGTTCCAGACGCTGGCGGATCTGATGGAGGGGGATGCAGATCTGGCGGTGGTGGCCACCGAACGAGCCTTACAGCCCCATTTGCCTCCTTCCGAGATTTTTCAGGACTGTTGCTTGCAGCTTGCTCCAGGGGTGCAGATGCGGTTGCAGGCTCTGGGGCAGCATCTCTCGCGGCTGGGGTACGAGCGGGTCACCCTGGTAGAAACCGAGGGCCAGTGGAGTCAGCGGGGGGACATCGTCGATATCTTTCCGGTGGCCTCAGAATGGCCGGTACGGCTGGAGTGGTTTGGCGATCAGCTGGAAAAACTGCGGGAATTTGATCCGGTGAGTCAGCGATCTCAGGATGCCATCCCCCAGCTTCTACTCACCCCCACCAGCTATGCAGCCCTGGTCCGCCCTGCCCTACTGGAGAAACCCGATCTACCTGCCGAGGTCAGGAACTCTGTAGAGGGAGATCCTGCTTTAGCTGGGATGCGACGTTACCTGGGAATCGCCTTTGCAAACCCTGTGGGCCTGGCTGCTTATCTGAGATCCAAAACGCTGGTGCTGATCGATGAACCGGAGCAATGTCGAGCTCATAGTCACCAGTGGTTTGCCCATGCAGAGGATCAATGGCATCAGGTTCTGGAGTCTGAACCCTGGCTGGGGACTCTGCATCAATCCTTTGATCACTGCCTCGCCGCACTGCAGCCTTTTTCCCAGGTCCATATGGGAGAGCTGGCCACTGTGGGTGAGGGCCTGGATTTCCGTTCCCGACCCATTTCTATCTTGCCCCACCAGTTCGGACAGCTGGCCAAGCAGGTGCGGGATCTGCGCAAACAGGGATCGCAGGTGTGGATGGTGTCGGCGCAGCCCTCCCGCATGGTGGCCTTACTGCAGGAACATGATTGCCCCGCCCAATTTGTACCCAACCCCCGCGATTTTCCAGCTCTGGATCGGCTGGTCAATACTGCCACCCCAATCGCCCTCAAGTACAAGGGATTGGCAGAACTGGAGGGCTTCGTCCTGCCGCGTTATGGTCTGACCCTGCTCACGGATCGTGAGTTTTTTGGACAGCACTCCCTGGCCACCCCCAGTTATGTGCGCAAACGGCGACAGGCCAGTTCCCGACAGGTGGATCCCAACGCCCTGCAGACGGGGGACTATGTGGTGCACCGCGCCCACGGCATTGGTCGGTTTCAGGGAATGGAGAGTCGCAGCGATGACAGCGGTGCCCGCGAATATCTGGTGATCCAGTACGAAGATGGAGTCTTGCGGGTGGCGGCAGATCAGGTGAATGCCCTCTCCCGTTATCGCACCACCTCGGATAAGCCTCCCCAGCTCAACCGCATGTCCAAAGCCGGAATGCAGTCCTGGGAGAAGACCAAAAACAAGGTCAAAAAAGCAGTGGAGAAGGTGGCGGCGGATCTCCTGGATCTGTACGCCAAACGGGCCGAGCAGAAGGGGTTCACCTTTCCAGTGGACTCCCCCTGGCAGCAGGAGCTGGAGGATTCCTTTCCCTATCAGGCCACTCCGGATCAGATCAAAGCGATCCAGGAGGTAAAGCAGGACATGGAAGGGGAACGCCCCATGGATCGGCTGGTGTGCGGGGATGTGGGATTTGGCAAAACGGAGGTGGCGATCCGGGCCATCTTCAAAGCCGTGGAAGCGGGTAAACAGGTAGCACTTCTGGCCCCCACCACCATCCTGACGCAGCAGCACTACCATACCCTCAAGGAGCGCTTTGCCCCTTATCCGATCCAGGTGGGGTTGCTCAACCGCTTTCGCACCCACGAAGAACGAAAAGAGATCATCGCCCGTCTGAAAACCGGGGAGTTGGATGTGGTGGTGGGCACCCATCAGTTGCTGGGCAAAGAGGTGAACTTTAAAGATCTGGGATTGCTGGTGATCGATGAAGAACAGCGGTTTGGGGTGAAGCAAAAGGAAAAGATCAAGACCATCAAAACCCAGGTGGATGTCCTCACCCTCACCGCCACCCCCATTCCTCGCACGCTCTATATGTCCCTCTCAGGAGTCCGGGAAATGAGCCTGATCACCACCCCACCTCCGGCCCGCCGCCCGATCAAAACCCATCTCTCTCCCTACCGTGCTGAAGCCGTGCACGCAGCCATCCGGCAGGAACTGGATCGGGGAGGACAGGTGTTTTATGTGGTGAATCGCATTGAAGGCATTGAAGAAACCTGTGGGCGTCTGCGGGAGATGATCCCGGGTTGTCAGATCTCCATTGCCCATGGCCAGATGCCAGAAGGAGAACTGGAAGCCACGATGCTCTCCTTCAATAATGGCGAAACTGAGATTCTCGTCTGCACCAAGATCATTGAAACTGGTCTGGATATCCCTCGAGTAAATACGATCCTGATTGAAAATGCCGAAACCTTTGGTCTGGCGGAACTGTATCAGTTACGAGGTCGGGTGGGACGTTCAGGGGTGCAGGCCCATGCCTGGCTCTTTTTTCGCGACGAATCCCGTCTCACAGAAGACGCTCGCAAACGCCTGCGGGCCATCCAGGAATTTACCCAGCTGGGATCGGGGTATCAACTGGCCGTGCGAGATATGGAAATTCGTGGCGTTGGTAATCTGCTGGGCACCCAACAGTCAGGACAGATGAATTCCGTCGGCTTTGATCTGTATATGGAGATGCTGCAGGAGGCGATCAAGGAGATTCGCGGTCAGGAGATTCCAGCGGTGGACGATACCCAGATAGATCTGGCGATTACGGCCATGATTCCCCAGAGCTATATTCCCGATGGGGATCAAAAATTGCGGGCCTATCGGCAGGTGGCAGCGGCAGGATCTCGAGTGGAACTGGCTCAGATCATGGCAGAGTGGACAGATCGCTTTGGTCCAGTTCCGACTCCAGTCCAGATGTTATTCCAGGTAATGGAGTTGAAATTACTGGCCAAGTCGCTGGGTTTTGCCCGCATCAAGCCTGCCAAAGAGCATGTAGTTCTGGAAACCCCCATGGCTGAACCCGCCTGGCAACGGCTGAAGGAGGGGCTGCCCTCGCATCTGCAATCCCGCTTTGTCTATCAGACGAACAAAGTGACCGTGCGCGGATTGGGACAGATGCCTGCTGCCAAACAGGTGGAGAACCTGATCCCGTGGCTGGAAAAACTGGTGGCTTACCGACATCAACAGACATTGGGAACGCAAAAGGTACTCACCCCCACCTCATAATTTCTTCATGAGGGATCTGGTGTGGCCATGGAAACAGTGTTGACGAATCGGCATTGATAAGGTCGCAATCGGGGAAGTTGTGTAAAGCATGAGGGTGCTTTGTAGAGATAAATGACGAAGAAAGAACCTAAACCTCCAAAATACATCACTAAGGGATCCCTGCCTGCTCAAAAATATCTTGAGGAATCAACTCTAAGCCGGGTAGAGAATCATCGTTGATCACCGCTGTTTGAGTAAACGTTTTGGGTGGAGCATCGGGGAAAAAAACTGTGATACTCTTGGCTGCCGGATCCACAATCCAAACCCTAGGAATCCCCGCTTTAAGATAGTCCCCTGCTTTTTGAGTCATCTCACCAAAGGGTTGGCTCGGTGAAATGATCTCAATTACCAGATCAGGAATGACCTGACATACCTCATCAACAACAGCATCCGATCCAAGCTGCTGATCAGAAACGTAGGTAACATCTGGCACAGGGATCCAGTCTTGTTGGTTACGAACTAACTTTATGGCCCACTCTGTATAAGCGGATCCAGGCTTTTGAGCATTGGGATCTCTGCACCAGTCTTCCACTACCCTCCATAAAATCGGCTGTAGGCGAGAGTGAAACCGCTTGGGTGCCATAGACTTATCCTTTGGGATCACCTGCCCATCCACCAACTCATAGGTGATATCACCTTCGGGTAAAGCCAGAAACTCTTCAATGGTTAGTTTTTGCTCTGTGGTAGATAGCATAAGGATCCCTTTCTCTACTGCCAAATTGAGCGTATCTCAGTCCAGGCTAACTCTTTAAGGTAGGAATGGAGTTGCTGGTAGAGGGTTGCTACCTCTCCAGGGGTTACTGTTCCCACTGCCAGGCATAGATGGGGGATATCCTCTCGAATCAGCGTGGTGAAGTCTGGGGTGGGATCACGCATCTCAATCCCAGCCAGATTAAGGATCAGGCCCAGAGCAGCAGATGGGGGCATAACCGGACTGGTGGGGCGGTATACCCCTGCTTGAAAAGCTCGAAAGGCCGCAAACGGAGCATGAACATACAACCAGAGATAGTCCATCAGCGATCTCCTTCAGCCAAGTAAGCCTCCGCCAGATCATGCAGTAGCGTCTGCGTATTGACAAACAGTTTCACTCTAAGCTGTTTCAACTGTTCCTGCTCCTCTTCAGGCATCTTGCGTATCAGTGCACCCCCTAACCAAAACTCTTCACCATGAAGATCCTCTGAGTTGATCCGACTCAGCTCCCTAAACCCACCGTTTTCGTCGAAGCCATAGGTATCAAACCCAGCCCCTCATAGTCTTCCAGCTTGCGAGCATTATCATCCTGCCAGTTGGTGCTAACCACCTCCACCACTAGCACGACGCTGCATCCCTGAGTGATCGTGGAAGCCCGTTTCCAAGGAAGATCAAGCCGCTCAATCTCTCGATTCAACTTCCGCGTAATCCGACTCGCCAGCTCCTCATGATCCCCCACCGGACGCATTTCATTGGCCTCACCATCGATCAGCTCATAGCGACGACCATCCTCTGGATACCATTCCAGAAACTCCTCAAAGCCCATCCGCTTTTGATTTCCTATCGATATTTATCCTGAGAGGTGGGGATCTCTGTGCCAGGAAGATGCCTGAGGCCCCAAACCGTGATCGCTTTTAAGACTGGACGCAAACTCTGCCCTTTTTCTGTCAATTGGTAATTCATGCGGCGAGGATGATCACTATAAGGAACCTTGGTTACCAATCCCAATTCCGACAGTAGCTTGAGACGGTTAGCCAGGATGTTGGTGGAGATCCCCTCCTCGGACTGCAAGAACTCCTCATATCGCTGCTTTCCGAAAAACATCATGTCGCGAATGATCAGCAGCGTCCAGCGATCTCCCACCAGATCCAAGGTGCTGGCAATGGGACACACCGAGCGCTTGGGGGTTTTCATGCTCCTGCCCTCATTTAGTCACTTGCCTTTTACAAGTGAAGGCTGGTACTCTTGCTGGTGGCTTGCAAAATACAAGTAAGGTGATCTCATGATCGATGCCAGTTTGGTTCCTAAGGTTGGAACTCATTTTGCCTGTGTAGATTTGGGCGGCCTGAGGGATCTGAGTCGCTTTACCTATGTTGAAGATGGTGCCCCCTTTGAAATTAAGGGAAAGATTTTCTTGAAACAGGTGCTGGATCTAACCTCTGCTGAGATCTCGTTTAATACTCTACCCCCACGTAAATCCTACCCCTTCTACCACAAGCACCAGCTTAATGAAGAGATCTACATTTTTTACCAGGGACAGGGAGAGTTTCAGGTGGATGACTGCATCTTCTCGGTAGTTGAGGGCAGTATCGTGCGAGTTGATCCAGAAGGGTTCCGTTGTCTGCGGAATACATCCACTGAAGAGGATCTTGGCTGGATTGTTCTGCAAGCTCGGGCCCAATCCTACAGGGATCAGCACACCATTCAGGATGGGATCGGCTTGCCCCAACGAGTCAGTTGGGTAGGGAAGGAACGCCTCTAGGGAAGCAAGTGGTGAACTATCGTATCAACAGCCTGGTTTCGGGGAGTGTGATAGTTAATCTGAAAGAGTGATCCATCCCTATTCGCATATTCAGAGAAGGATTGGGCCGATGAAGAACGCACCCCCTGATCCTGCCTTGCCCCCACCAGACGGAAAAGGACCCCACGCCCACTCTGATCAGCGTCATTACCTGGTTCACCCCCGAACTTCCAGTCAGAACCTGAAGCCTTACCCACGTCTGCTTCCGCTCAGTAAACTGCCCCTGAATCTACGTCATGTCGTGGCAACGTTTGGTGTGGTGAGTTGGCTGGGTTTCTGGTCGCAAGTGGTGATGGCGGGAGTGGCAGCCGTCAGTCTGTTGCTGGCCTTACCTGCAAAAGGCGTGGGGGCAGGAGTCAATGTGCCTGGAGCGAGATTAAGCATCGTGCTCACGGTTGTAGCCTTCAACCAGAATCAGGAGTGGGTTTGTGGGGAAACGAGCAAGCAAAGGATTTGGGTACTCTCAGCCAACCCCGCCCGAGAGCCTCGCCCCCTATGTGCGCACTCATCCCGCTGTGGTCACAGCGCTGCTCAAATTGGGGCAGGTGACTTCTGCTGATCTGATTTACGATTTGGGTTGTGGAGATGGACGGGTTGTGATCCAGGCCGCAACCACCTGCGGAGCCCGTGGATTAGGAGTCGATATTGATCCAGAACGGATCCGAGAAGCCAGGCAGGCTGCTGAAGAGGCACAGGTCAGTCCTCTGGTTCACTTCCGTTGTCAGGATCTGATGACTTTGGATCTTGGTCCTGCCACCGTGGTCTTTCTCTACCTTCTGCCCTCGACCAATATGAAACTTCGTCAGAAATTACAGACGGAGCTGCGGCAGGGGACCCGTATCCTCACCCATTCTTTCGACTTTGAGGATTGGCAACCCACCGCTGTCACAACAGTCTCAGATGTGATTAATACCTACTCGCTTTATCTGTGGAGGATCTAGTCGGGCAAGGGATGGGAAGCGCGTCCTAGCCGATCCGCAATTGCATACCCCAGACCATGAGCGTGGGGGCAGGGCTCTGTGAAGAGGATCGAGGCAGGTCCTTCATCCAGTTCCCGTAACTTAGTAAATAAAGTGCGGGCAGCTTCGCCTAGATCTCCCTGGGGGCTGAGGATCTCAACATGGGGGGTGACTCCCCAGATCCGCCGGAAGCGAGTCATAGGATGGGGATCTTGATTTTGAAAACAAAGGAGACCGCATTTGATCTCTGGCTGAAGCAATCGCCTCAGTCGATCTTGCAAGTCGTGATCTGAAAGCCTGTGAACTGGAGCAGGTAACATCCACAGAGGTTTGCGGGGGGCGTAGTGACTCAGGAGTTGACCCGGTGCTTCTACAGGTGCTCCAGGAATAGTTCTTTGTATGGGCAACTGGGTGATCTGGTGCAGTTGATCCACTCCCACACCTCCTGGTCGCATCAGGGTGAGATGACCCGCCGGATCCAGGGCAATAATGGAGGATTCTACCCCGATGGAGCAGGGACCTCCATCCAGAATCAAGCTGATCCGACCTCTCAGTTCGCCATAGACCGCAGCTGCAGTGGTAGGGCTAATCCGGCCAAAGCGATTGGCACTGGGGGCAGCCAGGGATAGCTGGGTCTCCTGCAGAAGCTGTTGGGCAACTGGATGATCAGGCATCCGAATGGCAACGGTAGGCAGACCGCTGGTCACCAGATCTGGAACATGGGGCTGCTTGGGTAAAACTATCGTCAACGGACCAGGCCAGCAGTGGCAGAGGATCTTCTCCAGCTCTGCGATCACCTGGGTAGAAAAACCCCTCAGATCCACTAGCTGCCAGTCCTGCTGGAGTAATTGGACGTAGCTTGATCCGGGGAGATCAGGCTTGGCAATGTGAACAATCAGGGGATCAAATGAGGGCCGTTCCTTCGCTGCAAAGATTTTGGCTACCGCGTCGGGATCAAGAGCATTGCCCGCCAGTCCATAGACCGTTTCCGTGGGGATAGCCACCAGTTCTCCCTGTTGCAGCTGCGCCGCTGCCCACCGGAGATGCTCTGGTGTTGGTTCAAGAATCAGAGTCTGCATGCAACCCGCCGGGTCAAAGAAGTCGCTTCAGAATCGGCCATCAATCGGAGCAGATCAGACATTGGAAGCACTGAGATTGAATCCGGGATTCGTGGATGACAGTCCCAAGATCCAGAAAATCTGAGCTTCGATCCGACTCTTCAGGCTAGGCTTCGAATCTTCCAGTTGGCGATGAACCTGCACAAGAGCTTCCAGTTGCTTCGTATTTTCCTGAATCTCTTCCGGATCAAGATACAGGCTAGAGAGAACCTCATCCAGATCAGCATCAGGGGTTGCCCGTAATGCAGCTCCAGGAACAACCACCGAGGTCAGATCTTGAGGGGTCTGTTTGAGCAACTGGCGAATGTAATAGCGGGTACTGGCGGAAAGCTGCATAGAAATGGCTACTGGACTCTAGATAACGGCCCTGATATAGATCTGAAGATGAACCTGCACAAGTAACTCGATCTTATGAAGTTCCAAGATTCATGTCTATAGGTCACATTTCTTAATGGCGATCTGCCTGCGATGCCAGCTGACGTAAAGGGAGTCCATCTCCGTCTGGCAGAACATTCAGTTTAGAGGCAAGGATCTGACAGCAACTTCCGGCTGCAGCGGTTGCGGCACTAACCGTCCCCCCCTCCTGCTCATCCAGTGAGCCTTCCTCTAAGTAGGTGGCATCCTGATTGACCCGCCAGAGATCGAAACTACGGGATCCGGTCAGGATATTACGAGCCGCCAGCACCCCCGTCATCATCGCATGGTCTTGATTGTTATAGCGGTGCATACCGTTGCGCCCCACCAGTTGCAGGTTAGGAAGCTGCTGCTCTACAAACTCGCGAATCACAGCCACATGTTGCAGATATTCATGGTCATACACCGGATAAGCTTTGGGAACCCGAACCACCGCCCCATCAAGCACCTGAGCAGGCTGATCCGGGTGACCACATAGACCCAGATGGGTAAGTTCTCGGGTGGCCAGGGCAATCAGGTCAGGATCACTCATATCCCAAAGATGCTGATGGGCTGTACAGAAATATTCCAGTCCCAGACAGGTGGTCTGGGGATCGGGCACCAGATCAGGGCTCCAGTTCTTAAAATTCTGGATCCGACCCACCTGCACATTAGGGTCATGTATATAGATCCAGTTGTCAGGGAAAAGCGCAGGTTGATCCAGAATCAGGGCAATGGTGAGAAAATCCCGATACTTGAGCTGCGCAGCCGCCTGTAACACCGGATCGGGAGGGAGTGGATCGAGAGCGTTCACCAGGGCTCGCAATGGCATTGTCGAAATCACCTGATCCACAGGAAATTCAATCTGCGCTCCGGAACGGGTGCAAGCTTTTACCGCGTAGATCCCCTGTGCGGGCCGCCAGTGGAGTTGCGTAACCCCATGATCTAAAAGGACGCTTTGCCCTCCTCTCTCCAGCTGAGTCCGCACTTCCTCCCACATCTGTCCGGGGCCGAGCCGAGGATAGCGGAATTGATCGATCAGGGTTTTGATTACACGATCTCTCTGACGCGTGCGTGGTTGCAGGATACTGCGGATCAGAGAAAACATCGACAGACCTTTAATGCGCTGGGCAGCCCAGTCGGCACTGATCTGATGGCAGGGAATTCCCCAAACCTTTTCGGTGTAGGTCTTAAAAAATGTGGTGTAGAGACGTTCCCCAAATTGATTGATCACCCAGTCCTCGAAGGATTTCACCTCAGGGCGAGGAAAGAGCCTAGCCTTCAGGTAGCTGAGGACACAGAGGCTGGTATAGGGGATCCCCAGATTATGGAGGACATTCAGAGGACGAATCGGATAAGCGAAAAAACGTCTGTTGTAGTAAATCCGCGATAAGCGACGGCAGACCAGCATGTCTGATCCCAGCCAGGTGGTCCACAACTCCTCGATCTCAGCGGACTTGGAAAAAAACGGTGGCCGCCAATGTCAAAGCGGTACCCCTTGTACTGAACGGTGCGGGAGAGGCCGCCTACGTACTCCGGATCCTTTTCCAGCACCACAACATCCTGGCCAGACCCTCGCAGGGCATAGGCTGCTGTCAACCCCCCCGGGCCTGCACCAATGATCAGGATTTTTGACATAGTCTTGCCTTTGGGCCCTGTGCTTCAATTTCCTACCCAAACTCCGCCGCAGGTAGGGGAAAGCACTATTCGTTGGCGTTGGTGACTTTCAGGATGGCGTAACCAACAGCCAGTCCCACCAGCGTTAAAACCATGGCCAGCCCAGCTGTGCTAAAGATCTCGCTTGCCATCTCAACCTCTTCTTTACCACTGTTTCTCTCTCAAAATATCACCAACTCAGCTACTGCAGCTGGATTCCATGAGGTTTCCTCCCCGGCTAAAGAAGACAAGGTCGATCAATCAGGAATTTGAGAGGCATGCTTGGGCCATCCAACGGGATCCCCTATAATGAGAGAGATTTTACAAGTCTTTACCCCCAGATCATAAATGTTAAGGTTGGGGCAAGACTGATTCAGGCAGGTTTGAGGCATTCCTCATCCTGTGCCAACAGATGAATACAATGTCTAGACCTGTCCATCTCCTGACAGTTTTGTCGGGGTTTTGGCGTAATTTCATTATCGATTGACGATTTGGAGATTTGGCAATATGACCATAGCAGTTGGACGCGTAGCGCCAGAGCGGGGGTGGTTCGATACCCTCGATGACTGGCTCAAGCGTGACCGCTTCGTTTTCATCGGCTGGTCCGGCCTCCTGCTCTTCCCCTGTGCCTAC
>JAAUUJ010000205.1 GCA_012030715.1 Synechococcaceae cyanobacterium SM2_3_1 | reverse complement strand
CTGGGAGGGGGCGAGGTCGGTTTGGGACCACAGCCTGGTTCCCCAAAAAAAAGGGGTCCTCCATGGCTTGTTGATAGGCCAGCTGTTTGGCCTGCCATTCCTGGAAAGCCTTTGACTCCAGAGCATAGAGCGGATCCACGATGGCCCGTTGGGTGGGAGTCTTGCGATCTCCTGTGTTGGCGACCAAAGCGGTGCGGAAGATGCAGGGTTGGGTATAGCCGGAACTGGCTTTGATCACTATTCGAGCGCTGGTGCCGATCTGACTTCCCGCAGTAGGAATGAATGTGGTGAGGAGAGCAGCGGTGGTAGTGGGCATGGCCTCAGCCCTCGCCAGCATGGGATCCGCAATTTTCTTGGGAAGGACTCGATGCAGATCCAGTTTTTTTGACTCCAGGGCGATGAGTTCCTGGAAGCGATCCGAGGTTTCAGCTAGGGCTTCCTCATATTCATGGGTGGTTTCGATAGCCTCCAGCAGTGGTTCCACCTCTCTCAGACTCCGGCCATACTCAGCGGCGAGATCCAGTAAGGTTGCCTGCCGTGAGGCTTGATCCAGGTTCTTCTCCAGCAGTTCTTCAAGCCTCACCCTCAAAGGAACTGGGGGTGGATCTCCTGCTTTCTGACTTTGGGGGTTTGGAGTGATCCTGCTTTGGTGGATTAGAAGGGTTCTTTGAGGGAGATGGGGGAGGGAATCCATTCTGCTGAGCCAGATGAGCTAGGGTTCCCAGGGAGATCCCCGAACTATTGAAACTTTTCCACTTCTGCTCGCATTCCCCAGTTTTGTGCTTTGCACTTTGACGACTCCAGCGATCCCATTCCGCCAAAAGGCTTTCATCTCCTACTGAATGGAGAGCCATGCCGACATGGATCCAGGTGTCGTAATCATCTGCCAGATGGGGATCCAGTGCCTCCAGGTAACGGAGCGCTCGGCTTAGAGCATCCTGATGCCCGTTTCCATTAGTGTGAAATCCATTCTTGGAGTTGGAATTAGGAGGATTGATCAGCAGTTTCACCATCCATTTCGGCGCGGCGGCCACCAGAGTTGCTTCCCCAGAATTGAAGGGCGCGATGATCCATCGGTAATACCCTGTCTCAGGATGAACCGAGGGTGGAAGGACGGACTGACAGTGATTGAACCGGAGTTCCAGCTGCTCCTCCTTGCCATCTGCCCCGATCACTCCCGTTTTGAAAGCAACTCTGTTCCTGAAGTTTGAACCTTTGGGAGCTTTCACACAGAAGAGACGCTGTTCTCGCCCAGGTTTTCCCGAGGTCCAACTCACTGTGGCAGGTGGATCCGATCCCCCAGACAACTCCCGATCACTTCCCCCAGGCACTGGATCCGTGAAGTCCACCGCTAGCAGATAGCCCCCTTGATAAACACTCACCTCACCCAAGCGCAGGCCATATCCTTTGGCCCAGCCTTCACGGATCTCTTCTTCAATGAACCACCTTTCTAAGGGCGCTTCCACCTGCCACCTCATCCGGTAGGGAGCTTTCCGCTCATTCACGGGTGTCAACACCCAACTCGCGGGGATCTGACTCAGCCCCTCCAGGAGTGCTTGCTTATTCATCAGTCCCCACCCTCCCTAGTGAAATGCAGTTGATCCAGCTCAACATAAACACAGAATAACTCCCTGTCTATGATTACATGACTCCCTCTAGCTGCTGAAATCATAATCAGATGCTCACTATCTATACTTCGGCTTATCACAGTATTCTCTCTATATGGCGATTCTTTCCCTATATCCTGTATTATGTCGTCATTGCCGATGATGTTTCTGTGAGGCTCTTGCTTATGACTCTTGAAATGCGCCAGCGACTGGCCCTCCTTCTCAAGCAACTGCGTGGGGATCGCAGTCAGCGTCAATATGCTCCGGAGCTGTGTCGTGAATTACAACTGCTGGGTGCCTCTGCCATCAGTTACTCCGCTTTACGGGGCTATGAGGAATCCCAGGCGGAACCAGGGGTAGAGTTCCTGGAAGTGGTGGCCCGTCTACGGGGATGGGATCTCCCTCGTTTAATGGCCTACTTGCGGGGGAATGAGCGGGTGGAATCCCAGCCCGTATCGGTGGAGGGAATGAAGCAACAGATCCATGGGCTGTCTTTGGTGGAGAAAGGAGAGATCCTGGCGTGGCTTGCTGAGCATGTCCAGCCGGAGTTGCGAGCATTGACCAAGATCCCTGTGGTGATGGAGGGAGAGTCTACTCGGCAGCGGAGGAGAGCGTGATTGAGAGGTTCTTTTTCGTAATGTCTTCTATTGGAAAATTGCCTGTGGGTATTGCCGCGGTTCCAGCGGGATCTCCCTTTGAGCCAGAGGACTGCGCCGATTGGTTTTCGTTAGATGAGCTGTTGAATATCAAGATCGGAACTTCCTTTGGATTAAGAGTCACGGGAGATTCGATGCTTCCGAGAATTGAGCCAGGGGATTGGTTGCTGGTAGAGCGCTGTGACATTGCACCCATTGGTCAGATCGTGGTGGCGGATGTGGCAGGGGAAGGATGGGTGGTGAAGCGGCTGAAGGGAAACTCACGCCTGAAGTTGATCTCGGACAACAAGAACTACCCGCCGATCACCACAGAGTTCAAGATCATGGGCTGGGTGAGGCACATCATCAAGGAGGCGAGATAAATAGGTGAGGATCTTGAAATAGCGCACCAACGCACCTGGACTGCACCACAACAAACAGTTATCATGATTCTGTCTTTTCTGAGGTGATCTATGAACCTGCAACAGTACAATGATCTGGCCGTACCCGCTGGTGCTCCTCCTCTTCCTGCTGGGATCGCTGATGGCCCCAAGGCAGTGGAGAACTACCTGATCAAGACGTTCCAAGGGTGTGCTGCGGCTGAGTCTACGCTCAATGAGCAGACTGAGAGCAACGAGAACACCTACCGCTGGAGCATCAATGAGAATGGTCAATTCGTCGGATCCTTCCGCACGGAGATCAATCTCTCTGGTGTGACCGCTGCTTGATCCTGGTTTGTCTGAAAGGTGAGTGCATAACAGCTACCTCTTCCCCTGTGGGAGGGGTAGTTTCCTCAATGAGGTGATGTGATGACTGCGACAACTTCAACCACTAACTTTGAACGAGCCCTGGCCTTTACCCAACAATGGGAGGGTGGTTTTGTGGTTCGCGCCAGCGGCGACTTGTCGCATCATCCGAATGATCCTGGAGGGCGAACCAATTTGGGAATTACTCAGGCCACATACAACCAATGGCGCAGAAGTAAACAGCTGAGCCCCCAGGATGTGTTGTGGATCCAGCCGCAGGAGGTGAAGTGGATTTACTGGGAGAACTACTGGATCCCTTCTAAATGTCCTGAGATGGTGCTGCCTCTGGCGGTCGCCCACTTCGATACCGCTGTCAATTTCGGAGTTGGAGGATCTACCAAGTTTCTCCAGTCAGTATGGGGTGTGGGAGTGGATGGGATCTGGGGCCCAATCACTCAGGGTGCTTTCGAGAAAGCCAATACCAAGGAGACTGCCCAGACGATTGTGGAGGCACGGATCCGTTACCGCTATCAGCGAGTGGCCCAATCTCCCAGCCAGAGAGTGTTTCTGCAGGGATGGCTGAACCGTGACAATGCTCTCCTCGCTCTCGTTCGTCGCTTGTAGGGGGCTGCAATGGGAATGCTGGAAATGATCGTGATGGGCGGATCCCTGATGACCGTGATGGAACTGGGCCGCCACTTCTCTGTCCTTGGAAACAGGTACTCCATGCTCATGCAGGAGGTGGGCTATCTGAAGGAACGGATCGCTTATCTGGAGCGGGATCTAACCGCTTGTCGAACAGAGGTAGAGATCTGGCGGGATAAATACATGCGGTCTGGGCAGGAGTGAAAGGACATGGAGACTCTCTCGGAACCTATCCAGTTTCTGATCCAGACCAAACTCCTGAAGAGGACTGGGCTCGATTGGGAAAGAGAGTGGCATTTCTTGATCTATCGTCAGGTGCAGATGTGGTGCAGCTAAGAGGACTTGGATTCGATGCGGTGGGATTGGATCGACCAGAGCCTGATGATCTTCCACCTGCAGATGTGGTGCTGCTGAGGGATCCCTCATTGATAGAGAAAGCGTGGGATCTCACTCACTTTGTCCTGGCCGCTGACGCGGGATTGACTGAGCAGCTGAGTCTGATCGGAAAGGTTTATGAACTACTGCCTCAGAATCTGGTTGTTCTCCCCAAAAGGATGAAGGCTTTCATTCGCACACTGTTATCGGTGGCTGTGGAAGATGTTTGATCTGTTGCTGCTGTGCCTACAGTCAAAAGTATTGGAGAGGGAAATCCGCCAGTCTCTGGATCAGGTCACCCTCTGCAAAGGTCAAAACCTACAACTTCACCGAGGACGGAGTGCGATCCATCGCTACAAGTTGAGCCGACCTATGCAGGCCCTGGTGAATGCGGGACTGATCCGACCTGGTTGGACTCACCTCGATTACGGTTATGGATATGGCGATGATGTGATGCAGCTGCAGCGAATGGGGATCCAATCATGGGGCTGGGATCCCTACTGGTTCCCCCATACTCCCAAGCAGCCTTCTGATATTGTGACCTGTCTATTCGTGTTGAATGGGATCCTGCATCGGGATGAACGAGTTGCTGTCTTGAAGGAATGCTGGGCTTTAACAAAGCGATATCTGGTGATCAGTGGTCGGGTGCCGCCTGTGTTCGGTGGGCAATGGATCCCCTACGGCGACGGATACATCAGTCGTCATCGCAAGGTTTCCATGTGATCGGCAATATGAAGACCTTCCGGTGGTTTGTGGAATCCACCCTGGAGGTGGAGACTCATGTATTGCTCGTCAAGCCGATCACTTTGATCATCCCCAGGGACACGGATCAGCTGGTGCTGGATCTCTTGGCGCTAGCCTGCCGGAGGCATATCGAGCGCCTCAACGACAAGATCCAACTCTCTCGTCCTGGAACCATCCCTCAGCCTGTCGCCCTGCTGCAGTCATAGATCCTTTCTGATCACTGCAGATCTCAAACGGTCCAGATCGAACCATGCATTGAGTCTCATGGGGCCTGGAATTCGCGATTTCACCCTGGCAGAACCCTGATCCCCTGTCAAAGTCGTTCCTCCAGTGGGGGGCTCCACGTATGACAGCTGCTCATGAACCTGCCCCTTGGTGATCACCGAATTCTAGGTCCCCCAATGAAAACTCTGCAAACATGGATCAAAATCTGGAAACTCTCTCGCCAGTGCCAGTACATCAAAAGTCTCAAAGACTTTATTGAGTACACAGGTCAACCAATGGAACTCTAGTCCGAGAAGAGTGGCTCTGGTGGCGCATGACGCTCAAGCGCTAGGGATCCGGCAGGGCCTGAGTGCCCTGGATCCTTGGCTTTCTCCCTAGCTTCAGGGCTTCTCTCAATGTATGAGAGCATCTATCAATGCATGAATCTCAAAAAAGACTACATCGACAAGGAATATAATAAGTGTTTGTAAGGCTCGTGCTTGAATTTGCCACTTATCTATGGTTTACCTAGCTGTTTTTTGGATCTTAATCTCAACACCAGTGTTGTTTATTGCTTTCAACTACGACTCCCTTGTTGAAAGATGGTTGACGCTGAGCCTCAGACAAAGAGCTGATTTCTTAGTTAGAGCTAAGTTTTTCTTCTTTTTGTCTTCCTATTTATATCAATTCCATTTGTGCCTTCAGCGATTTTATAGATTGAAAAGTCAATTAGATCTAAGTAGTGTTATTTCTGGAATTATAATTGGACTTCTAACTGGACTTCTAACTGGTGTCTTATCAGGATTCTATACATCAAGTTATTATAGGAAGAAGGCATATCTCGATCAAGCATTAACTTCTATAAAAAGGTTATGCCCTTACCGAAAAGATAATGTAAGAGAGGGAGATGGTTTGAGTGAAACAGGATGGTCATTGAGAATTCTAGGTGAAGTCATGAAAGAAACAAAGTTTAGCTATGAAGGCTCAATAATAATTGAATTAGGAAATGAGATTTGCAATGTAGACAATATTGATGAACAAGATGAGAGATTAAGAGAGGAGAGAGATAGGCTTAAAGAGAAGTGGTATTATCGAGTTTACAACCTCTATCCCAACTTTAAATTGCTCCCTTCTGGCTCGAAGGCTCTCTACTAAAGATCCTATATGGGAGAAGGTTCAATGCCGATCTCGATGGTAAGTCTTATGGTGGAAGGGGAGTAAAATCTCCAATTCTCCTTGCAATTATTCGAGTTTTTCACGTAACCTAAGCTACATAAGGCTTTTCTCCGTCGCTTCAGATACAACATCTGGATCTGGAAGCTATGGATCCTGGGTTAACTGTAGTTCAATAGTTTGGGAAACGCTGTATTACTTTGACGTGTGAAAGCATGCCTTCTGATCTCCCAAATCGATTTGACCCACCCACAACAGTATCAGCCGGATCAAGGCCAAGGCGAGACAACTGCGTTGTGCCCTGATCCTGGCTGAATGATCTGGGGTCGTTCAATGCCCCAAGGGGCCGCTGGCGCGAACGACGAGAGATCCCAGCCATGCCAGTCACCAACCAACCCCTCACCACCGAAGCTCGACAGC
>JAAUUJ010000038.1 GCA_012030715.1 Synechococcaceae cyanobacterium SM2_3_1 | reverse complement strand
AAAAGGGTCTGATCCGTAGCGGTCTCGGTTGGCAGCGTGACATGATACGAACACGGCGAGAGGGAGACGCGGTTCCCAGGAGGGTATCCGCCTGTTGTTGCAGCAGTTGATCCCCATGAAAGAAGGCCTCTAAAGGGGGATGGGGCGGCAAGTCCCTGGAGGGAAGGTGACAGATCTGGCCCAGGGTGGCAATCACGGCATCCAGGCTGGCCAGCACCCGCGACTCACTCCTTCCCAGCGAAGATAAACCCCAGGGCATGAGAGCCATTTGTAGAGATCGCAGATCATGGCGACGCAGGGCCAGGTAGTAGGCCAGGTTTCTGGCACTGGCAAGAAAATCAGGACGCTGGATGCAGGAACGCCAGCGCTCAAACGTCAAATGTCCCTGGGCATAGACCTGAGAGTGTAATTCCTGCAGGCATTGCAAAAGCTGGAGCGGATCTTCCAGTCGCGGTTCCACTTGTGGGCGATACCCGATGGTCACAGTGACTCACCCCCTTGATCTCATGTCATCAATGCGGTTTTTGCCGAGTGATGGCCCTTGCCGTTGCTGGTGCTACCCACCGAGAGATCCGAAGTTTGGCCTGAATCGAGCCAGGATTGTAGTTCAGGGTGGGGTCGGGCCTGTTGCAAAAACTGTTGCAGTTCTTCCCCTTCCAGACTTTCCTTTTCCAACAGGGTTTGGGCCATACTTTCCAGCAGCGTGTGATTAACCCCCAACAGATCTCTGGCCGCCTGCTGGGCTCCAGTGATCAGAGTTTTTACCTCACGATCAATGGCCTCAGTCACCTGGGGACTGACCGCCCGCCGCCCCTGGAGTTGATCCCCTAAGAATTGTTGGGCCTGTTTTTCAAAGGCAATCGGTCCCAGTTGTCGGGACATGCCGTAGAGGCTGACAAACCGCTCCGCCAGATCGGTGGCCTTTTGAATATCATCACTGGCCCCAGTGGAGATCTTGTTGAAGATCAATTCTTCTGCTGTCCGGCCCGCCAGCAAGGTGACCAGTCTTCCTCGGATCTCGTCTTCCATAAGCAGAAAGCGATCCTCTTCGGGCATCTGCAGGGTGTAACCGAGAGACCCCATGCCCCGAGGGACAATGGAAATCTTCTCCACACGACCGCTACCTGGCATCAGAGATCCAACAATGGCATGGCCAGCCTCATGATAGGCCACGGTGCGTTTCTCCCGTTCGTTTAAGACGCGTGATTTCTTTTCCAGCCCCGTGAGCAGGCGTTCCAGGGCTTCATGAAAATCCGCCATCATTACAGCAGATCGACTGTGCCTGGCTGCCAGCAGAGCTGCCTCATTCACCAGATTGGCCAGATCAGCGCCCGCAAAGCCGGGAGTACGGGCCGCCAGTTTCGCCAGATCCACATCGTTTCCCAGTCTGACGCTCCTGACGTGAACCTTGAGAATGGCCTCCCGTCCACTTTTATCTGGGCGATCCACCACAATCTGACGATCAAATCGGCCAGGGCGGAGTAGCGCTGGATCCAGCACTTCAGGACGGTTGGTGGCCGCCAGCAGAAGCACACCTGTGTTGGGATCAAAGCCATCCATCTCTGCCAGCAACTGGTTCAGGGTTTGTTCCCGCTCATCATTGGCTCCTTGAAAGAGTCCGGGGCCCGCCCGTGATTTCCCCAGAGCATCCAGTTCATCAATAAAGACAATGCAGGGGGCCTGTGCCTTGGCCTGTTCAAAGAGATCCCGCACCCGTGAAGCCCCTACCCCCACAAACATCTCAATAAATTCGGATCCAGAAATCGAGAAGAAAGGAACCCGTGCTTCCCCAGCAATGGCGCGAGCTAACAGAGTCTTTCCCGTACCGGGGGGACCCACCAGCAGCACCCCTTTGGGGATCTTGGCCCCCAGCAGTGTGTATTTGCTGGAGTGTTGCAGAAAATCGACGATCTCTTCCAGCTCTGCTTTGGCCTCATCGATCCCCGCCACATCCTGAAATGTCACGCCTGTAGATCCTTCTGAGTAAATGCGTGCATGACTCTTGCCCACACTGAAAGGGGAAGGGTTGCCCCTCAGAGGACCGCGCTTGAAAATCATGCTACTCAACATAAAAAACAGGAACAGTGGTAAGAGCCAGGCGATCAACACCGTAAACCAGGAGGACTGAGGCGGACTGGCAGAATATTCAACCTCATGCTGCCGTAGCAAAGTTGACAGCTCACTGTCCTCTGGAATGGGAATCGTGATGAACTCCTGTGCAGCCTGATCCTCTCCTGAAACGGGAAGATTGATCCCCTCCTTAAGGCTGTAACGGATCCGGTTGGTTCCGATCTCGGCGGTGGCCACCTGACCTGCTTCCACCTGTTGAATAAATTGACTGTAGGGAACCAGAGAAAGGGAGAAGGAGCGAGGAATAAAAACACTGATCAAGAGCAGCATGATCATTAGGCGCACAAAACCGCCGTAGATGGGCTCGGAATCTGTGCGGCGTGGATCCTCGGGAGGGGAGGGAGAATGCGGCATGGTGGATCAACCTCAATCGAAAAGCCTGAGGGAGGGTGCAATTTGAACAGACGCAACCCCTGATCACAGGATGTACCGTGAGATCTATTTGCGGTTTTGATGGGCTTTAACCAGGATCCTGACCTTCGCTTATTTCCATTCTGGCCAGCCTGCAACCATTCCTGCAGACTTAGTCATAACAATTTGCAGAAGCAGTGGAGGGATAGGATTTAGATGAGCTGGGTATCTAGACCAACGATGTCCATGATCTGAGCCGAGGCCCGCCGGATGAATGTCTGATGCTGGCCCGAGGGATTCGAAAGATCAGCGATCAGAGATTGGCTGGGCAATGATCTCCAGGTGATGTGCTCTTCGTGTTGTGTCGGCTATCAATGCTGCAATTGCCTGATCCAGGGTAGCGAGCTTACCATGATGATGGATTGCTAATGCTAGTAAATAGGCATCCGTAACCTGTCTATGTCCAATGATCTGCAGGGTTCCCATCTCACTCCCTTGCGTGAAATCGAGCGTATCAGGCCAGAATTTATGATCCTCCGCTTGAGTCACCTGCTGCAGCAGTCCGATGGCCTCGGAGGGTGAGACAGCACCATCAATGAACTTGGGGTTAGAAGAAATTCGAATAAATCCCGTTTGGGTGAGGGGGCAGGTTGACCATCCTAGACTTCTATTCTCTCGGAACCACACCTGAGCTAGGCGGTGGTGGATGTGACTTGGCCAGGCTAAGGCGATCAGTAGATTGAGATCGAGAAGGAAGCTCACAACTCGTCTTCTGCCTTTTTCACCGTGTCCAGAGTAATCGGTCGCGCATTGGCAGGAATCTTAAACACTGGAAAACCACCACTTCCAGGCTCCACCTGTGCCTCTGCACTGAGACCTTTGCGGATCAAATCGGAGAGCACTCTACCGACAGAAACCTGGCGCTGTGATGCCAGAGCCTTGGCTGCGAGTAGGAGGTCATCGTCTATGGAAACCGTTGTTCTCATGTAGTCAATACTATGATGCGGTGATGATAGCATGCATGGTCGGGTGCTTCGCATGTACGTAGGGGCATCAGGTGAGCTGGGTTTCCAGACCAACGATGTCCATGATCTGAGCCGATGCCCGCCGGATGAATGTCTGAAACGGGAGAGTCTTGACAAACCGGATTTACCTTTTCTCTGGATCCTGACTCCCACGGCATCCGAAGAGATTCTGAGCAATGCCCAAGCCACAATTCAGCCCGAGGAATGGGGTGCAGGAGTCTACTTTCTCGCTCCGCTACTCCGCACAGCTCTGGTCGTGATCCATCATTTTCCTCTTATTCGGGAGACTCTGTGGCTAAGGCTTCTCGGTCGAGGGAAAGTGCAGCAACAAACAGTGACTGATCTACTGGAGCTGGCTCCTGAGGATCCAATGAGACAGAATGTGCTTAGGGCATTGAGCAATTGTCGGATCGGGGTGAGTACAAAGCAGGAAGAATTAGAGGAAGAGGAGAGGGAGCTAATCATGAACTTATCACCCGCGTTTCTAGAATGGGAGAAATCTACTCTCAATCAAGGGAGACAACAGGGAGGGCAAGAAGGAAAGCGTGAGGAAGCTTTTACAATGGCCAAACGAGTTCTCAACCGACGGGTGGGATCGATCGAATCTACTCTGCAACAAAAGGTCGAACGGCTTTCGACAGAGAAACTAGAGGAATTAGTTGAAACTCTTTTTGTTTTGACTACGGAAAACGAAATCAGAGATAGGCTGGAACAGCAAAACTCCTAACTAGCCACTGGCTGATCAACGCAGGAAAGGAATGAAGACTTCACAATTTTCTGTAAGGGGTTAAAGGGAAAGTTGTGTAAAGATGGTGTAGGTTTTCTTCCATCATCAACAAGAAGCTTGTCAGGCAAGGGTTTTGGTTTATAAGTTTGCTCACTCGTAAGGATATGCTCTCGGGCAGATTTTTACCTCTCGGGGTGGAACTTCCCAGGCACTTACTGGCAGAAAAGCTGGACCGGATTTTGATCCAGGTTGGTGCAGTTCAGGATCTCGTTCACCCGTTGCGTGATCTTGCGAAATTCTGCGTAGTCCAGTTCCTCCCCTTCTCCATAGTTGGCAGCCTGTTGCAGTTCTGGAGCAGCACTCAAAAGAGCAGCTTGCAGGGCCATTTGGATCTCAGTTGGAAGACGCGGAGACACGTAGACACCGGATCCAGGAATGTCACGGCTTTCCTGCAAAATCCGGAATCCTGTTGAATCTGCTAATTCGGACTTGGCCACGGCCCCCACCTCCACCTGGCCAGACTGGACCAGATCCAGAATGTCCTGACTGCGGGGATGATCTTTGGAGAGGGTCACGGTTTTGCCGAAGAGATCGTAGAGGGGCATGAAAAAGCGGGAGGCGGAACCCACCTGGCCCAAGGCCAAAGGGGTAGTGGCGGTGATCTGATCCATGCGGGTGATGGGACTGTCTGCGCGCACAAAGAAAACCGACTGGTAATAGGGCGGAAACTGAGGAAACATCCTGGCGATCCAGGTATAGCCGCTGTCGGCTGCGGCCACCCCGTTCATGGGGGAGTAGGCAAAGACTAGATCCCACTGCCGTTGGGCAATCTTGGCCTGGGCCTCGGGATAGGAGATCTCTTCTCCTCCCTCCACTTGCACTTCAATCTCATCTCCCACCCCCGTGGCCAATGCTTCAGACAGATAAGTGGCCAGATCTGAGTAGGGATCGGCTTCTGTAAGGATCCCGATCACCAGGGGCTCCTGGGTGAGATCTTTGGGGCTGGAGGGTGGGGGTTCGGCGGCGGTGCCCTTCAGGACTGTGTCGGGCCGGATCGCCAGATTCTGGATGCGTTCGTCTGCTGCTTCGGGAGTATCCGGAGTGGAAAAGGTTCCCAGTTGACTGAGATAGGTGGCCAGGGCCTGTTGCTCTCCTCCCTCGGTTGCAAAGGAAACACTGGCATCAGCGGGCACCAGATCCACACGGTCTGAGGTACTGGCAAACTGAGGATAAGGGTAGTCATCACCACCATCCGCCAGGAAGTTCAGGGTGACAATGCGAAAGGTCTGGTTGGGATCCACCACCTCACCCCCCTGCACCACACCCTGAGGGGATGCTTCTGCGGAGGTGATGGCCACCGACTGGACTCGCTCACCCGCTGGTAGCGTGGGATCGTAACTGAAGGCAAGACCCCCCACCTGCGGAAACTGACCCGGCGTTGCACCTGGAGCAACTGCAGCCACCCCATGTTCTAGAACCGCCAGCAACTGTTCAGATGTCAGGGTCAGGAGGGTAAGACGGTTGTTGAAGCGAATGCTGTTGGCAATATCCAGTTCCGAGATCTCCCCAGCGTCTTTCCCAGCCCCGGGGTTGGCTACAGGGGGAGTGCGTTCTCCCGTTTCCGGATCAATGGCTCCAATGGAAGCCCGGATCCCACCCCCATTTTTAAGGGAGGCCACCACTGTTGGATCCACCGCCTGAGCAGCCGCCAGATTCGCATCAGCGGTTAAATTCCCCAAATTAGTCTCCTGGACACGGACAGAGGTGCGTTCCCCATTGATAAACACCGTGCTACGCCCAAAGGTATTGCCATCCTGGGCAAAGATGATCCCCTGCATCGCCTCAATGATCTCCGCCACCCGCGGGTTGGGTGGAAAGGGCCCATCGGTTTCTGTGGCGTAAGCACCGCTGATCTCAGGATCAATCGCACCGGCCATCACCCCCTGCGGATCAAACTGCACCACAAGTCGGCCCAGGTATTTGTAATTGCCGTCGGTGCTGACAATCGCTACAGGTTCGCCTGCAGGAGAGGTGCGCAGGATCGGGTAGTCTCCTTCGCGTGCATCCCCTTGAAAGAGCTGATCAGTCCCATCCAGAAGGCGGGTATCAGATCCTCCAGAGATAATAATGTCTACTCCCTGCAGCAGTTTGGCCAGGGCCAGCTCATTGCTGATCTGTTGCAGGTGGGTAACGAGAATGATCTTGTTAATACCCTGATCCAGCAGCACATCCACGGCAGGTTGGATCACCGCAGCTAAAGCGGGCACATCTTCGCGGTCTTCAGCAGCGGGGCGAATGCTGATCTGATCCCCTGGCGAAGACACCGTTTTCAAGATGGGAGTGGTGACCCCAATGATCCCAACCGATTCTCCCTGCAGATCCACCACAATGCTGCCGGTAATCGTGTTGGGCTGAGGTGGCTGGGTGTTGGGGACCAGAAAGCGGGAGAGATCATTATCCTGACTGAAATCTAGATTGACACTGAGGTAGGGAAAGGCAGTGCCGGGATAGCCTTCATCTTCTCCGATCAGATCCCGCAAACCTCTGGGTCCAAAGTCAAAGTCATGGTTGCCCAGAGCAGAGGCGGTGAAGCCCATGGCATTCATCAGCTGATATCAGCGCGGGCGATACCTTCGCGGCCCAAGATCTGACCCAGACTCCGATCTGAGGCGGCGGCGGAGAAAGGACCTGGAATGAAGTTGTCCCCGGAGGAGAGCAGGATTGTGGTGTCGGGATACTCAGCTCGAAAGCCTTCGATCCAGGCAGAGAAACGAGGCGCCAGTTGAATGGTTTCCACTCCCCCTTCCAGATCACTGGTGTGCAGAAGCTGCAGGGTAAAACTGGGCTCGGCTGCGGAGAGGCTGACGGCGGGATCGGTTTCTAGAAAGGTCTCTTCTCCAATACTGGCAGGGATCAGCAGCAGGGTGAACAGGCTGGCCAGGACACCGTGACTGAGGAGAGTTCTGCAGAAATGAACAGCTGATCCCGTGCGAGTTCTCATAGGCAGAAGTATTTGGTTATACATCACCACTAACTCTAGCAGTGGGCTCAGAGAGACTGGGCAATGATCTGGTTAATGGGATCTCAAGGCTTTGTTAAGGGGAAAGTCACAAGTTTTAAGCTTTTCAGATTAGTTGAGAAATTCAGATCATCAGGTATGTATTCTTACTAAGACACCATCAGATCATCAAGATTGTGATTTTTCTTGGTGGCTTAGATAAGATCCCACAAGTTGAGAAAAAATTTCTGACTGGTTCTGAGTCCCGATCAGTAACATGTACGGATCATCGTCTGTGGAAAAGCGAAACATCACCTTAAATTCATTCTGGGTTTCATCTTTCACGGGTTCTTGCACCCAAACGCTGGCTTCCTGGAGGGGAAAGACCTTTTGCTTTCTTCCAAACAAGTTGCCCTGATCAATGATCACCTGGCCCAGAATTTTATCAAGAATAAGCCGTTCCCACCCCAGCCCAAAAACACAGCTTGTGATCATCAAGCCCGACAATCCGCCCAGTACGATCAGAGGTATCCATTCCTGAGGTTTATTGAATTTCAGTTCTACAGAGGTCAGAGACTCATCCTCTAAAAAAGCTTGTATCTGCTCCAGTGGCTCCTGCAACCGGGGCTGATCATTTTCGATCGGGTAGCCAACGGGAATCGCGTAACCGACAGCCACAAGTTGCAGCTGATAAGCTGTGTAGCGTCCCGTGAGACCGCGGGATCCCTCTGAGCGGATGCCTGTGTAGCTATCCAGATTGGCAGCTTCTACCCCTGACACACGGACTGGATCTAATTGGCGGAAACCGAAAAATTCTCTGCGCACTTGCTCACAGCTCACCTCAGCAGGGAGAGAAGGACTGCGCTGACACCGGAGGATTTCACTACCACTCGATTTAATTTCCCAGACAAAGACATACGCTGTTCCAAGGCTGACTAAAACCCAGAGCGCATACCACCAAGTTAGCCATGTGTAGGTACGCAGTTTCAGGCGGGTTGGGGTTTCCTCTAAAATTGCACTCATGCGATTACTCCGTGAATGGGTTGTGGGCTTGAATTTTTGATGTCTAAATGATAGAAAAGATTTCTGATCTACACAGGTGCTGAGCAAAAAATAGAATGATCCTTAGGTATTTAGCATGAGTTACGACATCAAACTTTCAGATCCCAATCGGTTGATCATTCGCAGATATCCTGGATGTTTGGCCAAGGGATTTGTCACTTTTATGGGGCTGAGTATCTTTGGTTTTACAGGTCTCCTGGCCTGGCTAGCTTTAGAGTTAATGGATCATTCTGTTTTAAGTTGTCAGCATCAGAGTGGTCAGGTTAATTGTAGGCTTACTCGCATAACCCCTATTCGCCAGAGCTCACAATCCATCGGTGATCTGCGTCAAGCAACATCATTGAGTGATCAGTCTGGCAATGGATTACAACTACAAGCCTCTAGCGGCTGGCTCAGGGTAGACTACTTTCTTGCCTCTACGGAAGAAGATGTGGATGCGATCAACCAATTCGTGGCTAATTCTGCAGTATCTCAATCGCTAACGATCACCACTCCACAACGACCCATGGGAGTCATCTGGAGCGTTTCGATCTTCGCAGTTCTCTTGAGTTCGCCATTTCTGGCAGGCTGGATCAAGTTACTCCACAGTTTTGGCCCCAGTACCTATACCTTTGATCGCCTGTTAGATCACATCACCATTCAAAGATCCCATTGGCTGAAGCTCCCGCCCCAGATCATATCCTTAGATGAGATCGAAGGAGCCGAAATTCAAGTACTGAAATCAAGACGAAGACGCACAGGCTCAAACTCAACACCCATAATACAAATGCGTCTGCTCACCCGCACAGCCAGACCAATCTTTTTGACTGACGCCGCTGATCCTCAAGTGGTAGAGGCGATTAACGGATTTCTGGAGAAAAACAGATCTGAGCCAGGGAAAACCCAGATCTGCCCAGCAATTAGCAACAGGCTTGTACCCTAGAGCTGGCAAAGGGCCTGAGTTGACTCATCCAAAGCCTGCTTACTCTGTAGTAGCGGACAGGTGTTCTCTCGAAAATAGGGGTTATCTGCTTGCAGCTCTGTCAGCAAAACTGACTTCAGGGTTTCCCAGCAGGATCCGCCAGCAATCGCCAGACTATCGTCAATGATCTCGGTAGAGCTGGCGGGCAGACTCAGGCCAGACACTAGTGCCAGAGCAATGTCTTCGTCACCGCAAGGTCGGGAATCAGAAGGTGTTGCCAGGGCCTGACGAAAATAGGGAATGGCTACCCAGTGATTAGCGTGAAGGCGGACCAGTTTGCCAGCAGCAAAGGCAAGATCCAGGTTTTGAGGATCACCTTGAACCAATGTTGTGAGCGATTCACGGCAATAACTGGTGTCATAGAAAGATTCTTGCAGGCATTGCTCATGAGCTTGTAACCCAATTTCAGCTCGAAGGCTCATCACTTCAGGGCTGTCTTTGAGGCTGGGATAGCTGGTTACCAGTGTTTCCCCGATCAAAAAACCATCGATAATTGCTTCCTGTTTCAAACTAGTCTCAAGAATACCTAAAGTTGTCTGCTCTGCAATTTGACTCCAGGACTGATCGCGCTGGCTTGGGGGGACATCGCCAAGGTGCTCGGCTAGCTCCAGCCAGGACTGACTTTCAGCTAATGCCTGGAGATCTTCCAGAGTATAGGCATCTGCAGCCCAAGTGGGTTGGGAAATTAAGCTCAATGCAACCAGCCAGCCAGCGCTCAGTAGGTTTAGTGGTAATCCTTTCATACGGTTTGCCATTACCTTCTAGAATGTTTAATTTTTGACCTTTAACAGAATCGCCACCCGCTGTAAACAATATCACGACAAGGGGAGGGAGGAGTAGGAGGAGGTGGACAGTTCTACAGCTGTCTACCACCTGGTATGAATTCTGGAACGAATGGAGAACTAGATCACAACACTGCAGAAAGAGCTTGTTGCAACTGTCCTGTATCAGGAAGCACCTCAAATCCGATAATTAAAATTCTCGCCTCCAGCTGGAGCTGCAGGGTCGGCGTGTGGACCAGGCGAACCCGACTCACCTGCTCATGGAGAGCTTGTTGTCCTAGAGAGTCTGCAAGCAGTGTTCGTAAAACAACTCCCAATAGACCCAGCATCTGCCCGATCCGGTAGCGGCTGAGGTCATTGTCTGCAAATGTCTGAAAATCTACTTCAATCTCAGGGGGCTGAGGCCATATTCCCCCTAAGGATTGTCCCAGATCGGCGGCCTGTTGGCGGAGATTCATGCGGGTGGGAATATCCTGACCAGGTGGCAGTTCAACTGCTCCAAAAGAAAGAGGGGGAATGATCGATGTGATGTGGTGCAAAGTCACCGCGGTAACTGCAGCCAGAGGAATATAGCTCACACTGATCGGAGCATGACGTGGATCATCTGATGCATGGAGTGCAATCCAGGTTGTACCCTGGTCTTCGGCAATATCCAGCAACCATCCATGTAGGCACTGCCCCCCCGATAGGTAAAAGCTGGTGTAAGGAACAGTGGCTTTTTGTCCAGACTGCAGTTTTTGACGTAGTTCCAGTAAGATTCTGAGAACACGCTCAATTGATTTTGCAGGCAGTTGTTGTAGGGCGACCTCTTCTGGGCTCATAAGTTCTCTTCCAGATACTTGATCAGCTCACTATCGCCAAAACGACATTCGCTATCGGTACTGCTTAAGACCGAATCTATATACCAAACCTTGTCTTGGATCATGCATCTTTTCTCAGCAGGATCGGCAACATTTCGAATTGCAATCCGGTTGATCCCTTCCGCCAAAGCTTGCTTGCCCACAGGCTGGCGAGAAACCCACTCTACTGCATTAGCAACAGTATTCAGAAAACCAGAAAGGTAAAAGCAGGCATCCAGATTGGTTTGGAATGATTCCCTATCTAGCTCAAAAAGTATTGGACTGCTTGTGTATTCCAGCAAACGCTGATTAAATGATGGCAGTTCTTCGTTTTGCACCCTTTCAATCACTTTCCGCTCTTGTAAACCCATGAGATGGCTAACCCCATACACATCTGCTTCGAGAAATTAAATTATATAGGGATTTAGATTGAAAGCCTATCAGTACCTCAAGATATCTGTGAGAGTGAATCGATACAAGCAATGCATGATTCAAGTTGGAAGCGTACTTAGCTGATCGACCCGTTTGTATGAGGTCTGCACAGATAGACAAAGGACTTATGAGGATATATTTTAAGGGGCTATATTGAAATGGGAATCTGTGCTCAGCTGTGAATTAACTGATAGGTAATGGTCATTGGGATCATAAAAAACACGAACTTCAGATCCCACGGAATAGTGATTTACGATGCGGCGAGCATTGAAGGAATCCGCACCTTGATTGTAGCTGTAGCTGAGGTTCCATCTCGTTCAGGATTTTTAGCCTGATATTACCGTAAGCAAGCCGTCTCCAACTGATCCAGATAATCCTTCAGTTGCTGATTGTGATCATGGGCCAGATCCAGGGCAGCCGCATCCTGCAGACCAACCATCGCCGCCTGGATGATTTCTCCCTGATCCTGAACTGCAATCTTCCCCTCCACCTGGGCGACCACTGTGATACACACCGAATGCATGCGTGGATCTCGCTGCGGATGAGAGTAGACCCCCAGCAGCTTCTCAATCCTGATCAGGTCCAGCCCCGTTTCCTCCTTCAGTTCCCGTCGCAGAGCTACCTCAATCGTTTCCCCCCAGTCCACCAACCCGCCAGGTAAAGCCCACTGTCCAGTATCTCGCCGCTGCACCAGGATCACCTGCTTCTCCCCGATCAGCGGGATTAGATTAACCCCCACGAGGGGACGGCGGAAGAGCAGCGCCAATCCGGTTCTGAACAACCTGAGGAGTTGAGACATGGAATAGGTGAAAATGGGAAAACACTAGTAGCGATCCTACTCTGGTTGCCAAGTTCCTCAAGGGGAAGGGATTGATTAGAGTGGGAATCTGGATACGTGGAGAATAGGACCTTGTTGAGCTTAGGTGTAAATATTGATCATGTGGCCACGGTGCGGCAGGCACGGCGAACGGTAGAACCAGATCCGGTGGCAGCGGCAGTGCTGGCAGAATTAGGAGGGGCGGATGGCATTACGGTGCATCTGCGGGAGGATCGCCGTCACATTCAGGACCGAGATGTTAAACTGCTGCGGCAGACGGTACGCACTCACTTGAATTTAGAAATGGCTGCCACTGAAGCGATGGTTCGTGTGGCTCTCGAGATCCAACCCGATTATGTCACCCTGGTGCCGGAACGACGGGAGGAAGTGACCACGGAAGGGGGACTGGATGTGGTCGGACAGCAGCCTCGCCTGGCAGAAGTAGTGACCCAACTGCAGAAAGCGGATATTCCCGTGAGTTTGTTTATTGATCCTGATCCAGACCAGATTACAGTCGCAGCTTCCACCCATGCCCGCTGGATCGAATTGCACACCGGACGCTATGCCGAGGCTCAATCAGAAAAGGTACGAGATCAGGAATTGCAGCAGCTGTGGGACGCAACCCAGCAGGCGCAAACGCTAGGATTAAGGGTAAATGCAGGCCATGGGTTAACGTACTGGAATGTTGCTGCGGTAGCCGCCATCTCAGGTATGGAAGAACTTAATATTGGTCACAGCATCGTTAGCCGTGCCGTTCTGGTGGGGATGGAGCGGGCAGTGCGCGAGATGAAACAGGCGATGGGGTTGGGGGGATACCCACAATGAATTCGGATTATCGCTCGAATTCTTTTTACGAAGAGCCCCAGCTGGATCTAGCCGAGGTAGAGCGGCTTTTGGATCTGTTGCCTGCCAGTCAACGGTCCTCGGTTGAGATCAATGCAGCCCCAGAACGGCAGCTGCAGGTGATCCGCGGACAACGGCCTTTCCTCTGGCGGCAGAAGATGCGCATTTTTATTAAGCCCTATGAATGGAAGCAATTTACCCCCAATCAACGGGCCAGTCTGTTTCTCCACAAGGTGGGTTACTACGGTCGAGCGGTCTCCCGGCAACTGGATTTTTACATTGCTGTCTCGGCCTTGGGAGGTCTGAGCCTGGTATTTGAGGCCCTACAACAGGATCCGGTAGGGATCACGGTATCGGGGGGGTTAAGTGGTCTGGCCCTCTGGCAGTTGCGCCGCGATCAGACAAATGATCGGCGGTTGCTGGCCGCGGATGCCTACGCAGTGGATCGGTTGGTGCTGCGCGGTATGCCACGGCTGCAGGCAGTAGAAGCGCTAGGGCAGGCTCTTCATGTTGAGGCTCGTCTGGAGGGTCGTTCTGGTAATGAGTTCCTAGATGTGCTGCGCTACCAGAACTGAAACGGCTGGCCCAGCGTCCTGCTGAAGATATTGTGTTGAGTTAATATCTCTCTCTGGCTACTTCACCAGGCTCATGCCCATGCTGGCTGGATCCAGTCCCTCTGCCAGACGGGTGCTGATGGTGTAACGGGCGCCCCGCAGTTCTGCTCCCACCAGACTGGCCCCAAATAGATTGGCCCCCGAGAGGTTACAGCCCCGCAGATTGGCTCCACTCAGACTGACCCCTCCCAGATTAGCTCCGGTTAAGTTGGCCTGCCGTAGATCGGCGCCACTCAGATCACTGCCCTTCAGACTGACACCGTTAAGGTTGGCATTGGTCAGATCCACCCCCATCAGATCCGCTTCTTTGATCTCGGCAAAACTGAGATCGGCCTCCTTGAGCACTGCAGACCAGAGGTTGGCCCCACTAAGAAAGGCACCGCGTAAAATAGAGCCTGTGAGGTTGACCTCCCGTAGCTTTGCTCCCCAGAGCTTCGCATTGCCGAGATCCGCTCCTTCCAGGCGGCAGTGTTCCATTTGAGCTCCACTGAGGCGGGTTTCCACCAGATTGGCCTGCCGCAGATTGGCGCCGTTGAGGTTGGTTTCCCAAAGATTGGCCCCAAAGAGGTTGGCTTTTTCCAGGACGGCATTGCGCAGATCGGCGCCCCGCATGCGGCTTCGACAAGTTTGGCTCCCCCCAGCCACGCTCCCCCCAGGACGGCTCCACTGAGATTAGCACCGGTTAGATCCACTTCCCCCATGCGACAGAGGGAAAGCCGTGCCCCTGCCAGATCGGTGCTGCGCAGGTCCGATCCGGTCAGATCCGCTTCACTCAAGTTGGCCCCTGCTAAATTTCCGCCAAATAAATTACTCTGCCGCAGGTTGGCCCCCCGCAGGTTGGCTCGACTCAAATAAGCCGCTAAGAGTTCCGAACCGCGCAGATCCGCTCCTTCCAGATTGGCTTCCAGCAGGTTGGCCCCATCAAACTTACGTTCGCCAGCAGCATACCGTTCCAACAGCTGATTCACGTTTTGGATCGGTTCTGGGGTCAGGGGAGATACAGTCATCAGTAACCCTCGAATGGGGGGAAGCAGGGTTGGAAAGAGTCTTCTAGCTACACTACTCCAGCTCAGGTCGTCCTGTCTCTGCCAGATCCCAAGTTGTCAGTTTTATGGGCTCAATAAACGATCATGCTGTTTTCAGGTCTTCCGTAAAGCTGTCTATCAGTTCACGGTGTGACTGTATCAATCTTTACACGATCTGGGTACACTTACTGCAATGGATTGAACAGTATCAGATCATTGCAGCCAACTGTGAGTTTTATCTGGTAGGGGGACTAGAACAGGTTCCCAGTCGCTATGTTACGGAAATTCAATTTCCAGTGGCGCAGCTCTGAAAGAAGGTCAAGATCTGCGGGTTCAGGATTCTGTCTTTGCTTCCGGTGCAGTTACGCCTTCAGCGATTGGTGCCGATGACATCAGAGTTGGAGGCTCAATCTGGTTGCGCTGATTCTCAGGATCGAGGGGAAGGGTGAAGAAAAAGCTGCTGCCCTGATCCACCTGGCTGGTTGCCCAGATCCGGCCACCGTGCTGGCGAACAATAGTACGGCAGATGGGTAGCCCCAGGCCCGTTCCTCCCTTGCGTCTTGAGTCGGAGGCATCCACCTGTCCAAACCGTTCAAAGATGCTTTCCAGCTTGTTTTTCGGGATCCCCCGCCCCTGATCGCGCACTCGAAAGAGAACCTGCTGATCCCATTCGTAGCGCACATCGAGCTTGACCTCACTCTGGCGGGGCGAAAACTTGATGGCATTGCTAAGTAAGTTGGTGAGCACTTGCAGGATGCGGTCTGGATCCGCCCAGAGATGAATGGGTTGCGGACATCCCGTCAGGCGGATTCCTGCTTCATCGGCCATGGCTTGCATCGTGTCAATGGCCTGGGTGATCAGCTCTGCCGCGTTGCAAGTGGTTTTACGGATCTCTAGCTTGCCGGATTCTAATCGCTCCAGATCAAGAATATCGGTGACTAATCGCACCAATCGATCTGTGTTTTGGACTGCGATATCCACCAGCCGCTGTCCCTTGGGATTGAGGGTGCCCAATCTTCCTGTGGTCAGTAACTGCAGAGAGCCGTGGAGAGAAGATAGGGGTGTGCGCAATTCGTGACTGACGACTGAGAGAAACTCATCCTTCATCCGCTCCAGAGCCTGCTGTTCGGTAATATCGATGGCCAGCCCGATCAATCCTGCTATCTCTTCGTTCTCCCAGATCGGTTCCAGGATGAAGTCATAGTGAACGGTAATGCCATTCAGGGTGATGGCCAGTTTATCCCGAGAACTTTCTCCGGTTTGCAACACCTTTTCTTTGAGAGCAATAATGTGGGGATTCTCGTCGGCCATGACTTCCCAGTCGGTTTTGCCCAACAGATCCTCGGTACGGGTATTGTGTTTGGGGTTGTAGACCCAGGTGTAGCGCAACTCACGATTTTGACTAAACATAGCCACCGGGGAATTTTCCAGAGCCAGACGCAACCGACTTTCATGTTGTTTCAATGCACTTTCCGACTGATTGCGTTCTATTGCAGTGGCCAGGATGACCGCCATCGCCTGTAAAAAATGAGCATCATCGGTGGTGAAGTGACGGGATGCCCTGGTAAATACTCCAAGCACACCGAAACGATCAGGACCATTATGGATGGGCAGGAACAGGCCTGATCTGGCCTTATGCTCCTGAAGCAGAGTTGAAACTTGAAACCGAGTTTCCCTGCTGAGATCGGCTATGTTTACGGGATCTTTGGCTTGTAACCCATAACCATTATCCCAGACAATTTCCGAGCTGAACTGCTGCTGATCAATTGTTCCAGCTTCCCACCCAATGCCAGCCACCAGTAACAGATGATGATCAGGACGTTTTCTCAGAATATAACCCAGATCGGTTTCCAGCATTTGAGTAGCCCTCTGGATCGCCAGTTGATAGAGGATCTTCAAAGGCAGTCCCGAGAGGGCATGCTGACCCAGTTCGGCGATCACCTGTTGTCGCTGAGTTTGGCGAATCAGTGTGTCATTGGCTTTCCGGAGAGCGGCGGTTCGCTGTTCCACATGCTTTTCCAGGGCTTCATTCAGCAGCTGTAATTTCATTTCGGCCTCCTGGCGTTGTTGCACCTGTTCCTCCAGAAGTTGATTGGCTTGAGCAAGTTGGGCTGGACTGGGAACGGCCAGGATCTGTGGCACCAGAGGAATGAGTTCTAGGGCTGTGTAGATAGAGATCGCTGCGGTTATCGCTTTCAGTGCTCCGCTCACCCAGTAGGCTGCATGCCATATCGTCCATACCTGCAACAAATGCGTGGTACCACAGGCAATAATGAAGGCCGCAAAGAGCCAGAAGATCCGGCTAAACGGGAGATCCTGTCGCTGCCTGATCAGGACTGCCAGGGATAGAGGGATAGAGTAATAGGCCAGGGCAATGAGACTATCGGCAGCTGCATGCAGCGTAACCAGCTCAGGTTGCCACAGATAACAGTGACCATGGGGACCAGCCAGTCGGGTGACAATAGATTCTCAATCAGAGCACTCATGAAACTTCGGATATCACATAATTGCTACAGTAACGCTTTCCTCATGCCTGCTTTTCAACTACCCATCACCCTGAATGAGGTGGGTCAAGTACAACTGAGGTTGTCCATTTCACCTGCAGATCCATGGCTTTTGAGAGAAGCGACGAGATTTTTTCGACATCTTGGTCAGCAGATCCCTGACCTGCCTCGGGATTGAGTACAAGAAGTGCCCGTTGTTGATGTCCGTCAGGTCTCAAGCCTATTTTGCCAGTAGGAAGATTCAGCTGACCCATTTTAGACCGCAGCGGGGACTTCGTAGCGGTAGATAGCTGCAGCCGTAACTCCACCGGGCATGGACTCTTGATCTAGCATATAGACCGTGCCCCCTTGCAAAAACACCTGCACTGCTGCCCAATCGAGTAGATCAATATCTCCCAATTGGGGTATGTCATGCTGTTCAATCTGACCCGATACGGGCTCCATTTTTCCCCAATACCGCCATTGATGATCTCCCTTGCTGAGCAGAAGAGTTTTGACCTGACCTCTCTGAACGGCCAGGAGCAGATGATTAAGCTGCTGGCTATCTCCTGTCTTCCCTGTTCCCTGCAACGATTGATATTGGTTGACGGCTTGCTTGTGAGATTGCTCAACTCGGGGAGCTACTACCGGCCAGGCTGCCTGATGAAGTTGATCCAGCTTCAGATGATCAGGGTTTCCAGAAACACCATCTTCCAACAGATGAGGATAACTGTTGACCTCACGAAAGATAGGATGCAAATAATCCACAGCAACCAAAATCAGAGGGGATGATTCGCCATTCAGATAGGGCTGGAGACCCAGATCAAGCTGGTTAAAGAAACGTCTGACATCTTTTTTTTTCTGATCACCTGAAACTGTGCTGTGACCATGATAGGTGAGTTGATCTGCACCGCTGCTATGGTACTGCAATTGCTTTTCAGGATTATCGTATTGTAGGGCTTCTTCTAGACTGTGGGGAACTACCTGGAGTGGAATCTCACAGATCCGGTGGCCTGTTGCTTGAAAAAAACGCACCTGATTCAGGCTCAGTGCCAGAATATAAAAGTATTGTTCGTCGCAGAAAAGTGGCAGGAGAGGACCTAGGTGAAATTGCTGCCCCACAACCGCCAAGGGTTCAAAATCAAGAGGTAGACGATAGATGAGGGTTGTTTCAGGGGTGATGAACAGAGCCAGCCCCTGATCCTGATGCTGCCAGAAGTTCTGCTCTTCCAGTAAGGCAAATCCAGGTTTCAACATCAGCTTGATCTGATCGGGATTCATGCCCATCTGTGATAGTTGCTCGTCGACTGAGTTGAGTAGATTCTTGAGACGAATTGGATCCTGCCGGATCTCTGGACCTGCAATATGAGTAGGAAGATAGATTGATGTAAGGTGATTGCCCGTGGATTCACCTAATGCATGGAATTTTGATCGAGAAATTAATTCTAAGGACATAGTCATAACTGTGTTGCCTGTTTTTATTTTGTTAGTGCTCTAGCACCTTTCTCATTCCACGACAACTGTGCCGTATCGTGATCTGAGCAGCCCTCTTAGCGATCTTTACTATACTAATGATCACTGATGGGTAAGTTAACGAAACCTCACTAACCTAAAGATTAAGAAATGGATGTGAAAAAACTGTGAATACTTTCTCAGATTTGCTCCATTAACTTCGATGATCATGCTTCTGGCGCATGTTGTGCTCAAACAGAGGAATCACTTATTGTCTCCTGTAAATGATCTGCCTCTGTCAATACAACTTCAGGATTGTAGTCTTCTGAGCGCTGGACGTAGTTTAACTTCAATTCCTCCAGTACATCAGAAAACAACTTGCGCAGATCCTGTTTGGTGGAAGTTTCCTGCAGTTCTTGATGGAGGGACTCACGAAAGCTGGCAGCCAGTTGATCCACCAGATATCGTCCCTCTTGATCGGCGTAGGAATGAGCCAGAACTTCATAACTGGTGTGTGCCAGGTAGTCGGCCATTTCCTGGATGGCTGTATCCGGCCACTGATCTAGCCCTGGAACTACCTGGGTGGCGCGGTAGAGATCGGAGCGCTGCAGTGACCTGGTCAGACTGTGGCGCAGCAGATCCTCCAGTCCGGGCTGGATCTGGGGCAGCACTCTGTAGATCACCAGCTGCATCAGGCGATCCACGAGAACCGTACTGGTATTAGCTCCGTTGACATGGCGATAGGGCTGCGAGGCGGTGAGCAGTTGTTCAATGCCATCCTGCTGGATTGAAGTTTTTGTCTGGTTAATGAGTCGTACCAGCATAAACATCGAAGTTCGTTCGGCCAGATAGGCAGCAGGTTCATGAGTGATCTGCACTAGCAACTTATCAAGACTGAGCAGTTTGGATTGATGCAGGCGTGTCACTGCCGGGATCAGTCGTACCACTCGCCAGACTGGAACCAGAAGCAAGCCATCATACCAGCGCCGCAGGATCACATCTCCCCAGGAGAGTTGGGGCTGCAGACGACTTAATGTCAGGCTTCGCCAAACCATATCATAGGCAAAAACTACCACAAACCATAGATCGATTTGCCAGAAATAATCCACGTATTGTCCTGTATTATTCACAGTTCGCATAAACGTAGTTTGCAAGAGAGGCTGTACCTGTGTCTGAAAAAAGGCAAGTTCTGCCTGCTGAGTTTGAGGGGTAAAATGGTCTGGAGACCAAAAAGTGAGAAAAGCCTGTCTTGCGGAGGAAACCCCCTGGTGGTGCCGCATGATCTGCAGAGCCTTGAGCGTCTGATGAGTGGGGTTAAAAGAATAATCTTCTAGTAGATCAAGACTGTCCTGGCGAAGCTGGCGGAGTTGTTTTTCTACAGGTTTTTGATCAGGGGCTGACTTGCGCAGAGTTTGAGTCAGTTTCTGCACAGAGTTCAGGTAAGACTGGGTAACAGGATGATCTTTAATACCCTTGACCGGATCATAGAGCCTGACCACAGTTGGAGTGTAGTGAAGGTAGATGTGTCGTAAAGGAACATACGTGACATTGAAAAGGACTAGCGAGAAGTTAATCACGATCAGGATGGCAATTCCCTTGCTCCAGCAGTTGTGCTGAAATCTTCTGATTGCTTGATTATCAATGGGAGATGGTTCCTTAAGCTGGTCAGTAGTCATGAATCTGTTGTGGGAATCGGGAATACTAAATCAGGTTGACGCAAGCCATAAATCAAAATCTGATCATTGCTATAAAAAGTGAATTTCTTGTGAAAAGAGTTTGGCTGCATTGACTATCTGCTAAATTCTATTGTGCAGGTTAATCTGAATAGTGGGCGCTCAGATGCCTCAGCGAAGACAGCTGTTGTCACCAATGATGATTGTGTATGCCGTACTTACCTATTGAAGACTATGGAATTATTGGAGACATGTATACCGTTGCGCTGGTGGGCAAGAACGGATCGATTGATTGGCTGTGTTTACCTAGTTTTGACTCTCCCAGTCTGTTTGCGGCCATTCTGGATGATCAGCAAGGGGGGCGATTTAGTATTACCTCTCTGGCTGTGAATACCACCTACAAGCAGCTCTACTGGCCTGATACCAATGTTCTGGTGACACGGTTTCTGACTTCAGAGGGAGCTGCAGAACTGATTGATTTTATGCCAGTGCTGGGGAAAGGGTTGACTCAACGGCGCCTGATCCGGCGGCTGCGTGTGCTGCGGGGTTGCATGAACTTTCGTCTGGTATGTCAGCCTGCTTTCAACTACGCCCGTGATGATCACGAAACCTATCTGCAGTCAGACAGTGCCATTTTTATTTCCAAAAACCTGACGGTGGGGCTGACCAGCCCTGTGCCCATGCAGGAGGCCCGAGCCGGAGTGCAGTCTGAGTTTCAGTTGCATGAGGGAGATAGCTATACGTTTGTGTTACAGACCATTGAGCCAGGATCTGCCTGTGATGTCTGTCTGACGGCAGAAGAGAGTGAAGATCTGTTTGTGAAAACGGTGCAGTACTGGCGGGATTGGTTATCTCAGTCTAACTATTCCGGACGCTGGCGAGAAATGGTTCACCGTTCGGCTCTGGCCCTCAAATTGCTTACCTACGCCCCCACCGGAGCGATTGTGGCAGCCCCCACCTGCAGCCTGCCAGAGGGGATCGGGGGTGAACGCAACTGGGACTACCGTTATAGCTGGATCCGGGATTCGGCGTTTACGTTGTATGCCCTGTTGCGTTTAGGTTTTCGTCATGAAGCCAGGGACTACATCAACTTCTTAGCTTCCCTGTGTGCAGAGTCTCATAACAGTTCGCCACTCCAGATTCTCTACAGTATTCATGGTGACCCCAAGATTGAAGAAACTACGCTATCTCACCTGCAGGGGTATCGGGGATCTCAACCTGTACGGGTGGGCAATCGCGCCTATGATCAGCTGCAACTGGATATCTATGGGGAATTGCTGGATGCCGCGTATCTTTATAACAAGTATGGATCCCCCATTTCTTATGACTTGTGGGTGTCTCTGCGTTCCTATGTGAACTGGGTATGTGAGCACTGGCAGCAAAAAGATCGGGGTATCTGGGAAGTGCGGGCCAATGAAAAAATGTTCGTCTACTCTAAAGTCATGTGTTGGGTGGCGGTGGATCGGGGGTTACGCTTGGCCAGAAAGCGCTCGTTTCCCGCAGATGAGTTGCGCTGGGTGCAGGTGAGAAACACCATCTACGAAGACATTCAGACCCAAGGATGGAGCGAGAGTCGGCAGTCTTTTGTGCAATCCTATGGCAGTCAAAATCTGGATGCCGCTAATTTAATGATGCCCTTAACTTTCTTCATGGCCCCCAATGATCCACGGATTCTGGCTACGCTGAAAGCAACTCTCCGTTCACCCGATCAGGGGGGACTGGTCTCCAACAATCTGGTCTATCGCTATAACATTGAATCGACCGCTGATGGTCTGGAGGGCATGGAGGGCACCTTCAATATCTGCTCCTTCTGGCTGGTGGAAGCCCTGACGCGAGCTGGACGTTATGACAAAGCTTATCTGGAAAAAGGTCGGTTGATCTTTGAATCAATGCTGGGTTTTTCTAACCATCTAGGATTGTATGCCGAAGAAACTGGACCCTGTGGAGAAGCCCTAGGAAATTTCCCGCAAGCCTTTACCCATCTGGCTTTGATCAGCTCAGCTTACAACCTGGATCGGGCGCTCAACTAAACTTTTCTAGAGGCAGTTTCACAGTCTGTTCACAAAGAAATCTTATCTTAGAAGTATAAAGCGTTAGTCGCTCTAGTTTAAAGGCAAGGAGATTGCGGTATGATGCGCAAGATTAATATCGGACTTACCGATGAGCAGCGTCAGGGAGTTATTGGATTATTGAATCGTGATCTTTCTGATGCCTATTTGCTTCTGATCAAAACCAAGAAGTATCACTGGGATGTGGTTGGACCTCAGTTTCGGTCTCTCCACGAACTTTGGGAAGAACATTATCAGGCCTTGACCGAAAACATCGATAACTATGCAGAACGGATTCGAGCCCTGGGAGGGTATCCTGTGGGTACGGCACAGGGATTTCTCGCCAATACTTCTCTTCAGGAGCACCCTGGGGATGTGCCATCCGCAACCCAAATGGTGGCAAGGTTGATCGAAGATCATGAACAGATTATCCGCAGCCTGCGAGAGCACATTGATCTTTGCCCCGCCCGCTTCCACGATCAGGGAACCGCTGACTTCCTGACTGGACTGATGAAAGAGCATGAAGAGATGGCCTGGATGCTGAGATCCTTTATTGAAGGTCAATCTGTTGATCCTGATGGGGCTGCTGCTCTGCAAAGTCGCCCTCTGGTAGGTGTACACTAAATGACCGCCTAACGCTGATCACAATTACTGTCTAGGTTCTAAAACCTTTCCAGGTGTGAGTTGTTGACAAGAGCTTGCACCTTTCTTTTTTGCGCTGATCGGCAGACAAGGAGGGTGGGAGAGGTCTGCCAGGATCCTGGTCTTTCTTTCTGGGCAGGTTACAGCCTGTGATCCCAGGTTATTAGTAGCGAAGCAGGACATAGATTAACCAGGATAGGGCCTCAACAGGTATCTGAAAATTAGGCAGAGTCGTCTTTCGTACCCCTGGAGAATTTAGTCCTCTGGTGGCCAGGAATAGCAGCAATAAGCTGGCGTGTGTAATCCGTCTGGGGATCACTGTAGATCTGATCTGCAGGAGCCATTTCCTCGATCCGACCCTGCCGCATTACCATCATTCGGTCACTCATGAATTTAACGACACTCAGATCATGGGAAATAAATAGATAACTGAGCTGCAGATCTGCCTGCAATTGCTTTAGCAAATTTAACACCTGAGCCTGGACCGAGACATCCAGAGAGGACACAGCTTCATCACAGATGATCAGGCGTGGTTGTGCAGCCAGGGCCCGCGCAATGCAGATGCGTTGTCGTTGCCCACCGGAAAACTCGTGGGGCAGGCGTTCCAACGAATTGGGATCCAATCCCACCTTCTGGAAAAGCTCTGTTGCTTTTTGCCATCGTTCCTGGCTATTTTTGCCCAGACCATGCAAGATCATCGGCTCGATCACAGTCTCACCAACAGTCATGCGCGGATCGAGGGATGAAAACGGATCTTGAAAAATCAGCTGCAGTTCCCGTCGCAATCGCCGCAACCGTTCAGGTCGCAACCCAAGCAGATCGTCCCCGTCATAAATAATTTCACCAGATTGGGCTGGCAGCAGTCGCAAAATGGTTCTTCCCAGGGTACTCTTCCCCGATCCTGATTCGCCCACCAGCCCCAGAGTTTCACCAGGATAGAGATCAAAGCTGACATGATCGACGGCACGGATCTCGCCCACCTTTTGCCGCAGAGGACCTCCGCGAATAGGAAACACGGTTGAAAGGTGGCGGACCTGTAGAAGTGGGGATTGTGACCGCAGGTGATGCAGGCGCTCCTCAACTTCTGTGCGGGTTACTTCTTCCAACCGTAGTTTGGCCTGGACCGGATGGATCCCTCCTGCCTGGGAGGAGAGGTTCTGCTGGGATGAGGTAGCAACAGCTTGGATAAATTCCTCCACCGTCGGCAATCGCCTTAAGCGTCTGTCCAGAACAGGTCGGCAAGCCAGCAGCCCCTGCGTATACGGATGCTGAGGAGATTGAAACAACTGCTGCACAAGACCCTGCTCTACGGGCTTTCCCTGGTACATAACCAGCACCTGATCGGCAATCTCTGCCACCACCCCCAGATCGTGAGTGATAAAGATCAGGGCCATCGAGCGTTGTTGTTGCAGTCGGCGCAGCAGTCCCAGGATCTCGGCCTGCACGGTGACATCCAGCGCCGTAGTGGGTTCATCCGCAATCAGGAGACTAGGATTGCAGGCTATCGCTAGGGCAATGGCCACCCGTTGTTGCTGACCTCCTGAAAGCTGGTGGGGATAGCGACTGAGCAATTGGGAAGACAGCTGCACTTCTGCAAAAAGCTGATGGCAGCGCTGCCACGCTTCTGATCGAGAGATCGATTCATGGGCGCGGATGGTTTCCTGTAACTGATAGCCACAACTGTAGACCGGATTTAGGGCAGCTGAGGGCTCCTGAAAAACCAGAGCAATTTCGCTCCCCCGGTAACGGCGTTGCTGTGCAACAGAGAGGTGGATCAGATCCACAGGCGGCAGTGTTGTGGATGTTAACCAGGCGTGCCCCGAAACAATAGCGGATCCGGGTTGCAACCCCATGAGGGTCATGGCGGTCATGGTTTTGCCAGATCCTGATTCGCCGACAATGCCTAGCGTTCCCCCTGCGGGCAGTTGAAAAGACACCTGATCCACAACCGCCACGGCTTCATCACCCTGGGGCAATATGACGGTGAGCTGCTCCACGCTCAGCACAAGCGACGCAGAGAGAGAAGACTCGGGGGCTTGCATGGTGCTTTTCGACAGGAGAAGGAATTGGCTGCCATTATAGTGGGCGATCCTCTCTAGCCTCTATGTCTCTAGCTGTTGAGAATCTCAAGATATCCTCTTGATCTGACCGTGACAGAACAGGGTAGAAGTGAGGAAGACGTAATCCGAGTTGTCCTGCTTAGGAGGATCCCATGAAGCAAATCGACCTGGTGATGATCTTTGCGCTTGTGATTGTATCGGTACTGTTTGGTATGCAAAATTCGGATCCGGTAACGGTCAGCTTTGTACCGGGACTGGTGCAGTTTCAGGCCCCCCTGGTGATTGAGCTACTTTTTGCGGCGGGAGTTGGTGCAGTCTTTGCCTGGGTCTACAGCCTCTGGCGAGGTGTGGAATTTGGGCTGGTGGCTCGCAAAAAGAGTCGGGATTTGCAAGAAAAGCAGCAATTCATTGAAGAACTGCAAAAGGCCGTCCAGGAGATGGAAACCAAACTCAAGCAACTCCCCCCCAGCAAGCGGGCTGATGCAGGTTTAAGCGATAAAGATTTGGCGGTAGAAGCTACTCAGGTGGAGGATGAATCGACCAAAGCCTCGGTTTCCTAAATCCAGTTCCTGATCCCTTTCTGATCCTTGCTCAAGGAATGGCAGAGATGCGCTAGGATAATTTGTCTGGTAGGTTGTAGCCCAGCAGACCTGCAACTCTCTGTCGACCAAAAGGGTGAGTGTCTCCATGCGTGTGACTCAGGAACAACGGCCAGGTAGCCGGATCGGACTAACCATTGTTGTGGAGGCCGATCAGGTGAAAAAGACTTACGAAAAAACCCTTCGGGATCTCACCCAGCAGGTGCAGGTGCAGGGCTTTCGCAAAGGCAAGGCCCCCCGCAATCTGGTGGTGCGCCAGGTGGGTAAACAGCGGGTGATGGCCACTGCCATTGATGATCTGATTAATGGGGTTTTACCCAAAGCCCTGGAGGAAATCAAAACCAAACCCCTGACCCAGTTTGAACTGGACAGCCAGCTGGAGGAGCTGTTTGCTAACTTCAGTACTGAGCAGGAGTTCACGTTCTCGGGCTGGGTGGAGGTTTATCCTGAAGTGGAAGTCAGTGAGTATCAGGGACTGACCGTCTCACCGACTCGCTTTTTCCCGGATCCTGAACACGTTGACAACACCATCAACCACTGGCGAGAGCAACGGGCTACCCTCCTTCCGGTAGAGGATCGACCAGCAGCTTTAGGGGATGTGGCGGTCATCAATTACGAAGGTTTTGACACGGAGGGCAACCCCCTTGAGGGCACATCCGGCGAAGCCTTCCAACTGGAGCTGCAGGAGGATCAGTTCCTGCCTGGGTTCGTGGCCGGGATTGTGGGCCTGTCTCTGGACGAGACCAAGGAAATTGAATCCCAGTTTCCCGATGATTACATGCAGGAGTCGCTGGCGGGGACCACCGTTACCTTTCAGGTCACGCTGATCGATCTGAAAACGAAGGAACTGCCGGAACTCGATGATGAGTTTGTCCAGTCCATCAGCAACAATGACTTCTCCTCAGTGGAGGAGTTGAAACAGCACCTGCAAACCCGGTTCGAGCGAGAGCCCAGGTCCAGTCTCAAACCAATCTGGAGGAAGCGATTCTTGATGCCCTGGTGGCGGATGTCGAGATTGATCTGCCAGAGTCTCTGATTAACCAGGAAACCTATCACCTGATTGTCCAGAGTCTCTCTTCACTGCGAGATCAGGGGCTGAACGTTAATAATATCTCCCAGTTTCTCAAGCAGTTACCCCCCGAGACTTTGCAATCACTGCAGGAGCGCTTTCGGCCCGATGCGGAGAAACGCCTCTGCCGGACCTTGGTCCTGGGTCAGGTGGTGAAGCGGGAAAGTATTGCTGTGGGGAAAACCGAGCTGGAAGTAGAGGTGGAAGATGTACTCGTTAGCTATGGAGAGCAGGCCAAAAATATTGATCTCAAACGGCTGCGAGAGTCGGTACATGAAGAACTGCTCACCCGCAAAGTCCTCACCTGGCTCAAGTCTGAGACCACGGCCAACTGGGTAGATGCAGAAGGTAACCCTGTGGATCCGCCCACCCCCCCTGAAGACAGCGAGATCCCAGAGGCAGAATTTACTGAAACTGAATCAGATCCATCCCCCGAAGAGCCTACATCCGATACTCCAGAAGTGAGTGCGGAGACTGCAACCGTCGCTGTGGCTGCAACTGAAGTGGTGGAAGAGGAGATCCAGGTAGAACAGGAACAAGAACAATCTGAAGAGTTAGCATCTGAAACTCAGGAAGCAGAGTCGGTAGAGGAGAGCAAAGCAGAATAGTCTGCTGCCTTCTCAATGATCTACAGGGCCCAGGATCGCTGCCAGGGAAGATGCTTAGCGGGTTGCCCCAACAGATAAGCGTAGGCCTGCTCCACCTCGGTAATGTTTTGGGAAAGGGTATAGCGCTCCAGCACCCGAGTGCGCGCTTTCTGGCCCAGGATCCTGGTGAACTCCACCTGATCCCGCAACAGGGGTAGCAGGGTTTCCAACTCACCCTGAACCTGGCGAGGATCCAGCTGAATCCCAGCCCCCTCCTCCAGCACTTCCCCATCGGCCCCCACATCCGTGGCCACCACCGCCAGTCCACAGGCCATCGCCTCCAGCAAAGACAGAGAGAGGCCCTCAATCAAAGACGGCAGGATAAACACATCCGCTCCTCGCAGGATCTCGATCCGTTTTTGTTGATCGGCCACGTAGCCCAGCCAGAGAATGCCGTCGTGGGCAGGGTATCGGCGTTGCAATGTGCGTCTTAAAGGCCCATCTCCTACGATCACCAGCTTGCAATTTTCCCCCAGCTGAGAAGATTTCCAGGCCTTTAGCAAAGCCTCCAGATTCTTTTCTGCCGCCACCCGTCCCTGGTAAACAAATAGCCGTTGCCCCTGTAGCTGGGCTTTGATCGTGGAAGGTCCGGGAGAAAATCGTTCCGCATCCACGCCATTGGGGATACTGATCACCTGCGCTGGATTCAGACCCATCTGGATCAGGATGGACCGCTGTGCCTCCGAAAAACAATGATCAGATCATAGTGGGCCAGGGAGGGCGCATAGATCTGGTAGGCCAGCTGCTGCATGCGGGAGGTGAAGGTGCAGTGCCGCCGATCAAAGGCTGGATGAAACGTGGCAATCAGCGGGAGGCCCAGCCCGGCGCAAATATCCGGCAGAACAAAATCCAGAGGAGATAGCGTCAGGGAGGCATGCACCAGATCCGGTTGCAGGGTTTGCAACTTGCGAATCAGGATCTGAACAGCTCGCAACTGCGGAATTGTATAGAGTTGTGACTTGTACAGGGAGGGCAACAACACATCCCGATAGCGGGCCTCCCATTCAGTCAGATCAGCTCGAAGGCAGCCCTCTGGAACATTGCGGATCTCTTTGGGGCTGGTGAAATGAAAGAAACTCACCTGATGCCCCCTCTCCAGCAGGGCATGGGTGATCTCGCGGCTGTAGGTGACATTGCCGCAGAAGGGTGACTGTTTGCCAAGCCACGCAATATGCATGGATGCTCGTCTCCAGCCTGGCTGCAGAGGGAAGGCACGATCCCCAGGGTGAACCGTAAGTAAAATCTTAAGATACGGTGTTAACCTGCGCTCACTAAAGTGATGAGTATCACTCGGATCCGGAGTCTCCTGTTTGCACGACAGCCATCATTCTCCAGGCCAGCGAGCCCACAACTGTGGTGAGGACTGCCAGTCCCAGCAGTACCGCCTGCAGACCAAAATAGGTTTCCGCCACCCCTGCAGCCAACAGCGGCAGACTTAAGGCAATGTTTGTAACATTATTCTGCAAACCAAAAACCTTTCCCCGCAGATTCGTAGGGGTCAGGGTCTGGATCAGGGTTTGCATTGGGACTCCCACCAGGGCACCCATGCCTCCGATCACCGCAATTAAAAACAAACTCAGGACTAAAGAGGAGTGATTCCAACCCAGCAGGGCCAGGGCTGCTGCCATCCCCAGCGATCCGAATAAGCCCAACCGCTGCGAGTTCACCTGTTCTCCCTGTTGCCCGATCCAGAATGCTCCCAGGCCCAGGCCCACTCCCGCCGCCGCCAGCAGGAAGCCAAATTCTGAGGTTGCTAAACTGGGCAATAATTCTGCCATCCGCACCGCCAGTACCGCTAGAGCTGCAAAGAGGGCAAACAGGGCCACCAACTGCAACATGGCTGCCCGCACCACAGGGGTCTTTCGGAGAAACTGCAGGCCGATGCAAATATCCTGCCAGATGTGAGTTTCCTCCTTTTTGGTATCGGCATGATCATCTTCCCCGGTGCGTAGCCGCAGCAGGATCAACCCGGCCAGAATATAGGCCCCCCCCACCACCAGAACTCGACCCAATTCAGGATCTGGAGAGACCCAGCGCAGACTCCAGGAGGCGATCCCCAAAAGCGGTTCACCAATGGCAAATCCCAGGATCACAGAGGCCATCATGGTGGTGGTGTAAAGGGAATTGGCAGGCAGAAGATCCCGCTTGGGCACGATCAGAGGAATGGCAGACTGTTCTGCGGGTGCAAAATACTGAGTCAGGGTGGAGACCAGAAACGTGATCAGCAGCAGCGCCTCAAATCCGATGGGTAGCCCCCCCCAGTGTCCCCCCCCCCCCCTTGTAGGCCA
>JAAUUJ010000204.1 GCA_012030715.1 Synechococcaceae cyanobacterium SM2_3_1 | reverse complement strand
GATGATGCTCTAGTTTCGGTGCATCATCGCTTGCTTCCAGCAACACAGCCTTGCCCCCAATCCAGTCGGTCACATTGGTTGCATGCACCACCACTGTCAATAACCATCCCAGGGTATCAACGAGAATATGTCGCTTGCGACCGTTCACCTTTTTGTTGCCATCAAAGCCTCGATCTGGCCCCCTTTTATAGCAGCAGTGGGTTCTTCCTCTCGACCGGCTTGTTGACGACAGTGTTTTTGTAGTGTGGCATTAATGTGCTCCCAAACACCCTTTTTCTGCCACTAGCGCTAGTAGCTATAAACCGTGTCTGAGGGGGGAAAAGTCATGGGGCAACAGGTCTTAGGCCCAGCCTGCCTGTAACCAGTAGAAGATGGCATTGAGAACTTCGCGGAAGTCTACAGTGCGTTTACGTCCTCGTTCTGAGTCTGACTTGGCAGGTGGTAATAAAGGCTTAATCAATTGCTATTCTGCATCCGAGAGATCAGAGGGATAAGGTTGACGAGACATGGGTTTGACTTTGAGATTTTGCTACCAGAAGTATGGCAATAACACCTCAATCAGAGAGTCTCCCTTTAGAATGTCTTTATAAATACCCTCTAGGGGCAATTAGGATGTTCATAGTGACGACCAGAGTGGCGCATAAAGCCTAACTCGTTCATCACGGGGGTAATTCGTTTCAAATCCACGACGGTGACAAAATCTAAATCTCGGGATTGGTATTGATTGTCTGAGTAAATGGAAACGACACTTCCCCCAGATAGGACAGCGGGGATCCGTGCGGCTTGTAAGACTTCTGAGATGAGGGCGGCTAATTGGGCCACAGTCAGGTCGGAAGCAATGGGGATCATAAGGGCTTCCCGGCTCGTCGCGGCCGTCGTCGCTCTCGGTAGTAGGCCTGGATCTCCTCTTCGGACATAAAGTGAAAGGATTCAGCCAAGAGCGAACGTAGTTTTTCCTGAAAGGGATAGCGTGGATTCCAGGAATAAACTCGGGTTTTGCCAACAGGGCGACTGACTAGGACTCCACCTTCCTCAAATTTCTGGAGCTGTTTTTGGACGGAACTCAGGGAAATCCCAAAGGTTTCGGCGATGGCACGAGCGTAACCCTCATCGTAGTTTTGCAAATACAAGAGAGTTTGCTCTGCCGTTTTTCCACCCAAGAGAACTTTTAGCACCTGGGATAACCAATGATAGAGGTTACATGACCTATTCTAGCGGTCATCTTGTGATTCCACAGAACTTCGGTCTTGCTTTTGCCGGGAGCGCAGGAGTTTGATTTTGTACGGATCCGCATCTTTGCGCCAGACAACCCGATGCCCTTGGAGAGTGGCACAGTGGTCATCCAGGCATTTCAGCCAGCCGCGTTGCCGGATCCCGTGCTCATCATCAAGTAGCCCCCAATCCTCTTCTTGTTTTGTCAGTTTGGCGAAACGGTCATAGAGCCCACCTTCCGCACGACTATGGCCAAAATCGAGAATTTCGATCCTCAGGCACTATATCCAGGATTAGAGCTTTTGCTGTTGAGACCTAATTGTAATAGAGCATCTGAGTTAAGGTTGTTAGTGAAATGCCTGTGATCCTCTTCTGGTCAAGAATGCAGCGCCTCAGATCCCAAAAAACTATTGAGAATGGAAAGTGCCCTGCGGAATGTGGGATTGAGTTTGGATGCGAGCAGAGTTTGATAAGATGAACCCATCGATATTTTCTGTACCAGGTGTAATGGATTACGTCCTAGCCTTTTTTTGAGTCCTGACAAGCCTAGAACCCTTGCTGCATCTACTCTCAAGGATGGAATGTCGCCCCTCCAGGATTGCTAGGCAAAATTGAGATTGAGTGGGTGTATTTGCCACCCTATTCACCGAAACTGAACTTGGCAGAATATGTGATCCATTTGATCCGATTGAAATATCTCCATCACCGACCGATTGGATGGAAGATGGAACAAGTGCAGGCCATTTTGGAAACGGGTAGTCGAGTGGAGGCAAATCTGAGCCAGGAACAAACGCAGCGGACGCTCAATCACATCTATTCTCTAGTCGGTAATCTTTGAGCGGGAAGGGAGTAACTCGGTTACACGCTGAGTTTGCCAGGAGGCCAGACCTCCAGTTCTGGATTTGAGCGGTGATTCCGCCAGTTTCAGAAGCATGGCCACCAGGGTAATCACGACTCCATTGGCAGACAGTTTAGCCAGAGGTTCCCCTTCGGCAATAAAGGTAACTTCACTCCAGCCCAAACATAGGGCGGTAATTTCAAATCCCTGGGAGCTGCCTCCTGTGAGGGCAATCTCCTGGTGGGGTGGACCCAGGATCACGCTCCCTGCCGACGTTGTCCTGAAAAGCGGCCAAATCCTAGATCCGCGGTGAGGTGGTAATCTTCAGCACTACAGAGCTGAATCGAGAGATCGGGGGTGGGAGAATCCGAGTAGCTTTCCTGAAGTTGACAGCGGGTCAAACTGACAATAGAGCCCGTCAGGATCCTGTCTTCATACTGGTGACCCAGGGTTTCTGCCTGGCTGCGACTCCAATCAATATAAGAGGGGGGTTCAAAGGGTGAAGGGTGGCTGTTTACAAATATAAGATAGAATAAGAAGCATTAAGGGCGGAGTGAATTACTCTAGCTAAGATGTGACTAGTATATATTTAGTGGAATAAACTTGCTAATTAAGCATAGAGCATATCGAATCTTCAACCTAATGAAGGAAGCTTTTTTATGATTAAAGATAAAACACAAAGATTCCATTAATTTAATTTCTAGGAGAAAACATATGGATCAATCAACAAAAGAAAAGATCAGTCAATTTCTTTCACAATGTAATTATACTGAAGCAGCTAGGATTTGCCATGAACAGCTCAAAGACAATCCTGACGATCTTTCCTCTGGATGGATGCTAGGAGTCATATTGCTTCTTCAAGAAAAGAATGAGGAGGCAACTTGTTTGTTCTTCGAAATAATTGCTAATAATAACCCTGAAGCAAACCTGCAAATAACTGAGACTTTGACTTGGGATCTTGTTATATTCTTAGAGCAGGCAGCAGTTGAATCCTTGTCTTCTAATCGTTTTCGGGACGCAGAGCTACTATACAGGCAGATCCTAGAACTTATTCCAGCGCATCATGCAGCGTTAATTAACTTGTCAATGCTAATGCGAATAACTTTCCATTATACTGCTGCCTTAGAGTTTATTGAACAGGTTCTAAGTATTCACGAAAATTCCTACATTGCCTACTTAGAAATGGCGAGAACTTATCAGGGAATGGGTCAGCCTGTTGCTGCAGTAAATGCCCTGAAAAAATCACTTCTAATCAAACCAGATCATCCTCCTACTCACCAGTTACTGCGTGAGATCCAAATGTCATCAGCTGCAAAATGGCATTATTTAATGATGAATGATCTCGAAAGAAACCTCGCTTACCAGAAAGCTATTGAAGCTGCTGTTGATCATAACTCTGTTGTTTTTGAGATCGGAACAGGTTCTGGATTGCTTGCCATGATGGCAGCACGGGCAGGTGCGGCTCGTGTGATCACTTGTGAATCTAATGAGATGATTGCTGCCAAGGCTCAATCAATCATTCAGCGGAACGGCTACCAAGATAAAATTCAAGTGATTACCAGTCATTCTAATTCACTAAAGCCTGAGACGCTTGGTGTTTCGCCTGATGTAATCGTTCATGAAATCTTTGGGATGAATCTGGTTGATGAAGGAGTAATCTCTGCCCTTGATCATACCCTAACAAAGCTTGCACATCCTCAAGCAAAACTAATTCCGGCATCCGCAACTTTTTGGGCAAGACTGATTGAGTGTGACTCTCTGCGAAAGCAGATATTAGTAGATAAGGTCTGTAATTTTGACTTGAGTTTGTTTAATGAATTCTCCTGGCCTTATATTATCAAATCCCAGGTCGACAATTATTCTTATCGTTGGTTGTCCCCACTTGTACGTGTTGCTGATATTGACTTTACAAAGATTCCTTTTCAAGCAGTCGATAAAGTTATCGAGCTCCCCGTAACTCAAGCTGGAAACTGTCATGGTGTTTGCTACTGGTTTGACCTTTATCTGAACGAGCAAATTATTCTTACCTCAGGTCCCAAACAACAAAATAAATATCAGGCTTCTCACTGGGGGCAGATAGCCCAGCTTTTCGAGCCCTGTTTCTATGTGTCAGTTGATCAGATTCTGAGGTTTCAATTTCAGTTGACATCACAACTTCTTACCATGAGCTATCTTCCCAGTTCAGGAAACGCAGAGTCAGGTATATATTGTTACTGAGTAGAAAGTCAGGGTGAAGATCAGGGTTCTACCTTTACAGTTACCCTGCCCAAAGTCATTTCACAGCAGCCATTGTCATCAGTACCACCTCCAGAGTTAACCCAGGATAAGTTAGAGGGGATTCGAATCATACTGGTTGAGGATGACCTCATGAATCTAGTTGTGTTTGCTTCTGAACTTGGCATATTTGGAGCTATGCTGGAAACAGCCCAGTCTTCTGCAGAAGCTATTGAGCTGATCACCAGCCAGCAATTCGATGCATTAGTCTACGCTATTGGATTGCCAATCACTAACGGGTATGAGCTTATGCAGCAAATTAGAGCTTTACCCATCGAGCAGGGTGGTCAGATTCCTGCGATTGCCTTAACTGCCTATTCCACTCCAATTGAAGCTCAAAAAGCGATTGAGGCTGGCTTCCAATACTATTTGGCTAAACCAATCGCTGTAGAGACATTGGTAAATGCATTAGAAAGATTTTCCCTGAGATAGACAAGTGATGTCCACACTCAGGGCACCTAGCTTGTTGCAAAAAATCTGGATAGAGCTGCAAAGAAGCATCTTCCTGAGACTGGATCACATAACCAGATGGATAGTCCTCCTCAGGCTTTTCTGCAGCGCTCCCCTGAGTGATAGTTAAGGAAAGATCCGGTGCTGATCTGGCCTCATTTAGCGGATCAGGATGCATTTTTATGGCCAAGCTTCGGTATAAATGATTCCATTTATTTATAGTCTCTTGTGTATGCAGACTGGTGAGCTTGGACATCTACAGAGGATTGCTTGCGATTTTGGGCAGGAAGACGACGTAGCACTGATCCTCGTCAGACCACTGGATCACGATAGTGTATTTACTTTTCTGGCTCATCGATTTCCTCCTGACGGATCTGCTCTAGCTGTGTAACGATCTCAATTTACTATCTCGAGGAGGATGAATATCGGGTTGAAAGATTTCAAGGGGATGATCAGATTTACTCCAAGATCTTTCCTAGCCTATCTCTAACAGCACAGCAGTTTTTTGAAGCTGGCATAGGGTCTTGATCCTTAAGCTGCCCAGTCTGCAAGGGAAGTGATCACCTGGTGCAACTGGGGCTTAGATCCTGAGGAGTTTGAGATCGAGTTCTAAAATTTTCCTGGTTACTCAGCAATCACTCAAATAGGATTGACCACTGATTCTATGATCTCGGCATGATCTCCAATAGAACTGCTCACCTCCTCCTCCCACTCACAGGCGGAACAATAGCTTCGCCCCTCAGTACTCCTCAGCACGAGATGCCCACACTCAGGGCACCTGGCTTGTTGCAAACAATCTGGACAGGGCTGCAAAGAGGCATCTTCCTGAGACTGGATTACATAACCGGATGGATAATCCTCTTGATAGGATGTCCCCAGGTTATTCACCTGAACCTCCTCATCGACCAAGATATATCCAGACAGATAGGGTTCTTCCTCCAGCCGGATCCAGCCAGCGCCTCCACAGGTCTTGCAGGTCATAATACGTCTCCCGATGAAATGCTTTATTTCTATCAGCACCGTCATTCCAAAGGGGTGATCAGGGTATCTCAGCCAAGGTGATCAGGATCAATATAGTAATCGCCTGAATCCAAGCTCCCGACCGTCCCGTAGGATAGCAATAACTGTTGCGATATTGAACAATGGCCCCTTTGCTCTCTCCCCATCGACAACTGATCCTCTTTAGTGGAAAAGGGGGTGTGGGCAAAACCACCCTAGCCTGTGGACTTACCCTCCAATTGGCCCAAGCCACTCCGGATCGTCGCATACTCCTGCTCTCCACCGATCCCGCCCACTCTCTGGGGGATGTTCTCGCCTTGCCTGTGGGTTCCGCTCCTCTAACCATTCCCGATCAGCCTAATTTGCGTGTCCAGGCTCTCGATGCCCAGACTCTGCTGGCGCAGTTTAAAACCACCTATGGAGATGCCCTGGAACTGATCGCCGAGCGAGGCAGCTGGTTTACACGGGATGATATCCTGCCCGTCTGGGATCTGACCTGGCCTGGGGTGGATGAACTGATGGCCATCCTGGAGGTGAACCGATTGCTGGCGGCAGGGGAAGCAGATCTGATCCTGCTGGACACCGCCCCCACCGGACATACCCTGCGGCTGCTAGATCTACCGGATTTTCTGGAAAACATTCTGAGTGTGTTTCAAACCTTTCAAGCCAAGCACCGCCGTCTGAGTGAGGCCTTTACAGGCAGCTATCAACCCGATTCCGCGGATGCCTTTTTGGCACAACTGGAACAGGAGCTACATCAGGGGCAGGCCCGCCTGCTGGATCAGGAGAAAACCGCTATGTGGCTGGTAATGCTGGCAGAGCATTAAGTGTGGCCGAGACCGAGCGTTTTTGTCAGGCCCTACAGCAGAAACG
>JAAUUJ010000203.1 GCA_012030715.1 Synechococcaceae cyanobacterium SM2_3_1 | reverse complement strand
TAGAATGGTTGCAAACTTATCTGCAACGGTTTCAGGGGCGTCTACTCCTGATCACCCACGACCGCTATTTTTTGGATCAGGTTACCAATCGAATTCTGGAAATTGATCGCGGTGATCTCTACTCCTACTCCGGCAACTATGCCTACTACCTGACCAAAAAAGCAGAAGCAGAAGAAGCCGCCAGCAGCAGTCAACAGAAACACGCAGGCCGCCTCAGGCGGGAGCTGGAATGGCTCAGTCGCGGACCCAAGGCACGCAGCACCAAGCAAAAAGCCAGGATCGAACGCATCCAAGGCATGCAGGATCAGGAATTCAAAACTGCTCAGCGAAAGGTGGATATCAGCACCGTGGGGCGCCGGATTGGCAAGAAAGTTGTGGAACTAGAAGATGTAACCAAAGGTTACGAGAATCGCACTCTGATCAAAGACTTTACCTACCTATTCAGCCCCGAAGATCGAGTCGGGATTATTGGTAGAAATGGAGTAGGAAAATCAACACTGCTGAACCTGATCATCGGTAGAGAAACACCTGATAGTGGCAGCATTGATATTGGCTCAACCATTCACTTTGGCTACTTTGATCAACATTCTGATGAATTGAGTGCCCACGGAAATAAGCGCGTGATCGAGTATCTAAAAGAAGTAGCTGAACTGTTCAAAACCAAAGATGGCGGTGTGATCACTGCTTCTCAAATGCTAGAGAGGTTTCTTTTCCCTCCGGATCAGCAATATGCACCTATTCATAAACTTTCGGGAGGGGAAAAACGCAGATTGTATCTGTTACAGATTCTGATTAGCGCACCCAATGTCCTGATTTTGGATGAGCCCACGAACGATTTAGACGTCCAGACTCTCGCGGTGTTGGAGGAGTATCTGGAAGACTTTAGTGGTTGCGTAATTGTTGTCTCCCATGATCGCTATTTTCTTGATCGCACTGTCGATACCATTTTTGCTTTTGAGTCCGAGGGAAATTTGCGGTCTTATCCAGGTAACTATTCTGTCTATCTGGAAATGAAAAGGAGCAGGAGTCCAACGGATCTGAACCTACTTCTACCCAATCGAAACCCAAATCTCCTCCGCAAGATCCTCCGGCAAAATCCACAGCCCAATCAAAAAAGCTCTCCTTCAAGGAACGCAAAGAGTACAAAACCTTAGAAGCCCGGATCCCAGAACTGGAGGATGAAAAGTCAGCGATCGAACAAATCCTCTATCAAAACCCACCGGATCAATTTGAGAAACTGCAGGAACTTACAGAGCGATTGGCGGCATTAACTCAAGAGATCGATACCTGCACCGAGCGGTGGATGGAGCTTGCTGAGAGAGAGGCACAGTAAGATCCACCTGAGATCTCCAGGGAACCCGCTAGTCGCCATTCCCGTCTGCCCCAACATAGGTCACCCTCCCAGGCATGTCCATGGATTTAAGTCGGCGTCTGTTTCATCTCATCAGTAGTGTGGGTTCCAGTTTTCTGGTGCTCCTAATTGCTCCAGTTGCCCAAGCCCAGTTGCGGCTGGTGCCGGAAGCTTCCCAGCAGGTGTATGAGACGCTACCCGCTCTGCCCCGTGAAAATCAGTATCAGTATATTGATCCAGAGACAGGGGATCCTGAAACCAATACCCTGGTCCGGCGCATGATGCTCTACCACCTCCAGATCAAGGCTCGGGCCCTCACCAACCGCTTTGACTGGAAGCTGACCCTGGCGGACTATCTGGAAAAAAATGAAGCCATCTTTGCCCAGGCCTATCCCGGATCCCAGACCCTGACGAAAAATCCTTATACCCAGGACAAGGTTGCTGTCCAATCCCTGACGCGGCAGGAACGAGCCGCTTTACTGGAGGCGATCCTGATTGCCCTCGGAGGCGATCCCACCCCTCCGCAGCTGTACATTCCCCCCCCGTCAGGAAGCCACCCCCACCCCCTGCTCCCCCCCCAGAGGGCTTCACACTTCCGGATCCAGGTAGCGCGGATTTACTGAAATAGTGTGTGTCAGGGATTGATCACTTACCCATCCCCTGTATCTAGTCAAGGAGCAATTCGACAGTTACGATTCAGGTGGTGTTCAGGAGTGATCGATATGAAACGTATTTGGATCTGCAGCCTTCTCCCGATCCTGAGTCTGCTGGGATGTGGTGACGCTATGGTGACCTCCTCTGTCAGTCCCGAGGTAGGCGCAACCACCGGAATTTCCACCCTGTCTTGCCTGGCCCCCGGCCCCGCTCCTCTCTTACCCTCAATTCTGCAGGAAGGGATCTTCACGGATGGCCGAGGCAAACTGCAGGGAAGGTTTGAACTGGTGAGTGGTCCTTTTCTGCGGACGGATGGAGATGTACTGTTTACCTGCCCTCAATGGCAGATCGGGACGCAGCTAACCTATACCAACCTCTTGGGCCAAGATCGCGTATTCTGGAGCAGCAGCACCTACGGACCCCTGGAGGGCCGGGTGATCTTCCAGGAAGATCCCAGTGAAACCTGCCCTGAACCCGAAGGTGCCTTGATCCTACGGGCCCGTAATGACGAACAGGGACGCTATACGCTCCTCACCCGTAGCTGTACTCCCGAGCCTGAACCACAACGTCTCTTGGGCCGCTATTTTTTAGGTACAGGCGATCCGAATGATCTGAATTTGAATCAGTGACTGGCGGATCAGCCAGCAGCTCTTGAAGAATAGGGATGTCTCCCTATCCAGGACGATTGGGATCGAGATTAAGGGACAGACTTCCCAGTGACGCCAGGGTGGTGCCGGGGTAGTAGAAACTGAGGATCTGAGGTGCGCTAAGGCCCTGGTTCGCCAGGCCATAGGAGCCGTATTGACTCATGCCTACCCCGTGTCCAAATCCCCCACCCACAAAGGTGTAGCCCACCAGAGTGGTTCCTTCCATCAGCGATTCCAGGGCAAACATCGTGCTGAGCAGGAGCGGAAAGGCTAGCCGGATCTGTTCTTTTTCCAGAGTGAAGGAATGCAGACCCCTGTCTGTTTGTAGATCCACCTGAAGTTGTTGGACGCGGCCACTGGCGGAACGCTGCAGGACCTGCAAGCCAGCGATCTGTTGCCACACTGGTAGATCCATGCCCAGAAAGCGCTCGTTGTTGCGCAGTTGTTCACTGAGGGTGGCCAAGGTCAGGGGTTTCTGCCAGCGGAAAAACCGGGACAGCCCCACTTCGTTGAAGCCCTGATTTTCGCTCAAAAACTGACGAAAAGATTGCGGTTGACTTAGATCCAGAGATCCAGGATCCAGTCGATCCACCACAGGCTGTAGGTACGGGCGGGGATCGCCCTCCCAGATGTCTTCAAAAGCAGCCGAGATCCCACCATTGGTGGAGGAATAGACGGCATCGATCAGATCACCGTTAAACGTGAGCACCTGTCCAGCGGTTTTCTCGATAGCTACATCCGTGCGAGCTGTGGTATCGCTCAGGCCACGGTACACCTGACAGTGGGTGTTGGCACAGAGCTGATAATCATCAGTGGCGAAGCGGTGGAGATTGCGCAGGGCATAGGTGCGGGCCAGAATTGCCTGGGCTTCAATGGCAGCAGTGGGGGCACCTGGTCCGATCTCATGGGGAACCACACCCCGCAAATAGGTTTCCAGGGGGACCGTATTTACCACGGTGTAGGACCCATAAGCATTGGGCTGAATCGTGACGTTGCCCGCATAAAGGTAGTCCCCCACGCGCATCCAACCCGCATCCGAGCTGATCTGAATCCGATTGCGGTGATAGCGGTAGTTGTTAACAGTCCAGGTGAGCAGAGGCCGAGTCGAGCGTTCCTCCTGAAATAAACGGGTGGAGGCCAGTCCCTGGTCCTGGGCATAGCGCAGAATTTGCTGGTACTGGGCTGAAGTGTAGCGATCCCGTTCCGCCCACACCTGCCATTCTCCCGGTTGAGCCACCTCGGTTTCGATCCCCCGTTCCTGCCATTCCAGGGCGCTGGCGTAGGCACTCTCAAAGGCTTTGTGGCTGCTCAGGATCAGGCGTTCCACCTGTTCTGGTGCGGTTAGAGCCTGATTGACGATCCCGATGGTCACCCGTGAAGTCTGCTCGGTTTGGGTGTGACCATGACTATCGGCAAAACTCAGGGTCAATTGGGATCCCTGGGGGGCCAGAATCTCCACCTGATCCGCTGCCTCTTCTCCAAAACGCTGCAGAATTCCCACCTGCAACTCAGGGTTAGTGAGCGAATTCGCTGCCAGAACCGTCTCGGGTAGGGAAGGAAAGGGGCTAGAGACCAGCACCCCAAGCGAGGCAATCACCTTAGACCAGAAGGGCAGAACAGACATGATCCCTGCAGAAAACAAACTGCAGACAATCTTACTCCGATTGCTCCTCTGTGGCAGCCGCCTCTGGGGGGTCTGAGATTGGACTTACCCTGACTCTGCCTCTGCGGTAAAGAGCACCTGAAACTCTTCGCTGCCATCTGGTAAGGGGCTGGGATCCGTTGCTGCGATCCCTTCCAGAGGAGTGCTAGCCTGCAAATCAGCGGCGGCAGCATTCTCAGGGCTGGCCGTTAGAATCTGACCTGTGGGATCCACCCGAACCCTGTACTGCAGATCTTCCGTCAGATCCTCAGGAGCATCCCAGGAGGTGGCCAGGTTGATCTGGAGCTCCTGTCCGGCCAGAGAAAGATCGGTGGTCGTCTCTCCGGTGACTGGAGGGCTGACAGAGGTGGGAGTAGAGCCGTCTGCCGGGACAATGTTCCCCACTGCGCTGGCATCCTCCTGCCGCAAGGACTGGGCTTCTGGGGGGGGGGCACCGGGGCAGACGTTGAGCTCTCCGAAATCTCCGCTTCACGGGGAGGAGTGGCAGGGGCCGAGGCGGGTGCATCCGACTCCAGTTCAACCGTGCTGGTGGAGCGGGCCAGATCATCCCCGTAACTCCTGGGGACTTTCTCCCCGACCGCCCAAAAAGGCCACCGCTGCCGCCAGACCAATACCGCCCACCACCAGGGCCGCGATCGGGGCTGGAGAGAGATTGCTGGAGCGAGGTTTGATGGTCTTAAGGTGCGCCAGTTGCGGTAGATCGGCAGAAGTATCCTCCAGAACCTCCAGTAGATCGTAGAGCTGGGTCATGGCCAGATCCGCCTGCGTAATGCCCTCTCCCTGCCGCACCGTCAGCCGATGAAAAATAAAATCCAGGGGACGGATGGCAACCGTGCCACTAAAGGTGCCCTGAGGCTGGCCTCGCAGTTCAAACTCCAGATAGCGGCGGAGAACCTGCACCAGATCAAGAAGAATACTCTGGTCTCCCTGGACGAGCTTGAGGGTTTCTGCCTGCTTGATCTCCAGCCGAAATTGCAGACCGCGAGAGATCATCTCCGGCGTGAGAGAGGTACTGGAGGGCGTCTGGGCTTCCCCCTGCAGGTGCAGGGCAACCGAGGTGTGCTCATAGGATTGGCTAATGGTGGCAAATGGCATAAGACGTGGAGGATAGGTTGAGTAGTGATGATCCAGATAGCGGCGATACCTGCAGCTTATTCGTCCCCTTCAGTCAGGGCGCTGTTCAGCTCTTCTTCCGCCTCAGAACTCTCGGGCAAGTTCATCTCCGGTCGCTGCAGCAGGGCGCTCCAGAGCCGTTGCGGTCCCCGCTTACTGGCGTAGAAGAGGAGATCCAGCAGCAGGCGCAGACCGATCTCGGTAATCTGATCCTGGGAACGCTGATCCCCATCCACCATGCGGGTGCGGTAATGGGCATGAAACTCATCCAGGTAGTCTCCCACCATGGCTTCCCGATACGGTGAGCGCTCACCGCTGACTGCAGCCTCCAGATGGGTGACGGTGGCCCGAATCTGGTCATAGTGCTGCCGGGCCAGATGACAGATGATCAGCACCAGGGCGCGCGCCTCATCAATATCCACCCGCTTGCGACCCCCGGAACTGCGCCGCAGGGGATTGGCATTGCGTAGACGCCACAGATTCACCCGGTCACTGACCCACTGGCCCAGCTGCAGCTCCGTCGCCGCCGTCAGGACAGCCTCAGAGCTTTCCCCACTTAAACACTCAAGTCCCAAAAGCAGCAGATCGAGCTGCGCCTTGGTTGTACCTGTGGCACTATCGGTTGCCCCGTCCGGCAAACCCAGCGCCTGCAGAGTTGGATGGTTCCTGTCCACAGTGATCTCAAATCAACACAATCTCCCGATCTTCCATGGTCGCCTGTTCAGGGACAACCTGCAAGTCAGGAGCGGGAGTGGAGGGTGGGTCAGTTGCGGCCTCTCAGGAGAACTGGACCTGTGGAATAGCCTAAGGGAGGGCTCAGCTGGCTTGGACAGGGTTACGGCTTTTGCAACCAGGGATCCCAGTTCAGGGAGAAGGTTCCCTCCAGAATGGCCTGGCGCATGCGGGTGGTGTAGGTCATCAGTTCGGCAACATTGTGGATGGAGAGGAGAGTGTAGCCCAGAACCTCCTTGGCGCGGATCAGGTGGCAAAGGTAGGCACGACTGAAGTGCTGGCAGGTGTAGCAACGACAGTCTGGATCGAGGGGACCCAGTTCAGAGCGATGCTCCGCGTTTTTTATATTCCAGCGCTGGCCCCGACTGATCACCGCCCCATGGCGGGCATAGCGGGTGGGAATCACACAATCAAACAGATCAACACCCGCCACCACCCCTGCCCGAATTTCAGCATAGGATCCCACACCCATCAAATAGCGGGGCCGATCCGAGGGTAAAAGCGGGACCGTTGCCTGGAGAATCTCGGGAATCAGGCGT
>JAAUUJ010000202.1 GCA_012030715.1 Synechococcaceae cyanobacterium SM2_3_1 | reverse complement strand
ATGAGATCCTTCTTCCAACCGATCTGATCTGGACCAGCCATCACCAAATAAAGATTAGGATCATAATGAGATACATGAGCAAAAGCTTGAATAAGAAGGTCACAGCCCTTTTGGGGTGGATCCGCCCTAAAAATAAAATGATACGCTTGTCTGCTAGGTGACTAAACGTAGAGAGGAATAATGCCTTCTGCATAGAAGGATCACCTATTGGAGGAGCAATTCCTAAGGGTGCAATAGCTTCACTACAATTATAGGGCCAAAAGGATCCTCTTGCTAAGAGTCGTTCTTGTTCACAAGTAAATATGATAGAATTTGCATGCCTAAAAACATAGGATTCCGCTAACAGCCAATACAGTTGTTTTTTGAGATGCTTGAGAGGGTAAGTTCGCCTGAACCACGGATCAAGCATACCATGAGGGTAGAGAAAATAAGGAATGTTTAAGCGTTGAGTGGCTAAGACAGTAGCAAGGCTATGAAACTGCCATATTCCATCAATCACAATACAGTCGAATCTCTGGCTTTCCTTTGCTAACCAGGAGACTAATTCAGAAGAATAGGCATATCCGGTAAGTGCCGGACCTAGCCAATGTGTAGTCTCTGCTCCTTGGACAGACCATTCTGTGAAAACAGGATCCAGACAGGCGATCTCAATCTTATGGCCTAGAGAGTTTAAAACCGGGACTACCTGTCTAATAACTTCAACCGGACCTCCACCAACTGGATTTAATGATGATATAACTCGTAGAATTTGCATAGAACTAAGGAGAAGAAGAAGCTGCGATCTTCTCATATAGGTCTACATATTGTTGAATCATCTTTTCTGGCAAAAAACGCTTGACATTCTCCAGTCCTTTTTTAATTTGATCAGATCGTAGTTCAGGATTAATCACTAATGAATATAGATCATCTGCAAGTTGATCCTCATCAAGAGCCGGTGCCATGAGCGCAGCTTCCCCAGCAACTTCTGGAAGTGGTCCCTCATTACTGCATACTACTGGGCAGCCACATGCCTGAGCCTCGATTACTGGCCATCCAAAGCTTCCATTAAGGAAGGAAAAAGTAGCGCTATTGCATTGCTATAAAGCTCCTCCAGTTGTTCATTTGGAACTGATACTAAGGAAATGACATGATCATGGAGAGAGTTTTCTCTTATGAACCTTTCTAATTTAGAAGAAAATGGTTTGCCAACCATAACTAACTTTGGATAGCCGCCACTAGTCCGATCAAGAAGACGTTTGTATACGGAAAGAACTCCAAGACGGTTTTTATACCATTGATTTCCTCCAACATGGAGAAAATAAGTGATTGATCTTAAATCGTACCCAGCTATATTCACTATTGCTTTCAGATTTGAGCTATATTTATAATTAAGTCCCATGTAAACCACAGAGGTGTTATCTCGACTTATTTCTGAGATTCGCAGGAGATCATTTTTAGTGCTTTCCGAGATACAAGCAACATACTTTGCTTTATTAATATTGTTTAGGATCCATCTTTGGAGTATTTTGCCTGAGGGCCCAGTTGGATTTTGTGGAAAATCTCCAAATGCAGAACGAATTGCCAATAAGTCATTACATGTGAGTAGATATTTTTTATGCTTAATATAAGGAATATATATAGAATTTGAGTGATCAATGATATGAACTAGATCGGCCCATTCAACATATGATTTAAATTCGTGAGCAAATGGAAAAGCGATATACTTATCAAAGTACCCAAGAAGCTTTTGAACTGAGAATGGAGCTATGTCAAATCTCCGAAGAAGGGGATGAGGACGAATAACCTTAACTTCATGACCTATTTCGCTTAATCCGATCTCTAGCATTTGTGTAAATCGCTGCATGCTTTCTTGCGCATCAGGAAGGTAATTGCTGATGAGTAGTATTCTCATTCCTTGTAAGATCGTCCGTTGGTTTCACATACAACCGATAATAAGCATATGGCAGATCCAAGAGCCATTAGTCCTTGGTTCGTCGGTGAACTTAATTGCCCAATTATTAAGGAAGGTCCGCAGGCGCTGAATAGCAGCATTGGCAATGAGGAATTATAATTTAAGAGGACAAGCCAAGATCTAGTTCCTAACCAAAAGATAGAGAAATTCGCCAAAGTATAAAAATAATACCTAAAGGGTACCCACTTTCGAGGACAACTCTTGACCATTCTCCTTCAGCGATTCTCTCATCCGGTAATCTTCCAGCAAGTACAGCTCCAGCATTTGTTCCTAATCCTAATCCATATCCAAAAATGGGGCATCAGTATTTGTCAATGGGTTCGTAAACGACCTTATTATTCGCATTATTAAGCCACCAGCCTGACCCTCTGGACCGGCTGATGCCCTGATAAATCGAGATGATATAACTTCGATTCCCTCCTCAACAACCCCTAAGAAGGGTAGAGATATAGTAGCTATCGAAACAGGAATCCAGAAGTTTTTAATTCCTAGCTTTGCTCTATACCAAATTAGAGCCAAGAAGAAGAAAGCTAAGAAGACAATTGACATGTTTACAATTAATGCGCGACTACCAGAAACTACGCAAGCTAGTATACACCCAAGAGTAGAAAAGATTAGAAGTAATGGAGAATATTGCTTTTCTTCAAGAAAGGCGTTACAAACAAATGCTGCGATGAGAGGAAATAAACCAACCGGACCACTTACAAAAGTAAAAGTTCCTGGAGGTCTAATTCTCCCAAGTCCAGCTGGCAACTGTGCCTCTATAGCTCCTCCTGCTCCTCGATTAATAAAGGCACCAGATGGAGAGAGAAACTGAAAGGTCATTAACACTGCCATGGGCAAGGCAATAGCTAACAATACCTTTCCTATGTTGTATAGGTCTTTTCGAGATAAAACTTTTGGGATTAGGAATATGAATGGGAAGTGTAGGATGTTTGTTCTTAGTCCAAATATAACCACAATAAGGTTAGAAGAGTCGTTTTGAATAATTGCAAGGATACCCCAGAGGACAAAAAGGTAACCAATCAAGAATAAAATTTTTATAAAGGAAGAATCTGGAAAAACTCGGCCCTTGTAAGCGTACCAATACATAAGGAGAACAACTGGATCTCGAATAATCAGCAAAGGAGTAGAAAGCTCGGGAATAAGCCATTTCCTTAGGGCACCCTCTAAGAGAAGTAGCCAGAAATATATCCAGAATAATAACTTGATTCTATTTATCAACATATTTCAGTAATAGGTGCCCACATCAGAATGATCATATTACACCATCGATAAATTTACAATAAATCTCTTGTGCTTTTGCAACTTTATCACTAATTTCATTTTGTTTTTCATAATATTCACTATACAACCTATTTTTGATGGCTGTCCTCAAAGAGTTAGGTCCAAGGTGGAAATTGCTGGATTCAATTATTATTTTTGCGTTTTCGGGAGTGTGATCGAAAAGCTCGAAATTGGTATTAAATCTTGTATTTAGCCTGGCAATGGAGAGAGAAAAATCAGATATAATTTCTTCGAAAGAAGAAATAACAAAGCTATCTTTAATTGGGAGAAGACAGGAATAAAACTTGTGATAAGCTTTAAACAGATCAGAAAATGTAGCACTATACCGCTTCTTCCTGAGCTTTTCACCTTTTTCAATTTTACGTTTGGCAACCTCTACTCCCAGAGACATACGTGAAATAACTGCCGAAACCGGCTCACGAATTAGCACAAGTGTAGGAATATTTAGCTTGGCAGCTTTGATTACTTGACATGGAGTATGAACATGAGTGGCGATGTTTACCTGGTTTGATTGAGACCTGCGAAAAGCAGCAACGGCAAAACTGTTTCCTGATCGGGGATACCCCTCAATAACTATGTCTGTGTCCTGAGTAACAGCTCTCTGTTTAGCCTTTCCAAAGATATTGAATAATAAATAAAATAGAAATGGATTGTAGTTAATGGATTCCCTCAAATGGTATCTAGCTCTGGACATCATGTGTATAACCTCGACAAACTTGATTAGTGAGTATTCTGTTCCAAATGAAGGCAAATATTTTTTGCGTATTCCTGCCAGGACAATTGTTTGGCTTTTATTTGTGCAGCTTTCCCCAACTTTGCCAACAAACTCCTGTCACGTTCCAAAGTCTCAAGGGCATGGGCAATCTTCTCCACTGCTCGTATGGGCAGGATAAAACCTTCTTGACCATGGGTAAGCACGTCAGGTGCTCCTGTATTAGCAGTCGTGATCACTGGCAACCCTTGTGCCATTGCCTCTAGGATCACCAACCCGAAACCTTCAAACAGCGATGGGAAAAGTAGCACGTCGTGAACTCGCATCTCCTCAAGTACCTGAGCATGAGGAACCGAGGGAAGCCAACGATGTTCTTGCAATGCTTGATCGAGAGGAATGCAGGGGGCAACTCTTTGACCGATTAAGGTTAGCCTGACTGAGGGGCCACATTGGGCGATTGCCTGTAGCACATAGGAAAGTCCTTTCCTTTGGCTGAGACTACCCACATAGAGCACCTTCAGAGGCTGTTGGCGATCCAGGTTGAATGCTGTGCGAGGACGTGTGACTGGTGGCGCGCCATAGGGAGAAACAATAACTTCAGAGCAGGAAGTTGGAGATAGTTTCAATGAATTGCGAGTAAATGTGCTGGCCACGACAATCGTGTCTGCAAGGGCGATTTCTTCATCTTTTCTGGAGAGCTTCGCCATGCTGTCTCGGATGCCAGGCATCGTTGATGCCCACTCAGGTTGAAGCTTAGCTTCCTCTGATTGAATCTGTCGCCCTAATTTCCAGTAGGCGATCGGCAGATCGTAGACACACCTTATACCCAAGGCCTGAGCTCGTCGAAAGCTTTCCAAGGCACCATCTTCATAACCATAGAGGGCGTGAACTTGATCTCGCCAGTTGTCAAGATGCTGCGCGACAAAAAGGTCTAGGTCCTTATAGACGGCATCGACACAAAACCAACCTTTTTCATGCTGAATAAGCCCAGATAAGTTAAGCCGTGCTGCTAGCAAACGTGCTCCTTCGTACCAGGGTCGGGTAGAAAGCAATGAGAAGGGAATACTGTAGGCACGGCGTTGTAACTCTCTAGCCAGTCTTTTGGGCAAATATCGAAAAAGGGCAGGATTGTTGGCAAACCCCAGAGTGGTCTGAAACCTAAATAACAACTGATGAGCTAAGAGCTCCTGCACCAGATGCCGAACAAACTGGTTCCCAGTGGGATGGCTGAGCAAGATCATAAGATCGAATCAGGGATTAATTGTTTCAAGATTCGCTACTGGAACCTGCAGGTAAGGGTCGGCGCAGATAGGCAGCTTCCATTACTTGGAGATACTTCTGAACTACACTACGGGGGTGATGTGCCTGCAAATGCAGGTGAGCAGCTGCAAGGTAAGTTGTGATAAGAGCAGAATCTCGCAGCAATCGTTCTAAACAACGAGCCAAGCCCTCTACGTCACCATTTTGGAATGTGAGTCCGCAGGGGCCGATCGCATCTTTAAGGCCTCCCCCTTCTGATCCAACCACAGCGCAACCGCAGGCGATCCCTTCCAAGGCGACAATGCCAAAGGGTTCACGCCATTGGGAAGGTACAACTAAGATCCGATGAGCATTAAGGATCTCAACAAGTTCTTCCCCTTGTAGGAAGCCAATGAAATGGACAAGGCCTTCCAAGCCAAGATCTTGTGTCATCTTTTTTAAGTTATCCTCTTCTGGCCCCCCGCCAACAATAGTAGTGCTAGGGTGTAGACCAATGTTGACTAAAGTTGCTAAGGCCTGAAGCAAGAGATCCACACCTTTGTCAGAGACCAAACGTCCCACAAATATAAGATCCCGATCACGTGGTATGTTGTCAAATACCCGAAACAGTACAGCATCATAGGGATTCCCAATCACAATCGAATGTACTGGCAAGTGTTGTGCTATGGCCAGGCTGTTGGCAATATTATATGCTCTGTGCAAAAAAGTTGTCTTAATAAAAGAAGTAATTGAAAAGACTTGTGGATCATTTATCCAAGTAGCGTGTCTAATTACTTGAGGTTTTAATAGAAGGAAACCTAACCATCCTAAACTAAGACTAATATTGTTATGAAACACAACATCAGCTTCGAGCATTACTTTAAGGGAGTCTGCTAGACTTGGCTTCCTAAGAACTACCACATCTTTCGCATATTCATCAATTCCTTTAGGGCCGCTGACAGTTAATACTGTAACATGATAACCAAGCGATGCTAATTCGTGACATAAGATTCGACCTATGTCTCGATACCCCCAATATCTGGGGGAAATCTGTAAGGATATTACTAAAATCTTTTTTAGTCCTGAAGCAGGAATCATCGATCTTGCGAGAAATTCTACTAAATAGGCTTAGCATTTTACAGAAAAACACAGATAGAATGCAGACATCATATTAATCTCATGTTTGGTCATTTTTGCTCCATTTTATAATTTGTTCACTTACTTATCCAGCTAAATTCATGCCCAGTCATATTAATCAGCATTCTATTATACTCCTCAAATAGTTTTTCTAATTGCAATCTTGTATTTAATTGTAACTTGTTTTGGTAGGAGCCCGGATTATGAGGCTTAAAAGTAGACTTAACATAATCATAAGGCTCAACACCAATGAAATCCTGTATTTTGCTTAAAACAAAACGAGGATTATCAAATAAAGATTCACTTTCTAGAATAAGAACATTATCTCGATCAAAGTATCTATAATATATTTCGAGTTGATCCACATAAATACTACGCTTGACATAAGAATAGTTC
>JAAUUJ010000201.1 GCA_012030715.1 Synechococcaceae cyanobacterium SM2_3_1 | reverse complement strand
AGAGGATCATCTGGAGTGGATCAAATTCTCGGGTGCCAGCTGGACCCATGATCATCAGGGCTTCTTTTACAGTCGCTTTGATCAACCTGCTGCTGAGAGCGAGTTTGAAGAGACCAACTACTTTCAGAAACTCTACTACCACCGTTTGGGCACACCCCAGTCGGAAGACCTGCTTATCTACCATCGCCCAGATGAAAAAGAATGGGGATTTAGTGGCACGGTTACGGAGGATGGAGCCTATCTGGTGATTACCGTCTGGAAAGGCACCGCACCTCAGAACCTGATTTTCTGGAAAGAGCTTGCTTCGCCCGATGCCCCTGTAGTGGAGTTGATCAATACCTTTGAGGCGGAGTATCGCTTGATTGGTAACGAGGGACCGATTTTCTGGTTGACCACCGATCTGGAAGCACCCCGCAGCCGTGTGATTGCCATTGATACCTGTCAACCCGATCGAGAACACTGGCAGGCGCTGATCCCCGAAGCGCCCGAAACCCTGGAAGGGGTCTCTCTGATTAATCAGGAGTTTGTCGCTTTTTACCTCAAGGACGCCCAGTCCCAGATCAAGATCTTTGAGCTGGATGGCACCTTTGTCCGCGATATTGCCTTACCTGGGGTGGGCAGTGCGGGGGGCTTTGACGGTAAGCGAGGGGATTCAGAAACCTTTTATGTTTTCAGCAATTTCATTACTCCCCCCACCATCTACCGCTACGACTTTACAACCGACCGCAGCACGGTATTTCGGGAACCTGAAATTGACTTTGATCCGACGGGCTATGTAGTCCAGCAGGTGTTCTATCCCAGCAAAGACGGCACCCAGATCCCGATGTTTCTCACCCATCGCCAAGGCCTGAAATTGGATGGCAGCCATCCCACCTATTTGTATGGGTATGGGGGATTTGGGATTTCCCTCACACCGACCTTTTCCGTGAGCAATCTGATCTGGATGGAGTTGGGTGGGATTCTGGCGATCCCCAATCTGCGGGGAGGTGGAGAGTACGGTGAAGACTGGCACCAGGCCGGAACAAAGACGCGCAAACAGACGGTGTTCGAGGACTTTATCGCTGCCGCAGAATGGCTGATCGCCCAGGGCTACACCGCTTCCCAAAAGCTGGCGATTGCAGGGGGCAGCAATGGGGGCCTGTTGGTGGGTGCCTGCATGACTCAGCGACCCGATCTGTTTGCAGCTGCACTTCCAGCAGTCGGGGTGATGGATATGCTGCGGTTTCATCGGTTTACCATTGGCTGGGCCTGGGTGCCAGAATACGGTTCTGTAGAGAATCCAGAAGAGTTTAAGGCGATCTATGCCTATTCTCCGCTGCACAATCTCAAAGCTGGCACAGCTTACCCCGCAACCCTGATCACCACTGCGGATCACGATGACCGGGTGGTTCCCGCCCACAGTTTTAAATTTGCAGCAGCCCTGCAGTCCGCCCATCAAGGCGATGCCCCGGTCCTGATCCGGATTGAGACCAAAGCAGGTCATGGAGCTGGCAAACCCACCCAAAAAGTGATTGAAGAGCAGGCCGATCGCTGGGCGTTTCTTTGTGAGATCCTGGGGATCAGTTCTCTAGAGGCACCCCTTCAGAGCCAAGACAGTTAGGCGGACGTTATGCGTTCTCAGATCAAAGGTTTGCATCGGCGGGATCAGTATCGCCCCTGTCACCTTCGCATTCCTGGGGAAACAAGGCCCTGGGCAGCGGTTCGGGTTGCTGGTCGCTCCTACAGCATGTTAAGAGTGGTCAACGATGAGGCTTCTCTCACCAAGATCTGTTCCCGTTTAGCTACTCAATCCCGCGACTACTGGGTCACCTGCATCCCCAAGGGGGTGGTGATCTGGGTGTTAAAACCAAACCCAGGCTTGGCAATGACAAGAATTCTCGCCAATCGCAATCAGTATCGCACCTGTCACATCCATTTACCGGATGAAGAAGGACGCTGGGCAGCCATTCTGGTGGAAGGTCGCTACTACATGCTGCTCCGTGTGGTTAAAGATCAAGAATCCCTCGCTAAGATTTGTGATCGCCTGACTGCGCAATCCAGTGATTACTGGGTAACTCCCAACGCTAAAGGCTTTGCCATCTGGGTATTGGAACCGGAGGCCATGCCTGCAACATCTCGCTCCCGCCGCTAGCTGCTCATCTCCCTCCACTCAGCTTTGCTGACCTAGAAGGGGGTCCGCACCTTGGGGCGCTTGATATTTTGCTCCTGGATCCGCTTCAGCATTTTCTGGAAATATTCCCCTAAATAATCCTCCAGACGTGTGAGGGAATCGGGATCAATCCCCAGGATCTGGTAGGTTTCCGTCATGTCGGCATCCATGGGTTCATCTGCCGCCAGCACCTCGACAAACGCCAGCCGATCGGCAATGTTCCAGGACCATTGAAAGAACTGTGCAATCCGGCGTACCACGCGCAAAAAGTCAATCGAGGTGGTCAGCACTTTGGCTTCGCGGTTGGATAACTTTTCGCAGATCTCAATGATCTCGCGGGGCTGCCACGCTTTGGGGCCCACCAGCGGAAGGGTTTTGCCCAGGGCCGCTTCACAACCAATGGCCTTGACCACAAACCGCGCCACATCCTGGGTGTCGATATAGGCGGTAGACACTGACCGACTGGTGACCCAAACCCCATGTTCCTCCAGGATCGGCAAGGCATACTGCCCGATCAAACCCTGCATGAAGCCGGGAAGCCGGAGGATAGTATACGGCATCTGGGAACGCTGCAGATAAAGCTCGACATGGTGCTTAAAGTGCATCAGGGGAACGTGACTGTACTCATGCTCAGCCCCCATGATCGAAAAGAAAATGTACTGCTGAATTTGGGCAGCTCGACAGGCATTGATCAGATTCACCTTGCCATCCCAATCCACCTGTTTGGCGCTGAGGGAATCCGTAAGTCGCACAGTGGAAGCGTCAATGACCACCTCCACCCCCTCCAGGGCCCGATCGAGGCTGCGGGGCTGCAGCAGATCTCCCACCCGCATCTGCGAGCCCCATTCACTTAAAAACGCTGTCTTGGCGGGATTTCGGACCATTGAGATCACCTGATGCCCACTCTCCAGAGTGCGACGGACCACCTGACGACCCAAAGTCCCTGTTGCCCCAACCACCAAGATGTTCATAAAATTTGCATTTCTTAACTTTTGGTCAATAGTCTATCAGAGTTAGCCTCCCCCCTGATCGATTCAGGCCCTAAAGATTTAAAAGACGGTGCCATCACTCTCCACCCGGATTGGGGGAGCGGCGTCGGGGCGGAGTTCGGCTGCGATCTGACGACCTGCGGTCCAGGTTCCCCCCTGCAGCACCTTCCCGAGCGGGAGTTCACTGGCTGAGAGGCGGAGTTTGCGCCGCATCTCTTCTGCAATCAGATCCAGGAGACAAAGGGTTAAGGCTCGCCATTCCACCACCACCTCATGCCCCGGAGGAAACGATTGGGTTAGGAGGGAGGTGTCTTTCACCTGTAACAGACCCAAATCCAGGCACAGGCCCCCATTGCGGTATTCCGCCAGTCCGGTGAGAGAGTCCAGATCGGTAATCTGCAGGGGGAGAGCTTCCAGGGGTTCCAACATGGAATACACCAGCCACTGCGATAGCTTATGAAAGGGCACCAGTTCGATCCCCACCTGGTCATACAGGTTTTCCTTAAATAGCGCTGGATGGGGCCAGACATCCCCAAGATTGACATTTTCAATAGCAATTCGCCCAGGCCAGATGGATCCCATACTCTCCAGGATCACCCCTAGGAACGTGCTGGCAGAAAGAGAAGGGGTAAAGTCCAAAAAATAATCCGCCAGGTATCCCGGACGAGGTGGCTCGGAACCAAACCATTGGGGAGCACGACTCAGAGCTTCTCCCAGCCGCTGTAATAGCTGCAGCCGTCCCTCCAGACCCACCAGCGGATTGCTGAGACTCACCTGAAATCCCTGGATCAGGTGCTCCAATCTCAGGGACTGGAGCGCAGGCGCATCCACCCGCAAGGGCTGGTCCGGATCACTGGAAAACATCCCCCTCATAAACATCTCCAGACTGGCCACCGCTAACCCTTCTGAACGGCGGTACACCTGGTTCGTTGCCGTTTCGCGATAGCACCAGTCTCCTCCCGATCCAGCATCCAGAAGTACGCTCACCACCACGAGATCGAGCCTGGCTCGCGTCTGTTCTAGTGAAGAGAGTTCCACCAAACCCTGGTTCAGATGTTGGAGCCTGGGAATACCACCAGCCTCAAAGTGTCGCCAACGGCTGTGCCAGGGAATCTGGAGGGAAGGGTACTGGCGACGCGTCACCTCGATCACGTAGTCGGCTACAGCCCCCAGACGACTGAGATCACAACGAAAATGTTGCAGGCGGTTTTCACAGGCAAGATTAAAGAGCTGGTAACACCGTTCTCTAACTGCGTGAGGGGTTCGCAGGTAAGTGATTACCGTTTGGGACCTGGAGGTCATGAACCGACATTTGACAGGAAACCTCATGTTAAGGATACGCGCTCCCTATGTTCCGGCACATACGCCAATTCGCTTAGGCCAGTACGCCGATCGGCGGAGGTGACACCTCCAGGACCGAGGACGGATCCGCTTGCCACCACCGCTGTAGGATCTCTGCATAGACGCTGCGGAAGTCGATCTGATAAGGCAGGTTCCCCCGCTCCAGGCTATCCAGGGCTGGATTACCTCCATAAAAGCCCCCACGGACAGCACCCATGAGAATAACAGGACCCGCGGTGCCATGATCCGTCCCCTGAGAGCCGTTCTCCGCAGGACGCCGTCCAAACTCGCTTTGAACCATGACCAGCACCTGATCCTCCAGTCCCTGCTCCACAAGATCCTGATGGAGGGCAGCCAGTCCCTGACCTAAGGTCTGGAGCAGTCGCCCATGGCGGGCCAGCTGATTCGTATGGGTATCCCATCCAGACAGGGTGAGATAGATCACCTCAGCCCCGGTGTTCACCAGACGGCTACCGAGGGACAGTAATCGCCCGGCTGGATCCTGGGGATAGCCCTGGCGAGCCCCGCGCTGGCCCCTCTCGGAGAGTAAATCCTGAACTGCCGCCTGACTTTGCAGTACCGTTTTCCGGATCCGTTCCGCCAGTGGGTGGGAAGTCGGGGAATTGTACAGCTCTGCCAGCGCCTGACCCAGAGGTCCGTCCGTTTTCACCAGAAGTTGCGGTGCCAAATGTAGGTAGCGGGTTTGATCTCCCATCAGAGCCAGAGGGTACTCCCCCCCCAGAAACACAGCGTCCTGAGCCTGGGATTGGGTGCTATCCAGATAGCGAGCCAACCATCCGTTTGCTGCCGAAGCAAGCAATCCTGATTGCCAGATGGCTTTGGATCGGAAATGGGATAGATCTGGATCGGGATAGCCCACATTTTGAATCACCGCCAGTTTGCCCTGCTCCAGGAGGGGTTGCCAGTCGGCCAAGGAGGGATGCAAGGCCACGGTCTCTGTGACCGGAATTCCATCCTGAATGCCAAGCGTTGGACGTAAGCGCAGATAATTTGGATCCTGGTAGGGAATAAATGTATTCAAGCCATCGTTGCCACCTGCCAGTTCGATCACCAGCAGAGTTTTCTGCGTTGCAGCCCGAGAGTGGTCTGAGGGTAGGGCTAGCAGCGTTGAAGCGGCAGCCATCGAGACGAGAAATTGACGTCGATCCATGAGTGAGAACCTCGAAAGCTAGAGCAGCCAGGTGTAAGTACGGGATTAAGCCAGTTGATAGGTCGGCGAAGCCAGCAGCAGGGCAGCCGTATCTTCCAAAGACCCTAAGGGGGAAGCCTGGAGGGGTGCTGGTAGATCTCCATCCAACAGCAACATGGCCAGATCGCTGGAGCTGTAGGGATCGGGATCAAACCTGTAGCCACCTACATCGCTATCGCCTCGTGTCAGTTGTTCAGCCAGATCCAGACGCGTTAAGAGGGCTACACTGTCCAGCCATCCCTCCTGCTGCGGCCATCCCTTAACTGAGGGGGCACGGTAGAGGGGCTGTCCCATGGCTTGCAGGTGCTGCAGGGCCTGCGGATAATCTGCTGATAACTGCAGCTGCCGTATGGCCCCCACCAGAAAATACTGGGGACTTTTGATCCGGCTGCGGTAGGCCTGGACACTATAAAACTGCGGATGTTCAAAAATAGCAGCCACCAACACAGCAATGTCCTGCTGGGATTGGGTAAACACAGCAGCTAAATCCTGAATTACCTCGGGTTCTGGATCTGGATAAGCCAGCTCTGACCACAATTGGGTGCTGATCTGCCTCGCGGTATCAGGATGCTGGGCCAGGATCTCCACCACGTCCTCTGCCTTGAGATTTCCTTCGTATCCCAAAAAGGTTTTGGCACCCGAGTCATGGCGTCTGGGGACAAAGCGGGAGGCAACATGGCCGCGCAGAAAGAGTTCTCCAGGCTGGATTGTCCATCCGGTCAGGGCCCGTGCTCCTTCCTGTACATCAGACTCCGTGTACGCGCCGCGCCCAATCGTGAACAGCTCCATCAATTCGCGGCTGTAATTTTCATTGATCTGGCCCCCCTGATTTTGCTGGTTATTGAGGTAAAGCAGCATCGCCGGACTGGTGGTGACACTCCACAACAGCTCCTGAAAATTCCCCAGGGCGTGGAGACGCAGCCGCTGCTCATAGTCAGCGATCAAGGGAATAAGGTTAAAACTCTGGACTGACACCACAAAATGATCCCGCCAGAAACTGCTGATCCGCTCCAGCAATGGGTTGGGGGATGTCACTATTTGCTTCACAATCCAGCTCCCCAGTTCCACCCCTCGGGCCTGTACCTCCCGGATCAGTTGCCGTCGTTGGGCCGGATCCGCCTGCCGCAGCTGTCGGGGTGTCCATCCTAAAGGCTCGAATTGGGGGGGGAGGGGTGGGTGGGT
>JAAUUJ010000200.1 GCA_012030715.1 Synechococcaceae cyanobacterium SM2_3_1 | reverse complement strand
TCGACAGGCTTCTCCTAAGCCCACGATACCCGGCACATTGAGCGTCCCAGAACGGATCCCTCGTTGATGTCCACCACCATATATCAGGGGTTCAAGTGTCTGTCCTTTCTTGATGACTAATGCCCCCACACCTTTTGGGGCATAGAGCTTATGACCTGAAATAGCCAGGTAGGTGATGCCCCATTCCGCAAAGTTGATGGGTATCTTTCCCACCGCCTGGGATCCATCGCACAGAAACGGGATCCCGTACTGTTGGGCAATCCTGCCAATCTGTTGAATGGGATAGAGGGTGCCGACCTCGTTATTGGCAGCCATGACACAGATCAGATGGATCCCTTGTTGACAAACCTGCTCTAGATGATCCAAATCAAGCTGGGCACGTTCATCCACCTTGAGCCAAACAATCTCAGCTTTCTTTTTCTTGGCAAGGGCGGCACAGGTATCCAACACCGCTTTATGTTCTGTGGGAGCAACCGCAATTCGATAGGGATCCTGGGTTGTGGCGGATCCCTGGATGGCGAGATTAATGCTCTCAGTTGCACCAGATGTAAAGATGACTTCTCTAGGAGATGAGCCTACCAATCGGGCGACATGAGCATTTGCCTCATTAACTGCATTATCAGCCTCGTCTCCAAAGGAATGATCAATACTGCTGGCATTGCCAAATTCCTTGATCATGGAGTGCATCACCCGATCAGCCACTCTAGGATCCACAGGAGTTGTGGCGTGATAATCAAAGTAAAGACAGGTCATATAACTTGACATAGTAGATCTTTTTCTCCAACCCTAAATTCATCATCCAAGGAATAAAGGGTATTACGAATATATTGACGAAGTTGCTGGGCTGGTTGCAAACAGTCTCGGTTAAAATCTGTAAATGTCAGCTCCAGGTTAGGATATAATATCTTTAAAAAACCAGCAGCAGATCGCTTAATAGAATTCTGATCTCTGATAGTTGTATTGGGAGGGAAAGAAATGTGTTCATTTACATAATTAAGAAAACGTGGTTGTTGCCGCATAGAAAGTAAGGCTTCTCCAAAGAAGTCGGTCTTAAGCCCAACGCCTGTGGGTTTCATATCACTATCAAACTTAGGAATGCGCCAGCCAGGAATAATCCCAGCAAAACGATCAAGAAATGCTGTCTCAGAAAAGAACCTTGGCAAATTAGCAATAAGATTATTAGCGTATTTTGGCTGCATATAGTCATCGAGTTCAATATTAGCTAACATCATCAAAGAGCAATCACTAGAGATGTCAGCAAATCCGCCGCGATTATAATTACCATTAGCAAGATAGGTTTTAAGAGGGCCAATAATTTCATCAGGCTGATCAAAGGTAAGACTTTGTACTTCATCAAGAACAACTACATCATTAACGCCTAGAAGACCAATCTCACCAGTAGATCCATTGATAAAAAGTCTAGCAGGAGTAATTTTTCCTCCACTAATAACCTTGACCCGATTGCTTACATTTTCAAAGAAAAAGCTTTTTCCAGTACCTTTGGGTGCTAACTCCATCAAATGATAATTACTTGTGACAATGGGTAAAAGACGGGAAAGAATCCATGTCTTAGCATCTATTGTATAACTAGGATGTTGAGGATTAAAACCCATAGAGCAGATCATTAAATCTCTCCACTCTTCCGTAGAGAAATGAGATCGGCTTTGTGCGTATAAATCATAATCTACAGTCGAACATTGAAAAGGATCAAAGTCTTGAATCTCGACACCATCTGAACCCCAAGCTAAAGTAATAATGCCCCATACTCCCTTCCTCAAAAGCATTTCATTCCGACGCACTACTTCTGTAGATATACGACATCGATCAAAGTCATTGCCTAATCGAGGGATTAAAGCATAAGGTTCAGGAATTTGTTGTCCAGATGCAGTTAGCCTGATGCGTACTTGCATCAGACTAATAACCCTGACAACGTCACCTTGACTAATTTGAAATGCAATTTTTTGTTGATCATCTTTGCGAGGAAAAACTCTATTCACAAAATCTGTGATCCGAGTTTGTTCGTCAGGAGTTAGGAATCCAGTACCAGGTACTTTTTTGTCAAGAAGCCACTCCGCGACAAAGCTAGGAACCCCTTGCTCAGTAAGCCCGCTAGAAGGCAGGCGTCGCTTATCGATGGATAATTCCTCAAAAATCTGCCGAACCTTTTCACTATCGTAAGAGTATTTGGAATCAGAGGTCATCGAGATTAAATCCACTTGTAAACATCTGGTCAATGATAATATATGATTCTGGTGTGAGGGCTGCATTTCCAGGTTCGATACCAGCAAAGCTAAACTCTAGGATTCCTGACAGCGCTAAATGTTTCTCCGTACTTAATCGGTTGGGACAACTTTGAATATTAATTGTTATCAACTGTAAGGATTGAGGTAAAATGCTGTTTTTGAGCAAGTAGCCTGTAGCTAGTTCGGGGATTTCTGGGATAAATAGCATCAATTGAGTAAGGGAAACCAGATTGGGATTGTTGATGTTCAAGGTTAGCTGCCCGTTTTTATTAGCTTTTCCATATCCTTCACAGCAAACCTGTACGGGGAATCGTTTTACAATTGCCTGTAAAACTGACATGCCAACAACGACTTCCTCTGGAAAGAGTCCTCCATGAGAACCTGTATGGCTACCACTAAGACACACAGCTCCCTTTGGAATACTAATGGGATGGGGGATCCCAAATTTATCGGGATCAAGTGTCCAAAAACGTTCATCTTCAGTACTGCCTATTGCCATACGTTCTTTAACTTCAAGATGATCGGGAAGGTGCATTAAGCCAGGAAGAGTTCCCATCATTTGCCCATGGTCACTAGCAATAATAATTTGCAATTTGTCGGGGTGAGGATAAAGTTGCATTAAAGCTTGGATCTGAGCTGCTATTTCTTGAAGTTTATGAGGTCGCTTAATAGTATAGATATTTTCCCAGTCAGAGCTATCGTGATAAATAGAATCTAGTTCGGTTGTATCCAAACAAAAGAGAGGATTATTTGCTGTTTTAAGTGCCTCTTTAAGTTGAGTAATCCTTCTGTCAGTAAAATATTGACCAACGCCAAGAGACTGAAAAGCCTTTTCTGGAGTGCTACCCTTCCATGTTAAGTGACTGGGGGTATTCTGACTATAAAGAGACCACTTTGCATAGTTAGTTAAAGTTGGTAAGATACTGAAAAGGGGCTGACTTATCTCTAACTTTAGATCACCTTTTTCCGTAAGGTATTGTAACAGCTCTTGATGATCTAGCCAACCTAGCCCATCGATAACAATCCACAGGACTGGGTTTGACCTACATCTTTCTTGAGCAAATGCTGATGTTTGATAATTAAGAAAAGAATTACGGACGGGATCCGCTATTAGATTAGGATAGTTCTGGATCAACCAGACACAGAAACTTTCGGCAAGGGCTTCACTTTTTAGAGCTGAAATTCCTTGGCGTGTTTCCCATAGACGATAGGGAAGATAGTTACTAGTTACCCATTGCAAAGCCTGTTGGGGGCTAGAGTCAAGAGATAAAGGTAAGGGAAGGGGTTGTGGAATCCTTACGGCTAATTCCTGTTGTTGGTTAGGAGTTATGAATTGGTGTAGGGAATCAATCTTTTCTTGTGTAATCCATTTAGACTCCTGAAGAAGTGTTTTATATGTGATGCTTGCAATACGCTGAATGCCGGGTTGTTTCTCCAGGTTTGGCCTCGAAAATATTTGTGCTTGGGTTTGCCAAATCTTTTGTTGCCAATACTGATCAAACTCGGAAGAGATCCAGTGGGGTATTTCTAAAGGAAAAGTCTCAAGATCCTGAATTTGGGGTGAAATGAGACCTAACCATCTTTGTAGCAAGTATTTTTTATCTTTGGTCTGATAGTACTCGCACAGGGGATCTTCAGTGCTACAAATCTTACCTACCCAAACCCGTTCAAATGGAATTAGTTCTTCTGGAATCTGGAGTGATAGCCATTGTGCCAATTGATTGATAGAAGCCGTTTCTAGCCAGAAACTAACACCAGTTTCTTCGGCTAGCAAATGGGATATGGGATCCCTCATATCATAGCGATCTAGTAGATCAGCCCACTTAAGGCAGGTAGCTCTGTCCCAGGTACCAAGGCCCTGGCTTTTTCCCAAAAGGCTAGCTAGTTTGATGGCAGGGTCTTGTTTGGTGGTAATAATGGCATTTTCTCTTCCACGATGCTTGAGCCACTCTTGTGCCCAGTTGCAAAGCCTTTCGCCTGTTACCCAATATAGCTTGTTGTCTTGAAAGAAGAATCTAAGCCACCGAGTTTCGGTGTTAATTAGTATAGCCTCAGATGGAATCTTTTCTTGGTAAAGCCCTGTAGGATCTAAGATGACACAAGGCTTTGCAGGGGATTGATCCAGGGATTCCTGTTTTTCTATTGATTCAATAGACATTACTGACCTCACACCTGAGAAAGTTGTGTTAGTTCTTGGATAAGTTGCTGCCGGATTGATGGTGGCAGCTTTTGGAAATCTAACTTGATTTTTGCTGCAACATCTTTATCTAGCTCTTGTTGGCATACTCTTTTAATTTCCTCTAGACGAGGAAGGAATCCGTTGGTGATGACATCCGCGTATTGATAATCTAACCTTTTAAGTTCAGTCAAGATTTTATCTGCTGCCTTTGGGCGTTCTCCCTCAACAAGGGTGTAGACTTGACCTACCTTTTGCTCCAACTGGTAGATATTTTCTTCAGCTTCGCGCTTTTTATCCTGGGTATTGCCTTCGACTATCTTTTGTTTGACTTGTTCCTCTACCTGTCGAATGATTTCTAGATGTTCTGGTTTTTTATAGCGGGATTTGTGCGATGCAATTTCTCGACTGAGAGTCAGTAAGGCTTCAGTTTGATTTAACTCATGGCTTTGCTGTCTCCACCGAATTATTTGGTTGGAAAGGAGGGAGAGACAACTTTCTAACCCATCTAATGAATCTTGGTAGATTCTCTCTTCTCTAACAACTGGGTTTATTTCGCCTATAGCCTGGATCTTTTTTATTGCATTCTCATAGTCATCCTCAGTTGATCGGCTGTGCAAACCGCATAGATCTTGGATTTGAGCCTTGGCATTTATTAATTCGGCAGTTTTCTTAAGATCTGCTTCTTTGATTTGAGCAGCTGTGATCCCTTGTTCTAGGACCTGGATCCAGGTTGGGGGGAATTGGTGAAGCTCCTGAATATCACCTAACATTTTCTCAGTTTGACTCTGAAAAGCCAAAATATTACCAGGATCTATAACTGTATCTAGGGAACCCAAATGCTTGTCAATCTCAAATTGAATGGTGCTTTCCAGCCAGCTTTTAGCATTGTCATGACGTTGCACTTCATTCTCAGTCCTTTGGATGGCATAGGGATCGCCAAGCCTAGGAGCAGGTGGTAATTGCCTGCTGTCAATGGCATGTTTAAGATCAATAAGCCTGGTGAAGGCATACAGTGCAGTACGTTGTAGCTCTTCGATTGCGAGGACTGGCTCTAGCCAAATAACATAGGGGTCTAACTGTTTACTGAGATTGTCAAATCGAGATTGGACTTCTTGTCTTTGTTTGGGATCTATATCTTCACCACTTAAGAAATCTTGTAAGATATTTAGATAGTCTTGTGCCACTGAAAAGGGCATAGGAGCAGTTGGTAGATCCGCTAGACTCTTTACTTTAGTTCGATAGATTTGTGCATCCTGAACCTCAATCCATTTCCCAACAAAAATATCTGGTTTTGAATTTACTAACTCTGTGTTAGCCCATTGTTTCAAAGACATTTCTTGTTTGATACTCGCCTTCTTGGGATCTTGAGTACCCTTGATAGAAATTTCGTATCGATGATGATGTAGCCACGCTGCAAGCAAGACTACGAAAGCCAGGTCTGAATAACCATAGGGAGGTTCAGACAACTTTTGCCAAATCACCTTGAGGCTTATGTACCTTTCTGACCAAACTCCTAGGCCAGCTAGTTCATCAATAGTCTCCCATGCTTTTCGGACTGTTGAATTAGTCGGGATCCTAACCTCATAAATATCCCTTATTTTTCCAAACAATCCCCAACCTCTAATGAACACAGGTTCAATGATATTAAGATCTTCTTGTTTGAAGCTGTGTGGTGAAAACGTATCAGCAAAAAGTTGTTTGAGGATGAGCATTACGGTCTTACGCCCTGTTATATGTCCAGTGCGCATTTTGTCGCAGGCTTCTAGTGTGGGCACCAAAGGGTACAGATCTGATAAAAGCTCGCTGATCACCCCTTGAGGGTTTTGACGTACATCAGATGTGAGCTTATGATCTAAATGACTGTATACAATTACATTTCTTAGGAGTGAAGTAAGTTCTTTTTCGACGTGGCTTGTCAACTGCTCATAGCAATTACTATATGCTTGGCCATCTGCCTTTGCAGAGGATAATTCAGTTAGCCTTTTAATCATAAGGATGTTTTCACCGACATCTCCAATGCTTGTCTTTGGCAAGGCAATTGCAACCCTCTCCCTGACCTTGAGATCAGCATTATTAATCAGGATTGGAATTTCTTCTTGCAAATCCCTATGCTCTTCAGGTGTCTCGCAGAGGACATACGCTAGAATCCCTTTTGCATTCCTAATATTATCTAAAATGGACTTATTTGCTATCTCCCGCTTAAGCCTTTCAATGCTGTAAAAACCATAAGTGAAGCCCCAATCTTGTTTGATTTGCTTTTTGCTAACCACGAAATCACTAGCATACAAAGTGTCACTTTTTAAATATGTAGTAACTTTTCCTTGACATTCACTCAAAGTCTTCTCTAGAGGCAGATCTGGATTATCGCTAATATCCTTGGCTACGGCAACTTTAACACGTTTTGAGAATATCTCCTGGACTAGTTCCCTCAAAAAACCGATACTGTCGTCGAGTTGAATCAAAATGAGA
>JAAUUJ010000199.1 GCA_012030715.1 Synechococcaceae cyanobacterium SM2_3_1 | reverse complement strand
TTGAGGGCAACTTCCATTTTGGTGGCTCCCAGGGCATAGGCACCATCGTGAAGAGCTCGGGGCACAGCGTTAATCGAGTCCAAACTGATGGAACCCACGGTTGGCAGGATCATCACTCCCATCATCACTCCTGCACTCAGGACATTAAAGATAGGAACCTGAGCCCCAAAAAGGTTAAACACCCATTGCAAACTCGGGGTGATGTAAATCAAAGCAAAGTAGCCATAGACAACCGTCGGGATCCCGGCCAGGATTTCCACCATCGGTCGCAGAATCCGGGACAGATCGCGGGAGGCGTAGATCCCTAAATAGAGGGCCGTCAGTAACCCCAGGGGTACCGCTACACTCATGGCCACCAGGGTCACCATCGCGGTGCCATTAATCAGGGGCCAGATGCCAAAGCGCTTGCTGCCAAACAAGGGCGTCCAGCGGACATCACCAAAAAAGCGAGAGAAAGACGCAGAAATCGTGGCCCAAAATCTTTCTAACCCTGTCCTGGAGGCAAAGATAGTCTCATAGCGATCTCTCACCTGCTCAGGGGTCAATCCCAGGCCCTCCCCCATCCGCTCAAAGGTGACATCACGAATATCGTTGGCCCGTGTGAGGATCCGGGCGAGATCGTCGCCCCCGACCCCCTGCTCCTGAGCCAGTTGCCGGACGGCCTCCACCAGACTGCCCACCTCAAAGAAGTAGACGTCAGTAAAAAACTGAACCGCAGTTTCCAGCAGAATAAAAACAATACTGATGGTAATAAAAATGGAAAAGACTGCACAGATCAGCATCACCAGCTGAATAATCTGCTCTTTGCGGTTGCGATCAGATCGGGTTTGCAGGGCCGCAGCGACCGATGTTGGGTCTAGGAGCTCTTTGGACATCATATGCAGATCCACCAATGCACATAGAATCTAAATAAAGACTGCTTGAGCAGGTCTGATCAATGAGGGTTTGACTCAATCCTTCATTATCTAACCACACTCAAGCAGGAGAGGCTAGAAGCTCAGGCGGAGAGGCCGCCTCAATAACTTCTCGGTTTACTGGAACACTTGGTCAATGGGGGTTCCAGGCTCTAGACCGGTGAACACAGATCCGGTGGTTACCTGAGACAGACGATTAACTCCACGTTCGTAGATCTCTTCAGGCAAGGCAATGTAACCCACTTGACCAGCAGCAACACCCTTGTCATTCAGGACGTACTCAGCGAAGTTCTTGACACCTGCTTTGGCCAGAGAGGTGGCGCGCACGTAAATGAAGAGAGGACGGGAGAGAGGACTGTAGGTGCCATCCTTCACAGTTTCGGTGGAAGGCTCAACACAGCCGCTACCGCCATCAATGGACACCACGTTCAGCACATCAGCGTTCTCTTCGAAGTAGGCCAGACCGAAGAAGCCCAGACCACCAGGAGTTCCAGACACACCAGTCACGATCACGTTGTCATCTTCGCTAGGGGTGAAGTCAGCGCGGATGTCGTCATCGCCCAGGATGGCCTCAGAGAAATAGTCGAAGGTTCCAGAATCGGTTCCAGGACCGTACAGGGTGAGACCAGTGTTGGGGAAATCGGAACGCACATCACTCCAGGAATTCACAGTGCCTTCAGCGTCAAAGTTCCACATGGTGTTGAGCTCTTCGACAGTCAGGCACTCGGCAAAGTCGTTGCCAGTATTCACTACAACGGCCAGACCATCAAATGCCACAGGCAGCTCAACAAAGTTGATGCCATTCTCAGCGCAAACATCGATCTCGCTTTGCTTGATGGGGCGAGAGGCCATGGAGATATCGGTCTCACCAACGCAGAACTTCTTGAAACCACCACCGGTACCACTGGTGGCTACAGACACAACGGTGCCTTCGTTTGCGGCCTGAAACTCCTCCGCCAGTGCAATGACGATGGGGGTGACAGTACTGGAACCATCGATGATCACTTCCTGGTTCTGGGCCTGTGCATTGGACCCAGCGACGAGGGCCATGCTGCTGGTCAGCAATACTGCTGCGGCAGATCCGAATTTAGGGCTCATGAAGCTTTCTCTCCTTAGTTAAGGGATTAGTTTGTTCAATTCGAACAGAACAAACCTCTTGACGCTGTTATGCAAGCAAAGGTTCCAGAAAAACCTTACCTGAATGCCAATCCTTTAGGGTTAAGGAGGGTTTATACAAAAACTAAGATCACTTTTTTGGTCCGTTTGTGATCCGGAATACATACATTGGCTGGCTTTTTGTTTTTGCTTGAAATATATTTCCATGTTTTTAGATGATGGACCAAACTCTTCAGCCCACCATTGTGATTGATTAATCTCAATCCGGTTTTACCCTGATCTGAAAATCAGCAGAAAGCCCACTCAGCGGCGTGAAGTCTGCAACTGTGCTTTACGCAACCGTACCGATTGAGGGGTGATCTCCACCAGCTCATCGTTGTTAATGTATTCAAGCGCACGTTCAAGACTCATTTCCACGGGCGTTTGCAAATGATCCAGTTCTTCTCCACCCGAGGCACGGTGGTTGGTTAACTGCTTGGATTTACAAACATTCAGCTCCAGATCCTGAGGGCGAGTATTCTCCCCGACGATCATGCCTTTATAAACCCGTGTGCCTGGGGAAATGAAAAACACACCTCGATCCTCAGCATTCTTGAGGGCATAGTAAGTTGCGGTGCCTTCTTCAAACGCAATCAGAACCCCGTTGCGGCGAGACTCAATTTCCGCCACCATGCGGCGGTATTCCAAAAAGCTGTGGCTCATGATCCCTTCCCCGCGGGTCATGCGAATAAAGTCACCCCGAATCCGATCAACCCCCGTGCTGGGATCACAAATTCCAGTTGGGCTCGCCCGTCGCTCCCTACCTGCATATTTTGCATATCCGCCCGCCGCTGTCCCAGGCGTTCAATGCAGGCTCCCATCGCACTCTCGGGCACATCCAGCACCAGACACTCGTAGGGTTCGTAGGGCTGCCCGTTCACCTGCCGGAAAATCACCTGGGGTTGCCCCACCAGAAATTCATAGCCTTCGCGGCGCATGGTTTCGATCAAAATGCCCAGGTGCAGTTCCCCGCGGCCTGACACCAGGAACCGATCTGGCGAATCTGTATCCTCCACCCGCAGGGCCACGTTGGTTTCCAGTTCCCGGATCAGCCGATCTCGTAGCTGTCGTGAGGTCACATAGGTGCCCTCCTGACCCGCGAAGGGGGAGTCATTCACACTGAAGATCATCTGCAGGGTAGGCTCATCCACCTTGATCAGGGGCATGGCCTGAGGCGCTTCCGGACTGGTGAGGGTGTGACCAATGTTGGCATCAGCAAAACCAGCCACCGCCACAATCGTGCCCGCTGAGGCCTCCTGCAGTTCTACCCGTTGCAATCCCTCAAAACCAAACAGCTTGCTGACCCGCGATTTAACCATCTGGCCTTCTTCCTTCATCAGGGCCAGGTTTTCACCCACATGGATCGTACCGTTGTGGATCTTGCCGACTACGATTCGGCCCAGATACTCGGAGTATTCCAGGGTGGTCACCTGCAGTTGCAGTGGCTTACTGGGATCGCCAACCGGGGGCGGCACATGGGTGAGGATGGCGTTGAAGAGCGGCTGCATATCCAGGGAGCCAGTGTACTCACCATCCAGAAAAGTCTGCAGATCTTTTTCTTCAATGGCGAATCCCTGCAGACCTGAGGCAAACAGGTAGGGGAAGTCGCACTGATCGTCATCGGCCCCTAGCTCCAGGAACAGATCCAGCACCTTGTCCACCGCCTGATAGGGCTCAGCTCTGGGCCGATCAATTTTGTTGACGATCACAATGGGACGCAGGCCCTTTTCCAGCGCTTTGCGCAGCACAAAACGGGTTTGGGGCATCGGACCCTCATTGGCATCCACAATCAGGAGGCAGCCCTCTACCATGCCCAGAACCCGCTCTACTTCACCCCCAAAGTCCGCGTGCCCGGGAGTATCCACAATATTGATCAGGTTGTCCTGATAGCGAACCGCCGTATTTTTAGAAAGGATGGTGATGCCTCGCTCCCGCTCCAGATCATTGGAGTCCATGACACAGGAGGGAACCTCTTCACCCTCACGAAAGGTACCAGACTGGCGCAGAAGTGCATCAACCAGGGTGGTTTTACCGTGATCAACGTGAGCAATGATGGCAACGTTGCGGATAGGGAGAGTCATAGATGGTGCTTACAGACCTTAACAAGTGTAACGCAAATCAGGTTGAATGCTGCTCCCTTTCACCCCAAAAAGCCCGACTCAGTCGGGTCGAGATCAGCCGATCCACGAGGACGGGAAGAGTCAACGCTGCGATCCGGTCTGCTTACATATCTGCGCCGCGCAGGTAGAGCACCAGAATCACCAGGGGACCCGCCATGATGATGAAGCCCAGCAGCAACAACTGGATCAAAACTTCATACTGCTGAATAAAGTCAACCATTGCCAGATTCTCGGTTAGGGATGTCAGGGATATCTTAAGGGCCCTGGCCCACCTCTCCTGAGAGATCCTCAATAAAAGTTTACGTTTTTCTTGAGCCGATCTCCATCCATGGCTGAGGTGGCTTGTGGAAGTCAGCTCTTCATCTTGACAGTCTTCCTGCGGAGGCCTTAGCTTAACTCCTGGCAGCTGCAGTACGTAGATCGTTATGTATCTCAGAATACATACGCTGCAGGCCCAGCCCCCGAAGATCGGGAATGTTCTTCTCGCTTGAGGATGATCATGCAGGTTTGCCCGCGGCTGTTCTTGCGCCTGGTGGTGGGTTGTTCCAGTGTTATTCTCCTTGCGCCCGGGAACTCGGTGCGGGCAGGAGAGCAGCAGGTGCAGGCGATGGTAGAACAGTCCTGGCGGCTGGTCAGCCAGAATTATGTGGATCCCGGCTTCAATCAGCTTGACTGGCACAGGCTGGGAGATCGACTCCTCAACCGTCCCTATGACAATGGGCCCCAGGCTTACTCAGCGATTCAAGCGGCTCTAAACCAGCTTCAGGATCCCTACACCCGTTTAATTGAACCCCGGCATGGATCCAATTCTGGGCAGGAGGCCGGGTTAGGACTGCACCTCAGTCGCGACCGTGAGAGTGGGTATCTGCAGGTGGTCTCTGCCATTATTGCGTCCCCGGCGCATCGTCTGGGGGTACACCCCGGAGATCTGATCACCGCGATTGCGGGCCAGAGCACACGGGGCTTAAGTCTAGAAGATGCCGTGGATCGGATTTGTGGACCAGAGGGGTCAGAGGTTGTGTTGCAGATCCAGAGGGGACCGCAGGAAAAAGTGTTAACGGCCACTCGCGAAATCATCACCCCTCCCGATCTGGAGTTTCGTCTTGTACCGATGCACTCTCTGCAGGTTGGCTATATGCGTCTGAGTCAATTTCAACCAGAGTCGGGCCAGCAAGTCCACCATGCCCTGCAAAAACTGGACGAGAGGGGAGCAGAGGCCTACATTCTGGATCTACGCAACAACCCCGGAGGACAGCTGCAATCCAGTATTGAGATCGCTCAAATGTTCATTGAGAAGGGAGTGATCCTCTCCCTTTGGGGTCGGGATGGAGAGATGGAAGTGATTGAAACCCAGGGAGAGCAACTCACCACGAAACCGCTGGTGGTCCTGATCAACCAGGGGTCGGCGAGCGCCAGTGAAGTTCTGGCTGCCGCATTGCGGGATCATCAACGGGCGGTGTTGGTGGGCACCTCAACGTTTGGCAAAGGGAGTGTTCAGGCTGTGCACACCCTGGCGGATGGGGCCAGCCTGGTGGTGACGGTAGCCTACTACCAGACTCCTGCAGGCGAGAATATTGATCAGCGAGGGGTGCAACCCGATCACCTCGTCTCTCTGACGGCGGCTGAAGAAGCGACTCTGCGCCAGTCTCCTGAAGGTCTGGGTAGCACAGCGGATCCCCAGTTTAGGGCGGCGGTTCAGATCCTGCTGCCGGGAACGGCCGTCTCCGCCGCGCGCTAGCTAGGATCACCAGGAAATCAGCCCGTGATCCCAGAAGCCAGCACAATCGCAATCACCGAGGCAAAGATGATCAGGGCGTAAAACTGCGCCTTGCCATTTTCCAGATACTTCAACACTTCTCCCGAGAGCATGGCCACCAGTCCCGCCAGATTGACAATGCCATCCACGATCCGGTTATCCACCTCCAGAGCTTCCCGAGCCACCAGTCGTGTCCCCCGCACAAAAATGCGGTCGTAGAGATCATCGAAATACCACTTGTTGAGGGAGAAGGCATAGAGCGGTTTCAGGGACTGCACCCAACGTTCCGGCAGAGCGCGGCGATTGACATAGAGCAAGACCGCGATGCTGATCCCCACCAGACCAATGCCGACGGAACTGCCGCCCATGATCAAAAACTCAGACCACTCAAACTCTCCGGCTAGCACCTCATGCCACTGCTCCGCCACTTCTGCCCAGGGGGCAAGGTCAGCCGCTTCGGCAGAAGGGTGAATGAACGCCTCAAAGAAATTGGCAAAGGGGGTTCCCACCAGCCCGATCAGCACCGACGGCACCGCCAGGATGATCAGAGGTAGAGTCATGGACCAGGGAGACTCATGCGGTTCGTGGGCATGTTCATGATCATGATCGTGGCCAGTTTCCGTGTGGCTGCTGTGGGCCATTTCTTTGACATCCATGGCTCCCGGTCCAAACACCGTGGCCTCTCCCATCTGATGGGCAAGGTTGAAGGCAGGGACGGGATTGCCTTCACTGCTGCTTACCTGGGCGCACAGCTCCTGATTGGTGCCGCGGAATTCCCCTTCAAAGGTGAGGAAATACATGCGGAACATGTAAAAAGCCGTAATCCCTGCGGTCAAAAAGCCAATGCCCCACAGCAGCGGACTGACGGCAAACGTGGAGCCCAGAATCTCATCTTTAGACCAGAAACCCGCGAAGGGGGGAATCCCGCAGATGGCCAGGGTGCCCAGCAAAAAGGTAGTGGCGGTGATCGGCATGTAGCGGCGCAGCCCTCCCATCACCCGCATATCCTGG
>JAAUUJ010000198.1 GCA_012030715.1 Synechococcaceae cyanobacterium SM2_3_1 | reverse complement strand
GGTGGAGGAGTCGAAGCCGGATGCTGAGTGGCTGGAGTCGGTGGTGATGGTGGTGGCGGATAAACCTGCTGAGTCGTGGTCGGATGAGGATGTGACAGCTTTTGAGGTAAAGCTGAGTGATGTGGCAAGACGCTTTAAGAATGTGGAGGCTTTGCAGTCAGAGGTAAGGGCGTCGAAGAAGGAAAGATTCGAGGCGCGACGGATCACCATTACCCGACCGGACGGGAAGGAAACCCACCGCATGGTCTGGATGGATGAAGGGATTCATGCCGCAATTCAGCCGATGATCGACAACATCTTGCGGGAATGTAAGGATCCGCAGATGCAGCAGGCATTGGTGACAGGCTTGACGGAGACAATTTTTGCTACAGAAGAACCAGAGGGTGTGCTAACTCTTAGAACAGTCAACGATTCAAACAAGGACACGCTCAGATCCCATCTCAAGTAGGGGAACCACGATGACAAAGGCAGAAATCATCATTGCATTGGAGCAAATGCCCAATCAGGAGCGACTGGAGGTTATTGAAGTAGCTTCGGGTTTAGTCCGACAGGACACATTAGCGGCGTTGGCTCGGTCTGCTGAGATTATCAGGCCTTTATATGAAGCGAGTGGAGACTTGACGGAAATGACTGATCTCAACATTGATGATTTTGTTAAGTACAGTGACTATGCGTAGAGGCCAGATCTGGCTCTTCAGTTTTTGAGGGAATGTAAGGATCCCCAGTTGCGAAAGGCGTTTGTGTTGAGGATTGATGGCGTTAGCATTGAGGGGAATACGTTCTCAGTTGGGGGGTTCCCAGGAGGATTGATGTCAGGTTTGTATAAGACAGATTATGGGGCGTGGATCCAAAAGCAAGTAATGCTCATTGAGAAACAGCAGTGGGATCTTGTTGATATTGGTCACCTGGTTGAGGAGTTGGAGTCTTTGGGTAAGCAGCAGCGGCAAGAACTTCGCAACCGCTTGAGTGTTTTGATGGGACATTTATTGAAGTGGGAGTTTCAGCCCAAGAAGCGTAGTCGTAGCTGGCTGGCTACAATTCGGATTCAACGACGAGAGATTGCCAAGCTGTTAGAAGAAAACCCTAGCTTGAAAGCCTATCTGGATGAAGCTCTAAGCTGGTCTTATGAAAATGGTCGAGATTTAGCTATGGGAGAAACTGATTTGCCTGAGGATGCCTTCCCAGCAAAGCTAACCTATTCTTCTGAGCAGGTTGTGGATCCCAGTTTTTTCCCAGGGATCCACAGTGATTGGACAGATGGAGCAAGATCCTAGGCCTATTAGTCTATCTTGCAACAATCCGGGATCCCTATGGCTAAAGTGTTAAGTGAGTTGATTGATTTTTTGCAGCACCGTCTTCGAATGGTGGAGGTGTATCAGCCAGTAATTTTGTTGCATTTGCTTAAGCATGATGGGGTAGCAAAGAGAGAAGAGCTGGCGCTGGCATTGGCGGGATCCCTGGAGGAGGATTTAAGCTTCTGGGATCGGGTGTTGATGGATGCTCCGAAGCGTTGTTTACAGGGTCAGCATAATCTGATTTTCTATGACAAAGAGACACGGTATTTTTATCTCAATTTTGAGATGACGGATTTTAAGATATTAGAGCAGGCAAAGAAGATTTGTTTACAAAAGATTGAGGAGTGGATCCTGCCGAGGATTACGGCGGGAGCAGATCTAGTGCAGGTGGAGCAGTGGCGCAATGTGTTGGCGATGGCGCAGGCGGAGGTAAGGCTGGCAGAGGTGGAGTTAAATGTCGATGCGTTTGCCATGAGTGTGGCGAGATCCTACATGCGGCGGTGGTTTCCGGCAGGGCGGGTGGTGCAACAGGAGTATCTAGCGCCAGGACGAGATTTGGAGGTGGTACATGATGATGAGGTGATCGTTTATGTAAAGGTGTGCGGTACGCGGCGATTGGTGCCAAGGTTTTGGTTGCGGGAGGTGGATAGGACGTTTGCAGAGAAGGTGGCAGAGCGGTTTATGGTGATGCTGATCTTTGGGATTCGTCCCGAGTTAGATCAGTATCAAATGCGGGTACAGCGGAGTCTGGGATCCCTGCGGGCAGTAGAATGGCAGATTTCCTGGTGGGAAGGGAAGGCTGATATGGATTCGGAGGAAAGCTGAATGTGGAGGCAGAGCTGTCGTTAGTATGAGCCGCAACAGCAAACTAGGTGGTGGGTGCTGTCAAAAGGAGTTACGTAAAGGATTTGACAGAAAATGACGGTAGGAGGAGATATGTTACTTCAGGCAAGACTTGCATCTTGTCAGAAAAGCTTCCACAATATTGACTGGTTACCAATGGGATCCCAATATCCCTGAAAAGGAGATTTATGCTGTCAGCGGTATATGGTAACAAATCATGAGGCATATTCTGGGTCTGTCGGGGGGGAAGGATAGTACCGCCCTTGCCATTTTATTGCATGAAGAGATTCCAGATATGGAGTATTTTTTTGTGATACCCACCGAGAATTGCCAGAGACTTATGATTATCTTGAAAAGATCAAAGCTCGGTTAGGAATATCTATTCAAGTTCTTAACTCTAAAAGAGACTTTGATCATTGGCTCGCTCTTCACAGCGGTTATCTCCCATCGCCCAAAAGGAGATGGTGTACTGAGCAAATGAAAATCAAGCCTTTTGAGGCATGGGTTGGAGAAGATGAAGTAACTAGCTACATAGGGATACGTGCAGATGAGGATCGGGAAGGTCATACTTCAACCAAGCCAAACATAAAGCCTGTATTTCCCTTCAAAGAACGGGGCATGGTGAAGGCAGATATACTACAACTCCTAGAGGATAGTGCAATCGGCTTGCCAGACTACTATCGTTGGCGGAGTCGGTCAGGGTGCTTCTTTTGTTTTTTCAACGAAAGTATGAATGGGTTAAGTTATCTGAAGAACATCCAGAACTATTTGCCAAAGCGGTTGCTTATGAGCAAGATCACAAGGATGGACGTTATTATACATGGACTCAGGGGGAAACATTATTAGAGCTGATTGCTCGCAGGGATGCCATCATTCGGGATCATGAGCGGGCAATGCAACGTGAGGTACAGCAGAAGCCCAATCAACCTTTGGTTACGGCATTGGAATCAGTATTAGAAGATGAGAATGATGACATGCCATGCTTGGCTTGTCATTTGTAGTAATTGCAGAAGGGATCCCAATGTCAAAACTAGAGTTAGCCTTTCATGGTACTTTCATTCTAAAAAAAGATGAAATAAAGGCAATCTTGTTTGCTGCTACTCAAGATAAAGGATTAGATGTAAGCTTGCAAGAATTGATGAGCAGAACAGGTCTGGGGAATCAAAAAGTAAAACGAATTAGGAGTTGGGCAATTCGTTGTGGGTTAATCAGTAACAATCAACTTACCCATGAGGGATCCTTAGTCATTCAAAAAGATCCACACTTAGCGTCAGATGTCACCGATTGGATTATGCACTTTCACTTATGTTTTGGAAATAAGGGACTTCAACAGAAACCTAAAACTTCTTCAGATTGGGGCGGTTGGACTTATTTTGTCTTTGATTATCTACCTAGAATTTCCCACTTTTCAGAAGATGAGTTAGTGCGACATTTGGAGACTATTTTTACTGAAGATACCAAGAAATCAATTACTACGAATATCAAAAAAGTTTTGACAGCCTATACCGATGTCTCCGCCTTGGCTGGAATCCAGTTCTTAGAAAAGACCGGGAAAGAACACTATAAGGCTGGCCTTGTCAAACCGCCAAACCTTGAGACTCAAGCCTACATGCTGGCAAAATTATGGCAGCGAGACTACGGTGACCAAACAACTGTCATCACTCATGACTTGATTTCAGATCCGATGGGTCTGCCTGGGATCTTGGGATTAACTGAGGGAGAGTCTAAGCAGGAAGTGCAAGGGATCCTAGATAAACTGGAAGTACAAGGGATCCTGGAACAGAATAGGGCAGTACCCCCCGCACAGGTGGTGCGGCGATGGCAGGATCCGTTGGAATGGCTGGAGAAAGCGTATGGCTAAAGTTTTGATCAGGGCGGCTGAGAAACGTGTGACCCTATCGGGTTTATCTTGGGATGCCTATGCCCAAGTTCGGCAAGCATTGGGATCCTCTCGCTCAGCACGGCTCACCTACGATCAGGGTCGATTGGAGATTACGATGCCCCTGGAAGAGCATGAGACAGCGGCAGAGTGGATCGCTTTGTTGATTCGCCACTGGGTGCGGGCAACAGGACGTAAGTTGAAAACACTAGGATCCACCACGTTAGAGCGTCCCGATCTCAACCGTGGCGCAGAGCCAGACAAAGCGTTCTACATTCAGAATTATGACAAAGTTGCTGGCAAGATGGTGGACTTGCAAAGGGATCCTCCACCGGATTTAGTTCTAGAGGTTGACATCACCCATACAGACTTAGATAAAGACCAGCTCTATGCCAGTTTAGGGATCCCGGAGTTTTGGAGATTTGATGGTGAAAGGATCCGTTTTTTGGTTTTGAAAGGGGGCAAGTATCAAGAATTTGCTTATAGTCCGACATTTCCCGTTTTACAGAAGGAAGACATCTATCAATTTTTACAAGCCTGCTTTGTAGATGAGATAGAGGCAGAGCAACAGATTGTAGGGAGTATCCAATTGCAATTGGAGAGGGATGCCTAATGAACGTAATAACAGATATTGACAACCTCAAGCTAGACCAAAGTTTTCCTGCAGACCAAATTCATATTTTGGCATGGGAGGATCCCGAGGAACATTTACTATACAGAATACGTGCCAATCATCACGCTCAGGTGATAAGTTATCGAGAGAACCTAATCCAACGCCAAAATATCATAAACCCGGATTCTGATTATCTGCTGCTCCACCAGCATGAAGCAAGAGAAATTCAAGCTCTACGAGACTTATGCAATGAATCAACCTATCCAATTGTAGTTCTAACAGAGTTAGATATTTACCTAACCTATTTATTAGCTCACCCAAAAGGACTTATCACTCAGTTCTGGAGCAGCATAGGGAATATAAGAAAGCTCAAACGTCGACTCTGGCTAGTGCTTCCAAAATCTTTAGTTTCTCATCAATGGCCGAGCCAAAAGCTCATAACACTCAATCTTACCCCTCCACATAGTCATCATGCTGCTTAACGAACTTGTAGAAATTAACCAAAAGGGAAATCTTAGAAGCTCTGTAGATTTGGGTTTCTTGGATGATTCTGAGCTTAATCGTGACTTGTGTGAATCCTTTATATTTAGTTTTGATAGCCAGGATCCAAAACGCTCAACATTGGGAATCCTAGATCTTGTACGAGAAAGCTTTCATAGTGCAAACAAACCTAATATTCACTTGATGGTACAACAATATGGGAAAGGAAAATCTCACTTTGCTTTAGCCGTTGCAAACTATTTCAAAAAGGGCTTTGGTAGTCCGGAAGTTGAAGCCATTCTCCACCAAGCAGAGGCTAGCAGCGGCAATGACAGCCCAATTGCCAACAGACTCAGAGCCTATAAAAAAAATCATGATCAACACCTGGTCATCCGACTTCGAGGAGATCAAGCTGGAAACATCCGTCAGCAGTTTCTTACTGAGTTACTACAGTCACTAAAAGAAGCCAACATCACTGACACAGTTGCACAGCATTTTTGTGCGGAACCATTGAAGTTTCTACAAGAACGAATCCTGCCAAATGCTAATCATCGCGAGATTGCCGAAGAATATTTAGGATCCCAAGGAAATGAAGATGGTGGACTCCGAGAAATTATCAAAGCGTTAGAAAACAATAACGCTAACGTTGTAAAGCATGCCATTGGGATTACAAAAGCAGTGATGGGGATCACCCCAAATTTTGATACTGAAATTGATATAGAAAAGATCCTCACAGATATAATTAATAATCATTGTCGAGGTGAAAATCCGGACTTTCAAGGAATCCTGATAATCTTCGATGAGCTAATGGCCTATCTGAAAAACTTCTCACAAGATAGCCAAGGCTCAGGAGGAATGGCATTGCAGAATATCACAACTGTTTGCGAGAAAAATCGTAGTCATATTGCACTCATAAGTTTCTCCCCTATTAGTTTAGAGATTACTACTGGCATTCCTGCTGGTCAACTTGAGGACTATCGAAAATTAGCTGGCCGTCTATCTCCTAAGGCTGAAACCTATAACAATGTACCCTCAAGCTTAGAGCTTGTTTTATCAAATATCGTACTGCAAACAAAAAATAACACGTTGTGGAGTGAATTTCGTCAACGCTGGGATACGACTTTAAGCTCTCAAACAGAGATGGCCTATACGAAAGTTATGGCTCCTGTCTATAGGAATAAATTTTCAGACAAGAGCAAGTTTCACAGCACTGTTACTCTTGGAACCTTCCCACTACATCCACTTTGCACGTATCTACTGTGCAATATTGATTTTGTCCAAGTCGTAGCACGAAACTCTATTCAATTTGTACGCGAGTACGCTACCCGTTTTATTGATTCTACCCCTGCTGAGACTAGTGGGAGATTAAATCAGATTTATGCTATCGAAGTTTTAAAAGCATTTCATGATAGCTTTACTGATTCTCCAATGTATTCTGACTACGCCAAAGCACGTGATGGTATTGCAGCCAGTGCAACATCTGAGGAGTTAGATGTGTTGGGGGCGTTATTTCTATTTTATGCAGCTGGTGAAAAACTGAGCAAAGCTGATAGGGATCCTCATGAACCCATCCTCGAAGCTTTGTCTGGAATTCCAGAGAATAAAATCAAAGAGATAATGAAAAGATTTAGCAAGTTTATCTATTTTGATTCAACTCGACGACAGTATCGGTTTTTTGAGGGAACTAGTCCAGGAGATATTCTCAAACGTGTTAAAGTTGCCGTAGCCAAGGATATTAGCGATAATCCAGATCTGCCTCTAGAGAAGACTTTGAGTGAATGTCAAGGAAAAGTTACTACATATTTAAAAAGTGACACTTTGTATTCTAGTGATTTCGTGGTTAGCAAAAGCAAA
>JAAUUJ010000037.1 GCA_012030715.1 Synechococcaceae cyanobacterium SM2_3_1 | reverse complement strand
GTTACAGCTTCCTGCCCACCCTTCCGTTTGATCCCCGTTTGCAATACATCCGCGAAATAGCTGAAAATCTGAACATGAAATCCAGACTTTTCCGTAAAGTTGCGCTTGCGAGTGACCTTATTTACTCGGCAAACTAGAACCATCAGCTATTTTGCAACCCGGATGTGCCCGGCTTAGCTCTTCGTCATCAGGGTTTCCATCGTACTATCTAAGGTGGAACTTTAAGATCGCCGCGGACGTCTGAGAGGTCGCAATCGGGATCTATCGGTTCTTAAGTATTGTATTATACCCGTTTCTCAGCGACTGAACATACACGAATGGTCACTCCCCTATGGTTCAGACAATGACAATTGCGTACGAGGCTGTCTGCGAGCACACCAGTGCCCAAGAGGCTTTAATGGCTACAGCAGATGTCAAGACAAAAACGGCTGAACTCCTGCATCGGTTTCAAGAGGAGCGGAGTGCTGCCATTCGCAATCGCCTGGTGGAACTTAATCTCGGTTTAGTTCGTAAAGAAGCTCATCACTGGCGGCATCAGTGCAACGAAAGCTATGAAGATCTGGTGCAAATTGGTTGTCTAGGGTTGATCCAGGCCATTGAGCGCTTCGATATCTCACGGGGCTTAGCCTTTAGCTCTTTCGCCATGCCCTATATTCGCGGTGAGATTCAGCATTATTTGCGGGATAAAAGCCCGACCATGCGGATCCCGCGGCGTTGGGTAACGATGCATCGGCAGGCCAAAAAGGTGATCGCTGAGCTGCGTCAGGAGCTAGGACGCACCCCTTCTGAGCAGGAAGTTCGCCAGCTGTTAGAAATTTCTGAAGAAGAGTGGCAGGAGATGCAAGTGGCCCAGCAGAATAGCCTGCTGCTCAGTCTGGATGCGCCGATTCAACATGTGGAGGAGGATAGTGTGTCGCTGGGAGAACTGGTGCCTGACCATCAGTACCGCAGTTTTCAGTTAGCCCAGGAGGACTTGCATCGTCTACACGAGGCCCTCAGCCAGTTAGAAAATCGGACCCGCACGATCCTGGAGTTTGTCTTTCTCTATGATCTCACCCAAAAGGAAACGGCAGAGCGGCTGGGGATCAGTGCTGTGACCGTGTCTCGCCAGGTGAAGAAAGGTTTGGAGCGCCTCACCAACCTTTTGAAACAGGAAATCTTTTAATACATGCGTTCTTCATGAAGTTATGATGAAGTTAGTTTGTGAAGTCTTCATTCGCTCTCATCCGTGAACTTCGTATCCCTTCCCCCGCTGATCCTCGCCTCTCAATCCATGGCGCGGCGGCAGTTGCTTGAGGCTGCAGGTATCGCCTTTCAGGTGCAACCCAGTTATTTTGACGAATCCCAAATCCAGACACCGGATCCGGTGGATCTGGTGCGCACCCTGGCGTTACGCAAGGCGGAGGCCGGTAGCTCAGCATCACCCATCGGCCTTGGTCCTGGGAGCAGATTCGATTCTCTATCTGCAGGGAAAAATCTTTGGTAAACCTGATCACGCTCAAGACGCACGGCAGCGCTGGCAGCTGATGCGCGGCTCGGTGGGGGAGTTGTACACTGGTCATGCCCTGGTGGATACAAGACAGCAGAAGTATCTGAGCACCCATGCCCTGACGCGGATCTTCTTTGCCAAGCCCTCCGATGCTGAGATCGATGCTTATATTGCAACTGGAGAGCCCCTTCACTGTGCTGGATGTTTTGCCATTGATGGCTATGGAGCGGCCTTTATCGAACGGATCGAGGGCTGCCATGGCAATGTCATTGGCCTGAGCCTGCCCCTGCTGCGGAGTATGCTGGCGGAGCTGGGCTATGCCCTCACGGATTTCTGGCGATTTAAGCAGGCCTGAACCACATGAATCCAGCTCTGGGCCAGGTTGTCCAGATCATAGCCCCCCTCGAGACCAAAGAGAGTCAGCGGGGTCAGCTCCAGACACATACGGGCCAATGTCTGAAAGTCCTGGGGTTGTAGGGTCATGCCTGCTAATGGATCCCCCTGGGCACAGTCAAACCCGGCACTGACCAGAAGCAGATCTGGACGAAAATGCTGCAGGAAGGGCAACACCTGAGCGGTCATGGCTCGTTCATAAGCGGCCCACCCAGATCCAGGGGGCAGGGGCAGGTTGCAGATATTGCCGTGAAAGCCGATTTCCGACTCAGCACCCGTTCCCGGATAGAGGGGCCACTGGTGTAGTGAGACATAGGCCAGCTGTGGATGCTGCTCCACCACCGCCTGGGTGCCATTCCCATGATGAACATCCCAATCCAGAATGGCAACGCGATTCACCTGGGGTTGCTCGAGAGCAGCCAGGGCGGCAATGGCGGCATTGCTGAACAGACAAAAACCATCCCCCGCTGAGGTTCGGCATGATGCCCCGGAGGACGACAGAGCACAATGGCAGGTGCACCCTGCGTTAAGACGGTTTGCACCCCCTCCAGCCATCCCCCGACTGCCAAACAGGCGGCCTCATAGCTGCGGGGAGAGAGAACGGTATCTCCATCCAGGTGTCCGCCGCCCCGAGCCGCTAGATCGGCAATCGCCTCGATGTACTCAAGGGGATGCACCCTCTGGATTTCATGGACAGAGGCAGGGGAGGGGATGCGCCAGTCCAGCTCAGGAGCAAAGGTGGCCTGACGTAAAGCCTTGGTTATGGCTTCCAGACGGGCTGGGCGTTCTGGATGGGTCAGACCCGTTTGGTGCTCCAGGTAAGTGTCAGTGTAGAAAACAGGCAGCATAGGCAGGGCAGTCAGTGAAGATCAAGAGCGAACTGGGACAGGATTGCAACGTTCCTCTAATGTGACATTTTCCATCGAAGTCCTTAACACAGGCCAGGGGATCCCTGTTAACCTGAACTATCAAACACTCTTTTTGCGGGGTAAGTGCATAAGCAGGTGCTTGCCCCTTCAGGCTCTCACTACCCCTATTGATCAGGATCAGGAAGAGATGACTGTGGCTACTGGTGGATTTGCTTTGGTGGATACCCTTCACCGTCTTGGCGTCAAGCATATCTTCGGTTATCCGGGGGGCGCTATCCTGCCCATCTATGATGAGCTTTACAAAGCGGAAGCTCAGGGCCTGATTCAGCATGTGCTGGTACGGCACGAACAGGGGGCTGCCCATGCTGCGGATGGCTATGCTCGGGCCACGGGACAGGTGGGGGTCTGTTTTGGCACATCAGGTCCGGGAGCGACAACCTGGTGACCGGGATCGCCAATGCCATGATGGATTCTGTCCCTCTGCTGGTGATCACCGGACAGGTGCCGCGGTCCATGATCGGGTCAGATGCCTTTCAGGAAACCGACATCTTCGGGATCACGCTGCCAATTGTCAAGCATTCCTATGTGGCCAGACGGGCAGAAGATATTCCGCGCATTGTGGCCGAAGCTTTTTATATCGCAGGTACCGGTCGACCCGGTCCGGTGTTGGTCGATGTGCCCAAGGATGTGGGCTTTGAGGAGTTCGACTACACCCCGGTGACCGAGGTCAATATTCCTGGGTACAAACCTACCGTTCGCGGCAATCCCCGCCAGCTTTATGCCGCTGCCAAGTTGATCCAGCAAGCCAAACAGCCACTGCTTTATGTAGGAGGTGGCACGATTATTTCGGGAGCGCATGCAGAGCTGCAGCAACTGGCGGAGCGCTACCAGATTCCGGTGACCACCACCTTGATGGGGAAAGGGGCCTTTGATGAGAACCATCCCCTATCGGTAGGAATGCTGGGAATGCATGGCACTGCCTATGCCAACTTTGCAGTGACTGAATGTGATCTGTTGCTGGCAGTGGGGGCCCGCTTTGATGATCGTGTGACCGGCAAGCTGGAGGAATTTGCTCGCCATGCCCAGGTGATTCACATTGACATTGATCCGGCGGAAGTGGGCAAGAACCGTGCTCCTGATGTGCCGATTGTGGGTGATGTAAAAACGGTGCTTTCTGATCTACTGGCCCAGCTGGATAAGTTTGAACCCATTCTGGAGCTCACCCGTGAGTGGCTGTCGCGGATCAATCGCTGGAAGCAAGACTATCCCCTGCAAATTCCCACCTATGAGGATGTACTTTCGCCACAGCAGGTGATTGATGCGTTCCGTCGCCAGGCTCCCCATGCCTACTACACCACCGATGTGGGGCAACACCAGATGTGGTCCGCTCAGTTCCTGCGCAATGGACCGCGGCAGTGGATTTCCAGTTCGGGTTTGGGCACGATGGGCTTTGGCTTCCCGGCGGCCATGGGGGTGAAGGTGGCTTATCCCGATGAAGAGGTGATCTGTATTAGCGGTGATGCCAGCTTCCAGATGACGTTGCAGGAGTTGGGAACCATTGCTCAGTACAACATTGCCACCAAGATTGCGATTATCAACAATGGCTGGCAGGGGATGGTGCGGCAGTGGCAACAGGCGTTTCATGGAGAGCGCTACTCCCACTCCGATATGGTTAAGGGCATGCCTGACTTTGTCAAACTGGCGGAAGCCTTTGGTGTCAAAGGGATGCGGGTGGATCACCCAGACCAGTTGGAGACAGCCGTGGCCGAAATCCTGCAGAACCCGGGGCCTGTGGTCGCGGACTTTGTGGTGAAACGGGATGAAAATTGCTATCCCATGGTTCCTTCGGGCAAGGCTAACCACCAGATGATCGGGATTCCGGAGCGCAAGCTAGAGCAGGCGGCTGAACTGATTTACTGCTCCCACTGTGGTTCCAAAAATCCCTCCATCCATAACTTTTGTGCAGAGTGTGGCACCAAGCTCTAGCCCCGCTGGCAGCCAGGCAAGCACTCACTACAGAGGCAGAGTACGCTAAGCTGGATTTACACAACTTAATAAGTAGTTGCGTAATGCCTTTGCCCTCCGCCGCCCATTCTTTTTCGTGGCCATCTTCTCCTGATCTCCATGAGTGTTCCCCTTCCGATCTGGAGTTGCAGGATGCTGCTGATTGGTTCCCGCTAGAGCGGATCTGGCAGGCCAGTGTTCAGCAGCTGGATCAGGGCATTCCTCCCCAGATCCTGGCACCTGGATGGCAGTTGTTAGTGCTGGGGGATGGGTTTACCACCCGCAATTTGCAAATACTTTCTGGACAGGCCATTGAGGTCCACCCCCTCTCCACTCAAGAGATGACTGCGGCTCAGGATCCCTCGGCCCTGCTGAGCTTTCCCTGATCCAGCCACCGCTGTGCCGTCGTCAGGTGTGGTTGGGAGCTCAATCCCAACATCCTCCTCTTCTCTACGCCACCTCCTGGTGGAACCGCGAGCAATTGCAAGCGTTGATTCCAGAGCAGGGGCGACCGATCGGAGAAAATTTAGCCCGGGCGCGGCGAGAGATCTTTCGGCAAGTCTGTGGAGTCTATCTGGGATATTCTTCGCCCCTGGAGGAGCTGTTGCAGCAGCCAGGCCCTTTTTGGGGGCGTCACTATCTGCTCTGGCAGGGACAGCAACCCATCACTCTCATTTATGAGGTCTTCTCGCCCCTCCTCTATCATTATCTGGGGCCGAGTGTGGCTGACCATCAAGTTTAGGTGGGTAGTTAGGCAAGCAATGAGGGCAGTCAAGGCAGCAGCTCAGATCCAATCGCTTCCACTCCTGGATCGCTATCAACAGCGACGAAACCCCTGCTATCAGTTCTGGATGGGGATCCGCTTCTGGGGCTCCGGCTGGAATCTGTTCTGGAGGTCACCACGGCTGCAGTTGATCAGCCTGATTCCTATGCTCTTGACCGCAGGCTTATTCGCAGGCGTGACTGTCTTAAGTGTGAATCTGACCGGACAATTACTGGCAGCCTTGCCCACCTCTCTACCCCTCTGGTTGGTGGATCTGATCGAGGCCATCAGTGGCGGGGTGGTGTTTCTGCTGATCACGTATTTGCTATTTTTTCCGATCATGTCGGTGATCGCTGGCCCGTTTCGGGAAATGTTGGCCCATCACACGCAGGTGTTGCTAACTGATCACCGCAGTGATTCAGGGATCAGTGGCATTGCCATGCTTCTAGATTTAGTCCAACTCTTGTTGCTGCAAATGGTGATGCTGCTGACTGCCTTTCTCGTTGGCTGGTTGGTGCCGGGAATCGGCCCGTTTCTCAGTCTGCTAATCCTGATGGGGCTTGCCAGTCTTGATCTCCTGGATCCAGCCCTGAGTGTGCGGGGATACCGCTTTCCGGCTAAGGTGGATTTTCTCTGTCAGCACCCTGCGCTACTCTTGGGATTTGGTTTTATGTCCTACGTTTTACTCAGTTTGCCCCTGGTTAATTTGCTGATCCTGCCGGTGGCCACCATCGGGGCAACGATATTGGTGCTGGCAGTTTTGCGCCATGAGGATACAGGAGAGCAAAGTTAAAAAAGACAGCTGTACTCGCCAACAGCTGCCCTCGATCAGACTATTTTTCACCCCTAATCCACTTGTCTGTGAGACCTCAACCCAGAAGTTCTGCTGCCTGGATCTGCTCCACCTGCTTCTTCTTGAGAACCAACATGATTTGAGCTAGCAGGCTGGCTCCCAGGAAAGCCAACAGCCACTTGATGCGAGTGGGGCTTTGCAGGACCAGTTCCCGCTCTACCTGACCAAATCCACCCACATTAGGATAATTGGTTAACGCCTGACCTTCCTCAACCGACTCACCTGCCGACACCAATAACTCAGGTCCAGGTGGAATCACCAGTGCCTTCAGACCAGCATCGGTCGTGAAGGTGAGGACGCGGGTATTGGGATAAACCAGATCCTCGGATTTGACTAGAGGTTCTAGCTCTACAGGCAGATCAGAAAAGGGATCTTCCAGAGTTAAAACCTGATCGATGGTTCCTGTCGCGGGCGCTCGGAAGACATTGTTGTTGGTCATGCTGCCATCAGGGTTCAGCTGACCCCGTCCACGATTGCCTCCCGCATACACCAGGTATTTCATGAAGGTTGTAGAGGGATCCTGAGCAGGATCGGGAGCAACTACCGGAAATTCTAGATTCTGATATTCTTCACCGGGCAAGGGTCCTGCCAGGAGAATGTTGGGCTGATCGTCACTGTAGGGAGTGATGTACACCCCTTCCATCGCTTCCCGTTGCTCTGCAGACATTTCCGCTTCACTGGCCAGGCGGAAGCCCTCCGGCAGGATCACCACCGCCCCTACATTCAGTCCAGCTGGCGTTCCATCCCCGATCAGTTGCTGCTTGGACAGGTCATAGGGAATGTTGATCCCGACATTAAAGATCTGGCCTGGGGTAACGGCCTGGGGCAGCTCCACCTGGATGGGCATCTGGGCCAGGTGACAGTTGGCGCAGACAATCTTGCCGGTGGCTTCCCGCGGACTGTCGTAATTCATCTGGGCGTAATAGGGATAGGCTGCCGCAGGCTTCATGCAAACGAAGGCCAATGCCAGGCAGGCCATCAAGGCAACTGCGAGTCGTTTCATCATCATGGCTTCTCAAACAGAAAATTAATCCAGGGATCAAACTTCACGAAAATCGGGCTCTTCCCAGGGGCTGAAGCGCACTTCATCATCGGTAACAGTCACCTCAGCCAACTCCAGAGAACGGGGGGCAGGTCCACGGGTAACTTTGCCGTTGGGAGCATACTGAGAGCCGTGGCAGGGACACTTAAAGATGCCCTCACCTGCATTCCAGGGCACCACACACCCCAGATGGGTGCAGATGGCATTCAACCCATAGTTGGCGATGGAACCGTCATTGATCACAATGTAAGTGGGGTCACCCTTGAGTCCCTGAGCGAGAACCCGATCGGTTCCCGGATGACTGGCCACCACAGCACTGGCACTGAGGGGTTTGCCCACTTTATCCTTGGCGACAACTCCTTTAGAGCCAGCGCCACTGGAGGGAGGAATAAAGTAGCGCACTACAGGGTAGAGAGCCCCTAAAACGACTACGCCGATGGAGCCACCCAAGAGGGTATTCATGGCAACGCGGCGGCTCATGGGGGGGGCTTCAAACTTGCTTACTGCTTCGGTCATAACCTCAAAATGAGAAGATAAGGCGTATTGTTATTACGAATCTTGACAAGCGTCCCCATGCTAACTGAGATTTGGAGGGCAAAGATGTTAAAAAATGTAAATAGACATGACGGGGACTGAGCTGCGGCAGCTGCTGTTAGAGAAGTGGGGCCGCTCCTATGATCTGCAACTGCGGCGGGTGGGAGAGCGGATTCTTCTATTGGTGATGTGGAAGTTTCTGGAGCAATCCTCGTTCCCGCTTTCTGAGGAAGACTACCTGCAGCATCTTGATGAGATCGCTGCGCATCTGCAGGCCTGGGGGGTGAGTGACATGGTAGCCCACGAGATCCTGGCCAGTCAGCAGGGGCCTCGTTTGGGGAAAGCCGTCACGATTCGTCTGAACCTGAGTGGGTTGGGGGAGCGGGCTTCAGAATGGCTGCTTTAGGCTTTGCCAGAGCAGCAGCCAGGGATTTGAGTTGTCAAGTTATACTGAGCTTACGTGGAATCCTTGCTCCTCCCATGAGGTGACTGGCACCACCCCAGTGAACTCAGCATGCAGAAGGGTTGAGTTCCCCTCAAATCAGCTGTTATTTTCTGTGTTACCGCTCAAGGATTCTGGCATGGGCTTTTGGAAGGGGTTGTTTGGTTCTGATGCAGCCATCGCAGTGAAGAACCCCAGTAGACAGGAAGAATTACCTCATTCCACAGAACGGATCTTTTTCACCACCGATCGGGAGCTGGATCTGTACGAACTGGAGGAGCTCTGTGATGCCGTCGGTTGGTCGCGCCGTCCTTTGCATAAAGTCAAAAAGGCATTGCAGCACAGCTTTCTGGTGGTGACCATGTGGAGGCAACAGGGCAATTACAAACGTCTGATTGGGTTTGCCAGAGCCACCTCGGATCATGCTTTCAACGCCACCCTCTGGGATGTGGTCGTGCATCCCGACTATCAGGGCAAAGGATTGGGCAAGGCCCTCATGGATAAAGTGGTCCGTGAGTTGCGAGCTCAGGACATTAGCAACATTACTCTCTTTGCCGATCGAGGTGTGGTGGAGTTTTATGAGCGCCTAGGGTTTACCCCTGACCCGGAGGGCATCAAGGGCATGTTCTGGTATCCCAGCCGATGAGTACCGGAGCTCCACACCTGTATCCCTGTGTGATCCTGCCAGGCTATCTGGCCGCTGCCAGCGATTATTGGCGTCTGCAAGAGCAGCTAGAAGCAAGGGGACGACCCACCCGGATTGTGCCTTTACAAGTGAGGAGCTGGTTCCCGACTCTGGGAGGCCGCTCCGTTGCGCCGATCCTGCACCAGTTGCAGGCCACGATTCACAGGATCCAAGCCGAACAGGGCGTAGAGAAGATTAACCTGATTGCCCATTCTGCGGGTGGCTGGATTGCACGCATCTTCCTGGGGGATGTGCCCTATTTTGACGAGTGCTGGTCGGGTCGGCACCAGATCGCCACATTGATCACCCTGGGAACGCCCCACACCAGTTGTGAGCGCTGGACCCGCCGGAATCTTGATTTTGTCAACTCCCACTATCCCGGTGCCTTTTGGCCTGAGATCAAGTATGTGTGTGTGGCTGGCACCGCTATTTCGGGACGCAGATTACCCTGGACGGCGCTGGGAACTGCAGCCGCCCGTTCCACCTGGTTGGCCTACAACAGTTACCGCCAGACGGCGGGGGAAGGTGAGATCTGCGGGGATGGGATCACCCCTGTTGCTGCTGCCCATCTAGAGGGAGCCGTCAACATTACTCTGGGGCAGGTGTATCATTCACCCCGGGGTGGGGATCGCTGGTACGGTTCGCCCGATGTGTTGCCCCACTGGCTACCCTATCTGCGTTAGGATCCTTGCCTCGATCCCTCAAACACCCGGCTGCAGCAGGGCCAGGCCAGTGACTACCGCTGCCAGACCACTGAGTAGCGACATCATGCCTGCGGGCATAAAGGCTTGCGTTTTGCGATAGCGCTGCATGAAGACCAGGGTAAGGATCAGGCCCAGGCCCACCCCCAGTCCCAGCCCCACTCCCGGATAGGGATAGCTCAGCCCAAAACCCAGGGCCGCCAACAGACCACTGCCAATCCCACTGATCAGTGAGATCTTGCTGCCAGCTTTGGTATATCCCACAATGCCCCCGACCAAAAGCAACACGGCATAAATCAACAAACTGATCTGCCCTACCTGAAGCATAATTATTAACCCCGAATCGTATGTCTTGCCGTTCGAGATTTACGATACCCCGAGCTTAAGATTTCATGTTCAACATGAAGCAAGTCTTTACAGCATTACAGATCATTCCAGTTAGTCCAGAACCAGATCTCGAATCAGGGGCAAATGTTGGCTGATGTAGGTGTTCAGAGCCTGGGTGTCGACATGGCTGAGAGGGGTTTTGCTGGCATTCTCGCAATAGCAGGCGGATCAGATCATCATCCTGCCGTTGCACAACTTCCGGTCGGCCAAGCTCAGTGACCAGAGCCCAAAAGCGCCGCATCATATCCGGAGTCATGGTGTTCATCACAAAATTCAACATGATCTAGCCAGCACCTAATGAATGACAGAGGGATGTCACATTCACAGTCTACCCAGGAGAACGTGGAGATTTTGAGATTATGTCAACTCCGACATGACTCAGAATATGACGTCATAAAGTGAAAACAATGGGGTGCAATTTCAACTGGATCGTTCCTATTGGGCTGTCAATGCTGGCTTTGCAAACAAGTGTCTCATTTTCCTGATGATTCTTTATTTAGGGATTGCGAAAGCTGTACTTCAGCAGATAGGATCCCCCAGCTGTAGCCTCACTGTAGGTGTTTACTCGAATGGTGTACTCTCCCGATTGAGTTAGATAAAGTATTGCAAGCGCATCGGTTCCTCCTCCTTGATCATCATCCTGAGCCACCACATTTCCTTCAGGATCGAGAATCTGTAGAAAGGCATCAAAGGTGTAGCTATTTAAATGCACCAGTAAAGTTTGTCCGGCTCGCCCCGAAAGGGTATAGGTGTCCATCCAGGTGTTGTCCTGTGGATGCCGTTGATCCCCCTCCTGCAGTTCCCCAGTGAGGGTTTCTTGCCAGTCTGGAGCTTCCAGGGCAAATCCCAGTTGATAGGAACCCTGGGTTTCTCCCTCAAATGTGGTGGCTCGCAGTATATAGGTGCCCGGATTGGGCAGGAAAACGGCCAGATAAGCATTGACATCCGGTCCACTGTCGTCATTGAAGGCCACCACTTCCCCGGATGCATGGGTGAGCTCTAGATAGGGATCAACATCGCGGCTAGCGAGAGCAGCAATGAACAATTGATCCCCCGAGACCTCGACCGGATAGCTGTCCACAAAACTGCGATCAACGGGATTCATTTCATCCTCTGCCTCGAACGCCCCTTCGATTACCTGAGTGCCTGAGAAAAACAGACCCGAACTACCCTGAGCGGGTTGGAGCATGCTGCATCCCATCCAGAAGGGGGCACCCAAGAGCATGATCAGGGCATGACGGTAGGACCCTACGTGAGGAAATGCAAGCAGCATAAAGCGTATGGAAAACAGTTGACCTTATCCTACTCGAAGGGCCAGGTCTTGACTGTTTAGGGCTGGAGGTTCTCAAAAGCCTTCAGAACAGCCTCCAGAGCCAGCACCCCATGGCTGAGATGTGTTCCTCCCTGCAGAAAGACGATAAAGGGATCTCGCATAGGACCGTCGGCTGAGAGTTCGGCACTGCTCCCCTCCACAAACGTACCCCCAGCCATGACCACCGCATCCCCGTAACCAGGCATGGCTTCGGGAATGGGTTCTAGATAAGCTTCGACTGGGGAAGTCTGTTGAATGGCACGGCAAAATTGCTGCAACTTCGCCGCTGATCCCAGCTGGATCGCCTGAATAATATCGGTGCGGGGGTCTTGCGGCAGTGGCAGGACCGGATAGCCTAACTGCTCAAAGACCAGAGCTGCTAGGTGGCTGATTTTCACCGCCTCTCCCACCATCTGGGGGGCCAGGAATAATCCCTGCAGCAGGAGACGGTTTTGATCCAGTGTGGCTCCTCCTTCAGAGCCAATCCCAGGAGCCGTAAGACGGCAGGCGGCTTGCTCTACCAGATCGGCTCGCCCCGCCACATAGCCTCCTGTCGGAGCGATTGTCCCGCCTGGGTTCTTAATTAAAGATCCTGCGATTAGATCCGCGCCAACTTGGGTGGGTTCTATGGTTTCTACAAACTCTCCATAGCAGTTATCCACAAAGCAGATCACCTCAGGATTCTGACTTTTGATCTTCTGGATCAGGCGGGCCAGGGTGGGGATCGAGAGGCTGGGCCGCCAGCTATATCCACAGGAGCGCTGAATGTGAACCATCCGGGTCTGGGGAGTCAGGGCTGTGGCCAGGGCTTCCCAGTGAATCTCTCCGTCGTGAAGTTCCAGCTGCCGGTAGTGAATGCCCCACTCTCTCAGGGATCCCTGCCCCTCCCCTCGCAAGCCAATCACCTCCTCTAGCGTGTCTAGGGGACCCCGTGACACAGAGCAATTCCTCCCCTGGCCTGAGAATGCCAAACAAAGCAGCCGCAATGGCATGGGTGCCAGAAACAAATTGAATCCGCACCAGAGCTGCCTCTGCTCCCATGACTCTTGCAAACACCCGATCCAGAACGGCCCGTCCCTGATCTCCATGTCCATATCCAGCCACCCCGGCAAAGTGATGGGCGCCCACTCGCTCAGCCCGCAATGCCCCTAAAACCTTGTGCAGGTTGTGCCGTACCCGGGTATCGATCTGGGCAAAGATCGGCTGTAACTCTGCCTCTGCCTGGCTAATCATTGGCAGAGCGGGAAAGGCGGGAGACTGGGAAAGGATCTGCATACGCTAATGTCACCTCTAGGGGAGTTCGACCCGTGATCCTACACGTTTTGCAACAGAAATTCGTAATCTGACTCGGACTGAGCGGATGGACTCTGGGCAGGTGTCAACGCTCCTCTAAGCAGAATAAAGATATATGAAACTGGCTCCCCAGCCAGGAATTGCAGTGTTAACTTTAACTTAATCTCATTGATCCCGAGGTAACCGAGCTTCTCTCCGATACGCCTACGCAGGGATAGCGGCCGGTTGTCATCTGGGGTGGAGAGCCAGATTGAGTCAGTGATGCGTCCCTCGCCCGAGACTCAGGGAGGTGGTAATTCAGAGAACCGAGCAGTTGCATCTGCAGGCTGCTCCCTGTTGCCATATGACTCGAAGTTGAACTTGATCTGGTGTTGCAACCTATAGCTCTGATTGGGAGAGACCCTATGACCAAACTCGTGATTCAGGGTAAGAATATCGACGTTACCGACGCCATTCGAGAATACGTCAGTGAAAAGATTGATCGAGCTGTGAGCCACTTTGCCCATATCACCAGTGAGGTTGATGTCAATCTGTCTGTTGCCCGCAATCCTCGGATCAGCAATAGTCAGTCTGCAGAAGTCACCCTCTATGCGAACGGAACGGTGATCCGAGCCGAGGAAAGCACCACCAACATGTACGCCAGCATTGACCGTGTTGCTGATAAACTGTCGCGGCAATTGCGCAAATTCAAAGAACGCAATGGTGTTCATAAAACCAAACACTCCCCCAAAACCGCCATGATTGTGGGGCAACAGCCACCTGTGCATCCACCCCGCACCGATCGCATCCCCGAACTGCCCCGAGAAGTGGTCCGTAACAAATACTTCGCCATGCCCCCGATGACGGTGAGTGAAGCCCTGCATCAGTTAGATCTGGTGGATCACGACTTTTTTGTCTTCCGCAATCTGGAAACAGGAGAAATTAATGTCATTTATGAACGCAATCATGGGGGCTTTGGTCTGATTCAACCCCTGAACTAGGCCAGAGCTGTAGATCGATTTCATCCCCTCTGGAGCCTTCTCTGGAGGGGTATGACTTTGGATCTGCCCTTGGAAAGCATCAGGTTTCTATTTTTGAACACAGATAAAGATCAGCCCCACCCTTCGTTAAGCTGAAAGCAAATACCACTGGATACACCCATGATCAAAAAGCGCAACTCTGCCTCCCCCTGGGAAGGGATCCCAGCCACAACTCACCGGATCCCCACCCTACGTTCCTGGTGCTGGCAATGGCCTCTGGCTTCAGGGGTAGCACTCCTACTCTTGAGCCTGAGTAGCTGGGGGGGACTCCTGAGTCAACCTGGACTGAGTGCCCCTGAATCCTCACGATTATTGACGGTGACCGGACAGGGGCGTGTGCAGGTGGAAACCTCGGTGGCTGTGATTGACTTAGGCGTCATGGTGGAGGGGGACTCGGCCCAGTCGGTACAGATGCAGGTGGCCCGCCAGTCGGAGCAATTGGTGGACAAGCTGCGTCAACTTGAAGTGGAACAGTTACAGACTACTGGAATTTCTCTCAATCCCCGTTACGACTACAGCGGCGATCAACCGATCCAGCGAGGGGTTCAGGGGCAAAACAGTGTTCAATTTGAAGTGCCTGTAGAGGAAGCGGGTCGAATTTTGGATGAAGCCATTGCCGCTGGGGCCACCCAGGTGGGATCAATCAGCTTCAAGGCCAGCGAGACGGTGTTACAAACGGCACGGGGAGAAGCGCTGCGATCTGCCGTAGCAGACGCCCAGGCCCAGGCTGGTGTGGTTCTGGAGGCCCTGAATCTAACTCAGAAGGCAGTTCAAGAAGTTCAGGTCAACAGTGAACTTGGCTTTCCTCCTCCCATGCCACTGGAAAGCGGCGTCGCCTTCGCTCGCAGCAGCGATGCAAGTACTCCGGTGATCGGAGGCCAGCAGGAGGTAGGGGCTAGCGTCACATTGAAGATCAGCTACTGAGTTAAGAGAACTACTCCGGTGAGGTGGGTGGGGGAGGGGGAGGATCTTTAGGAATCCAGGGCTGTACAGCTAGGAATCCGGCGGCGAAGGAGCCACCAATCAAGAGAATAGTGACAAAAATCCAGAAAACCATCGGACGGGAACTGGCCTGTCGCTCCCGAGATCGCTGCTGGTAGAGAGAATTGACATAGCCCATGTCTTGAGGATCGATCCCCAGTTCCTCCAGTAAATCCGCAGATTCGTCATCGGTAAGCGAAGGATGGCCTGAGTCCATCCAGGTACCCGGTGAACCAGGAGAATTGGAGCGTTGATCGGGGCGAGTTTGGGACCACTGGCGCCCTCCCCGCGCACTAGGTCCTGAGCCTGAGCGACGAGGGCGTTGTCCCGGATGGGTTCTCTCTAGGGAATAATCTTCGGTCTCTGCAGGGTAGGGCTCTCGCATCAGAGGGGCATGGGAATTCCGCCCAGCGGAGAGGACAGCAGTCTCTGCTGCGGAGGGATCAGGGCAGATTGGCTGCCTGCCAGCGGTTCTGCTTGCCGCCCCAGTCCATTGCTCTGCCGTTGCTTCAGCCTTTCCAGGAAACTGTAGGTTTGATCCAGGGTGGGGGGCTCTGCAACCGGAGTAGCACTGGATGTCGTGGGAACGGCGGCAGCATTTTTGGAGGCTGAGGTGGTTTGAGAGAGACGGCGCAACCGATCCAGCGTCTGGCTCATACTGCTTTGCAACTGATCGGTGAGGTTCTCCACCTCCTGACGCAGTTGCTGATTGGCGGTCTCCAGGGCCTGGTTTTCTTGAGTTAATTGACTGATGTGCTGTCGCGCACCTTTGAGCTCGCCCACCAATCTCTGGTAAACGGCGGCGGGGATGGTGGTCGGGGGCATCTGTTCGCGCATGTCCCGAGGGCGTAGTGACCTGGGTTCGGGATACGCCCGCCTGCCAGGAGAGGTGTCTGGCAACATAGAGGTTAGTACGTCAGTCTCATATGGCATGCTTGTCAACCTACCACATTATGGATATTGAACAGGCTTTAGATACCAGGGCGTAGGTAGAGCCGTTGATGTCAAACCACTGTTAAATGTATCGTAAGGACTACGCTATGGGTAGTGGTAAGGTCTTGATCTACAGTTGCAGCACGGGAGCAATGGTGAGCAACTCCTGATCGGGATAGCGCTCTTCCACCTGTTGTAAACTCCAGACATTCTTGCACAGCAGCACCGGACGTCCCCAGGCATCCTTAAAGATCTCGGCATTGTAGAGCACCTGCAGCTTATCTGCAGCCTCCCACCCCCAGCAATCCAGCGAGCCAGACTAAAGGTGAGGGGTTCCAGTCGTGTCTCCACCTGATATTCATTGAGAAGACGAAACTGCACTACCTCAAATTGCAGCGGGCCAACAGCCGCCAAAATCGGATCGCGGCGGCTTTCATCCAGAGAATAGAGGATTTGCACAGCGCCTTCTTCCTTCAGCTGGTTCACGCCTTTGCTAAAGCCCTTAAACTTAGAGGGATTCGGGTTGCGGAGCCAGCAAAAATGCTCTGGAGAAAAGCTGGGAATCCCCTCAAACTGCCGGGCTTTACCTGTACAGATCGTGTCTCCGATCGAAAATAAGCCCGGATTGATCAGACCCACAATATCCCCTGGATAGGCGATCTCCACCGATTCCCGTTCCTGGCCAAACAGACGATGGGCTTGGGAGAGCCGCACCGCCTTCCCTGTGCGCACATGCTGCACCGTCATATCTTTCTCAAACTTGCCAGAACAGACCCGGACGAAAGCAATGCGATCGCGATGTTTGGGATCCATGTTGGCCTGCAGCTTGAAGACAAAACCAGAAAACTCCGATTCCTCGGGTTCTACCAGACCTTCGGTGCTGGGGCGACTGCCAGGAGGTAAGGCCAGCTCTAAAAATTGATCCAGAAACAACTGCACCCCGAAGTTGGTCATGGCACTGCCGAAGAAGACCGGAGTCATCATGCCCTGATGCACCGCCTCCAGATCGAGCGGAGGGGTGATCTCCTGCAGAATTTCCAGTTCCTCCTTGAGCTGGTAATAGAGATCAGAATCCAACCACTCCAGCAGCACCGGATCTCCCAAAGACGAGACCACCACTTGGTTGGCCTTCTGACCGTGGGCCTGGCGCTCGTAGAGGTGAATGGTGTGGGTGTCACGGTCATACACCCCCTGAAAACGGTCCCCCATTCCAATGGGCCAGTTGACCGCATAGGGGATCAATCCCAAGATTTGCTCGATCTCATCCAGGAGCTCCAGGGGTTGCCGTGTGGGCCGATCCATCTTATTAATAAAAGAAAAAATGGGCAGATTCCGCAGCTTGCAAACTTCAAACAGCTTCAGGGTTTGGGGTTCTAGGCCCTTGGCCCCATCCAGCAGCATGACGGCATTATCGGCGGCGGCGAGGGTGCGATAGGTGTCTTCACTGAAGTCCTGGTGACCCGGGGTATCCAGCAGGTTGATCTGACGGGAGTTGTAGTCAAACTGAAGCACGGTGGAGGTGATCGAGATGCCCCGTTGCTGTTCCAGCTTCATCCAGTCGGAGGTGGCATGCCGCTGATTGCGTTTGGCTTTCACGGCGCCCGCCAGGTTCAAGGCCCCTCCATAAAGCAGGAGTTTTTCGGTCAATGTCGTCTTCCCTGCATCCGGGTGAGAGATGATCGCAAAGGTCCTGCGTCTTTGCACCTCGCGTTGCAACTCCACCTGCACCGATTCAGTCACGGTCATAGATTAGTACTTAACCTCTTTTGCCATACTGTGAGACTTGCGAAGCAACCTGTTAGTCAAAGTAGAACAATGTCACCAGCTTGTGCTGTTCCTCGGCATACTGGCAGGTGCCCAGGAGGGTGGTGCTGTCATGGAACGCAAAACAGATCAGCTGTTGACACTTACTGATGATCTCCTGATTGCAAAGCTGGCTGGCCTCGGCGAGAGGGAGTTGATCGTGTTCTGGGTGTTCCACCAGATGTAGCACCTGGTCTAGATTGGTCCGCGACTCCGCCGGTTGCTTATCAATGCTCTGGGGCAAAATCACCGTTAGGGCTTTGACATCGGCGCGGATGGCCCCGCGGATCACCGCCAGATTGGTGCCGGTAGCCCCGGAAGTAAGGATCCGATTGCCTGTGAGGGCCAGAGCATAGCTGAGGGTTTCGATCAAATACTGGTGACCAATGGGCACATGACGGCTTCCCAGGATGGCAATGCGTTTGGGACCCACCTGTTGGATGGCCGCCAGCTCCTGCAGGAAGGTATCAATCTGTGGTGGTGTATCAATAGACTGGGTCAACCTCTGTCCTCCAACCCCTGGATGAGCGTGTACGTCCTGAGCATATTCTGCTGACAACCCACGAAGAGTCGGTGACTCAGGGCCTACAGCCATCCTAATGTATCGTTACTTTCTCGGCAGGGGAAGCACAGCTTTCGAGTTAACATAGCGAGTGCAATCTGCCCTCCTCTCCCCGTCAATGTCGGATCTGTCTGCTTCGCTACCCTCTTTCGATCCTGCGCCGCTCAGAGGAGTCAACCTCTACCTGGTGGGAATGATGGGTGCGGGTAAAACCACTCTGGGCCGACATCTCGCCAGCTGCCTAGGCTATCACTTTTTTGACACTGATCAGTTGATCGAAGAGGTCAGCGGCGAAACGATTCCCAGCCTATTTGCGGAGTGGGGAGAACCCAGTTTCCGTGATCTGGAAACCCAGGTGCTGGCCCAACTGGCTCCCTATCGCCGTCTGGTGGTTGCCACAGGGGGAGGATTGGTGCAAAAGCCAGAAAACTGGAGCTATCTGCACCACGGTATTGTGATCTGGTTGCAGGTTGACCCACTCCAGCTGCTGCGTCGACTACAGGCGGATCCTACCCCTCGCCCTTTACTGGAGACTGCCGATCCTGCTGCCACGCTCCAGCGTCTGCTTACTCAGCGCCTACCCTACTACAGCCAGGCAGATGTGCATATCTCTATACCAACCCACACATCCCCCGAAGATCTGGTCTCGCAGGTGTGGCAGCAAGTCTTGCAACGATTGCGCGCTCACTAGCGCCCGGCCACCGTTCTGTAGCAAACTCGTTACACTTGGGGAAAGGTAAATTATCCCTTCTTGGCCTCGAGGTCTGTGCAGATCAATCCGATGTCTCAGCGCCCTAAATTCTCCTGGAAACGGCAGCTGCGGTACCATTATTTGCGGCTCAAGCGCCTGCAGTCGTCTCCCCATGCGATTGCTCGTGGGATCGCGGCAGGGGTCTTTGCGGGTTGGTTTCCTATCTTTGGCTTTCAAACCCTGGCGGCTGTGCTGTTGGCTGTGCCCTTGCGGGGCAATAAGATTGCAGCTGCCATTGCCACCTGGGTAAGCAATCCCCTGACGTATGTCCCCATTTACCTGTTCAACTTTTTCGTGGGTCAGCGCCTGCTGGGATCCTCCATGGCTTCAGACTCGCTGCTGGCCGCGATTCAAACTCAGGATGCCTGGCTGGCTCTAGGAAAAGATTTGCTGATGGCAACACTGCTGGGTTCAGCCTGCGTCGGCTTACTTGTGGCGAGCATCAGTTATTTCCTGGGATTATGGCTGATCCAGCGCTGGCGGCACCGCCCCTCGCTAACCCATTGATTATGGTTTTATTCACTAATAATAAGCTAATATTTAGGCTTCTTGGTGATCGGCGTGGTTTTGGAGGTAGTTGCTGTTCGTTCTCTCTCTGCAGGGATCTTGAGAGATTTTGTTATACTGTCAAAGGCCGTCAGGTTGATGAGCTTGATGTAGATCTATATCGATTAACCGCTTTACTTATGGTTGTAATCACTATAAAATAAATTAACTTCCCAGGAGGCTCTATGCTCTCTCCCACCCTCTCGTTAGACCCTCAAGACTACAGTTTATTGACGGATCTGTATGAATTGACGATGGCGGCCTGCTATGTCGGCGAGGCGGTAGAGGAGCAACCTGCGGCCTTTGAGCTGTTTGTGCGTCGCCTCCCTTCCGACTATGGCTACCTGGTGGCGATGGGTTTGACCCAGGCGGTGGAGTATCTGCAGAGTCTGAGCTTTAATCAGGACCAGATCGAGGCGCTGAAGGCGTGTGGTGTTCTGAATGCCGCCCCTGCTCGCTTCTGGGAGTTACTGCACACCCTGCGATTTAGCGGGGATCTCTGGGCTGTTCCTGAAGGGACACTGGTTTTTGCCAACGAGCCCTTATTACGAGTGGAAGCCTCCCTCTGGCAGGCCCAGCTGGTGGAGACCTATCTGCTTGCCACCCTCAATTATCAGACCCTGATTGCCACCAAGGCAGCCCGAATGCGTGATGCTGCCGGACCAGATGCCGCACTGCTGGAGTTTGGTACCCGACGTGCCTTTGGTCCCCAGGCGGGGATGTGGGCGGCACGGGCGGCTCTGGCGGCGGGGTTTAATGCCACCTCCAATGTCCTGGCGGCTCTGAAGTTAGGACGACAACCCGCAGGAACCATGGCTCACTCTCTGGTGATGGCGCTGGCCACCCTCTCTGGAGATGAACCTCATGCCTTTCAGTCTTTCCGCCGCTATTTTCCTAAATCAGCGCTGCTGATCGATACCTATGATCCCATTCAGGGCGCCCGCACCGCAGCGGAATTAATGCACAGTGATGCTGTGGAGGATGGGGAATTGGGAGGTGTGCGCATTGACTCTGGAGATCTGGCCCAGCTCTCCCGCGAGGTGAATCAGATCCTGCCGCAGGGATCTCCCATTTTTGTCAGTGGCGATCTGGATGAATATGAGATCGAACGGTTACACCAGGGAAAAGCTCCCATTGCAGGATACGGGGTGGGAACCCGTCTGGTCACGGGCGAGAGTATTAACGGGGTCTACAAACTGGTGGAGATCAATGGCATTCCTGTTGCCAAAGCCTCCATGTCCAAGGCCACGATTCCGGGTCGCAAACAGATCTATCGCAGTCTTGAAGGGGACTATCTGGCCACAGCCACCGAAGCGGCTCCCCCTGCAACTAGGCCTCTATTGCAACCTGTGATGCGAGCTGGCCAGTTGCTGCAGCCTTTGCCAGATCTGAATGCAATTGCCCAGCACACTCAGATGGGGGTTGAGCAATTACCGTTGCCTGTGCGCCGTTTGCAAAACCCCAACCGCTGGCCACTGCAACTCACCGCTGAGCTGGCCCAGATCCGCGCCCAGTTTCACCGCGAGGATACGCTGGCTCAAGAGGTCGATCCCTGGGCTGGATTGAAAGCTTAGCAAGGGCGACTAGGTCTGGGAGTGCTCCTGCGGTTGGGATTCCTCCACAAAGAAAGGGATCCGTTCAGGTTCTCCCGCCAGACCATTCTGCTGGACTTCGGTGGTTTGTTGCTCCTGCAGGGCCACGGGCATTTGCACCGCCTCCACAATAAAGCAGCTGGCGACGGGGAGCGCCTGTTCCAGATCATCCAGAGGTCTGGGGATGATCGCCACAGCATTTAACTCACCGATCTGTTCGGCTTTGTACATCCCTGCCTCAATAGAGATGGTGACATTGGCTACTGATCCCCGCACAATGGCCGTGCACAGACCATCCCCAATCGTTTCGTAGGCCACCAGTTCCACTTCCCCCGTTTTCAGCATCTCATCGGCAGCCCCCACCAGCGCCGGAAAACCGCGAGTTTCCAGCAGCCCCACCGCCTGACGACTGGCGCGATTGTAGCCATGCCGCTGGGCCCATTCCGAAAGCCGATTACTGATCGGCAGGACGGCCTCCAGGTTAGCCATGGGGCGGGGGATCACAAGACTGGAGATCAGCTGGCCGAATTCCTCCCCTAAGCGACTCCCTGCTTCGATAGCAATGCGGACATCGGCAATTCCCCCTCGGACCACAGCTGTGCAGTAGCCACCATGGGTTTTCTCAAAACCCACTAGGCTCACGCCCGAAGACTTGAGCATCGCGTCAGCAATCCGCACAATCACTGGGAAGCTGCGGGTTTCGATCAAGCCAAGGGAAGAGCTGGCCATGAGACTTACCTAGGGGGGATGGCCTTATTCATCGTCGGTTGGGGAACTCAGTTGCCGGTGAGGATAGATGCTGCGCATAAGCCGCTCCACATCCGACCACCCGGGGAATGGGCATAGAGGTCCTGGGGGGCGGAGGCTGAGGAAAGGCAGCCGGGGCATCGGCAGATTCATGCTCACGAAGCACCTTTTCCACAGAAGCCACTGGAGGAGTAGGGGAGGCGATAGGAGAGGCAGGGGTTTCCTGTTCTGCCCCTGTGGCTGCGGTAGCAACTGGATCCAGGGGGTCTCCTCGCAGCGAGCCTGGGGGGAATGATCTCTCGATCTGCGATCCTGGTATTCCAGAGGGTGCTAAAGGAACCGATACAGGCCCGCTCTCCCACGGTTAATTGCCCCACCATCAAGACCCCTGTCCCCAGCGTCGCCCCAGCCCGCACGTGGATCGTCCCCTCATGAGCATGCAAAATTGATCCCATGCCAATACAGACCCCAGCCTCCACCCGGATCTGGCTGCCTGGGTCTGCCTGGAGGAGGACACCTGCTGCGATCCCGGCACTTTCATCCACCTGCACATCGCCACTGAGAATATATCCGGCATCATTGACAGGAGTCAAAATGGGCAGATGAAAGGCCATGAAGTTGAGAGAAGAATTCATCCCTAATGACGGTTGAATTTCGGCAGGAGTTGCCTGCAGCAATCATAGTCGATCCCTAACTTCTAGGGTTTTTGAATCACCTGTTCCAGGACTCGCCGTTTCGCTTTGGGATCAATGCCGATCAGGCGCACGTATTCGTCAGCATGCTCCTGGAGACAGGCTTCTAAAGCAGCCATCACCTCCGGCTCCCGTGCAGCCGCTACCGGGGCACAGCTTTGCCAGGAACTGGTGCGAAACCGGCGCTCACTGGCATGTTCGGTTCCGATCTGATAGCCCTGAGCTAACAACTGGCGTACTGCGGTTTGAGTTTCGGAGCTCAAGCGGGAGGAGGATCCCCCATAGCTGTAGGAGCTGGAAGGAGAGGAAGCGGAGGTGGGAGTGGCGTTACTTTGCTGAGGGGGTTGTGCCCCCGGAGTGTGGATGACTTCCTCGAGGATCCGCCGCTTCACCTGCGGATCGATTCCGATCAGCCGCACATACTCCTGAGGATGTTGGGCCATGATCTGGTTCAGGTCTGCCAGGATGTCTGGGAGTCGACCGCGGTCAAATACAGGACCACTTTGCCAGGAACGGGTGCGGAAGCGACGCTGATCCGCAAACTCAACACCAATATGGCATCCCTGGCTGAGGAGACTTTGCACCTGGGCTTGCAGGTTGGCACTGGCCTGCGGGGTGTAGGAGGTTGCAGGAATGCCTCGACTGGCCGTTGCCCCAGAAGCGCTGGTAGGGGCGGCCTGTCCTGGAGACTGGATCAAAATTTCATCCACACGCCGCTTCACCTGGGGATCCACCACAATCAGCCGTACATACTCCTGGGGATGTTCACGGGCAAAGCGATCAATGATCCCGATGACTTCCCCGGGATGAGTGGATTTCACCAGCGGACCACTCTGCCAGGAGCGGGTGCGGTAGCGGCGCTGATCGGCACATTCCAGATTGATGCGATAGCCCTGCTGCAGCATCTGGCCAATCTGTTGTTCCAGACCGCGATCCAGGCCAACAGGAGCCGAAGGCGTCGGGCTGGAGGGACCAGCCTGATATCCCCCAGAATGCTCGGGGCCAGAGGTGACCGCGGCAGGTTGCTGGCCGGGGGATTGAATCACCTGCTCTAGGATTCGTTGTTTAGCTTTCGGATCCACACCGATCAGGCGGACGTACTCCTGTGGATGCTGGGCCATTACCGACTCAATAGCTTGTACAACATCAGTTTCACGGTCACTATCAATGGCGATGGCACTCCGCCAGGACCGGGTTCGAAAACGGCGCTCATCGGCATATTCTGTACTGATCCGGTACCCCTGAGCCAAAAGCTGGCGAATCTGGTTCCGAATATCTGCAGAAAGAAAAGTGCCGTTTTGATTGCTTCCAACCATGCCGTGTATCCCCACTGGGTGTCTAGACTGTACTGAGGTGCTCTTTGGATTTGGCGCTGACTGCTGCAGCGCATTGCGCAAGGGGCCGATACACACAAGGTTCTCGGCACAGTGATAACCTTCTCGCAACGCCTGATTGACGCCGACCAGCTGTTGCGCAAATTGAATGTGCTTCTCCTCCACTGCAGGCAACAGATCGGCCTCGGCCTGAGTAGTAATCATCGATCCAGAAGCCAGAAACCGTCCTGGAGGGATCTCCACATCCTGGATGAGGCAATGCAGCATCACCACCGATCCGGAGCCCACGCGGGCATTGAAGACGGTAGAACGAAAACCAATAACGCAGTGATCCCCCACATAGGCAGGGCCATGGATCAGGCTCATGTGGGTAATGGAGCTGTTGCTCCCGATCCAGACGGAATAGGGTTGGCCATCATCGCCCAGGATGCGGCCAGCCGTCCCGCCGTGCACCACAACACCGTTTTGCAGGTTGGAACCTGGACCAATGGTGAAGGGCTGCCAGCATCCGCTCGAATGGTTGTCCCTGGACCAATGAAGACATTGGCGGCAATGGCCACATCTCCCGTCAAGGTGGAGAAGGGGTGCACATAGGCCGCATCATGGATCTGGGGTTCAGCGAGGGACTTTGACCAAGGGGTGGGTGGAGCCGCGTAGCAATGGGCAACCATGAAACATTTCTCCCAAACAACATGCAAAGCCAGTGATCACACCCTGATCGACACGGAAAGTGGAGTGGCGATTACCCTCAGTCATGATCTCGCTTGTTGTAAACCGAGCGCCCTGCCAGACTGATCGTGTCAATAATGGCAATCACGACGGCATCGAGTGGCCGTTTCTCATTGCCCTGCGGTTGGCGGGCCGCACTGCCACGGCTGACCAGGACCCATTCCCCCACACCAGCGCCCACCGGATCTGCTGCCACTTCGTAATCTAGCTGGGGCTGACCCTCCTCATTGAGGAACTGAACCCACAGGAATTTAGTCCCCGTCAAGCTGGGATCCTTCTGGGTGCTCACCACCGTGCCCCGCACAACTGCAACTTGCATGGACTCAGAACACCTTTAAGGACGACCGTAGGGGCGGATAGCATTCACACTTTCGCGGAACTGCGCCACATCTTCGGTGTAGCGGATCGGAAGGACGTATTCCAGGTTCTCATGAGGCCGAGCAATGATATGCCAGGACAGCAGCTGTCCGCCATTCACCCGCTTGATTGATTCAATCCCGGCGGCCACAGAAGCCTGCACTTCGGACACATCACCGCGTACGATCACCGTGACCCGTCCGCTGCTGATCTTTTCGTAGCCCACGAGGGTCACCCGTGCAGCCTTGACCATCGCATCCGCTGCTTCTACAACAGCTGGAAATCCCAGCGTCTCCACCATTCCAACAGCAATAGCCACAACAACAATCTCCTGAGCAACATCAACAACAAGGGCGACTCCACTGCAGGTCTGGGCGATCCCCTCAGCTACGCCTGCAGCCAAGTTCTTAGCTGCGGAACTGTTCCACGGCTTCGGTATAGCGAATCGGGAGCACGTACTCCAGGTTCTCGTGAGGGCGAGCAATAATGTGATGCGACAGAATCTCGCCGCCACTGACCCGCTTGGCTGATTCCAGACCTGCTGCCACTGAAGCCTGCACCTCTGACACATCGCCGCGCACGATCACCGTGACTCGCCCGCTACCAATTTTCTCGTAGCCCACCAGGGTTACCCGCGCAGCCTTGACCATGGCATCTGCGGCTTCTACCACACAAGGAAACCCTTTTGTTTCGATCATTCCAACAGCAATCGGCATATCCTTATTCTCCCAATGAAGTCCCAGTGCATGAGTGAATTACAACGATCAGGTGGGATGCTCTCACCCCAGGACCCGATCATCACTTGAGCCGTTTAGCGCAGGGGAAGCTTGCATGACCTGACGGGTAAACGGTCGTACCAGTGCCTTGACGGCCAAGCTTAAGAGGCAAAGCTCCAGATCCTCTCACAAGCTTATAAGTGTAACTCCCTCAATCTCTCGACAGGCAAAATGCAACCCGTTTGTGTAGTGGCATTTCGACTTTAAGTCAATCATATCGCCCTTGGAACCTAAGCAAAAATTAATATTCTTAATTAGACTGATAGCTTTTGGTTAAGTCGGTAAATTGCCTTAATATAATCAAGATATTTCTTAAGAGAAAGCTATAAATTGATCAGCCGTTGTGGGGAAAGAGGGCTGCTCAGAAGCCGGATGCTGTTGAAGTGCCAGCCTGCTGATGCCCTGGCCCATCTCATGCTCCAGGAAGTTTCGAGAATTCTCAAGATCGGCTTTGATGGATCAACAATGAATCAACACCCCGTGTGATCGCTTCTGATTTTGCTGAGATTGTCATCCCTATGGAGCCGGAAAAACTGCGTGATCTGTTACAGGCCGTGGCCAGAGGTCGAATTACACCTGAGCAGGCGCTGCAGGATCTCAAATATCTGCCCTTTGAAGCGGTAGGTAATTTTGCCCGGATTGACGGCCATCGCCGTTTACGCACAGGCTTTCCAGAAGCGGTGTGGGGCCCTGGCAAAACTGCCGAGCAGATTGTACAGATCATGCGCCGGATTCAGGAGCGAGGCTCCCTGGCACTGGCCACTCGCATTCCGCCGGAGCTGTTTCAGCAGATCCAGCCTCACTTACGGCATGCCTGTTACTCACCCGAAGCCCGCCTCTGCTGGTTACCGATGACGGGACCCTCCTATCCGGGACAACTGAGTGTGATCTCTGCGGGAACCGCCGATCTGCCCGTGGCGGAGGAAGCGGCTTTAACGGCTGAACTGTCAGGATTTCAAGTCCGGCGACTCTGGGATGTGGGTGTGGCAGGCATTCATCGATTGCTAGATAATCTGGAGGTTCTGCAGGCGGATGTCTTGATTGTGGTGGCAGGGATGGAGGGCGCGCTGGCCAGTGTGGTGGCGGGTTTGGTGGACTGCCCCGTGATCGCGGTTCCCACCAGCATCGGCTATGGGGCCAGTTTCCATGGAATTGCCGCTCTGTTGGGCATGCTCAACTCCTGTGCGGCAGGGGTGGGAGTGGTCAATATTGATAATGGCTTTGGAGCAGCGATTCTGGCGGGACAAATTTTGCGCAGGATCCAGCCTCCGCCCCTCTCACCCCCAACATAAGCGGACCGATTGATCCGGCAAAGTCTCTGGCCGATTCTGCAAGGGAAGGACCGGAAAAGCTATGATCATCAACATCCCCTGACAATACGTTTGACCCTATGGACACCCTGCTCGCGCTAGCCCAGAGCCTGATCGAGACATTTGCCTGGTCAGATCTGATGCTGATCGTGGCACTCGTTTTTCTAGAGGCTGCCCTTTCGGCGGATAATGCCGTGGCTCTGGCGGCCCTGGTTCGGCACCTGCCCACAGGGGAACAGCGGAATCGGGCTCTCCGCCTGGGAATTGTAGGGGCCTATGGCTTTCGGATCCTGATTATTCTGGCCGCCACCTGGATCATTGAATATCGCCCCGCTCAGATCCTGGGGGCTGCTTACCTGCTCTGGTTAGCCCTGCAGCATTTCCGCGAAGAGGAAGGCCACGAAACCGATCATATTCCCGGGAGCGCCAACTTCTGGCAAACCATCTTGCTAGTGGAGCTGACAGATCTGGCCTTTTCCTTCGACAGTATTGCGGCCTCAATTGCAGTGTCACGCAAAACCTGGGTGGTGATTCTGGGGGGTATCCTGGGTATTACCCTAATGCGGTATATGGCCATGTTTTTTCTGCGCTGGCTGGATGAGTACAGTCGCCTAGAGGATGCCGCTTATTTCATGATCAGTTTGATGGGAACGCGCATGCTACTGGATGCGTTTGTGCCGGGGTGGGAGATGCCCGAATGGCCTCTAATGTGTGTGGTACTTGCCATTTTCGTCTGGGGATTCTCAAAACGGACCCTGCCCCCAGGTTCTGATCCAGCTCTGGGTCAGGATAGAGAAGCGGTACCGACCAGTGAATCCTCGGGTTACCTCCAGCCTCAGCCAGGGACAAGCGAGCATTGACAACGTGAATCAATCTCAACCTCACCCTGAGTCAGCATTGCAGGGAGATATTCCTGCTCAACCCCCAGCTTCTGCCCAGCCCCTGGGTCGGTTGGTGGCCCAGTATTTGCAGGAACGGGAGCGAGATCTGGCCAAAGCCAGCCGTCGCACCTACCGCATGGCCCTGGAACAGTTTGCCGATAGCTGTCAACTGCCTCTGGATCAGATCCAGCCTCTGCAGGTGCAAACCTTTCTGAATGGGCTGAAAGGACGTCCCTTTCGCACGAAGGCGGGAACCTTGATGTATCCTCCGGCGTCGCCCGCCACCTACAATCTCAAGCGGCTGGCCCTGCAGCAGTTCTTTCAATGGGCCTGTGAACGCGGCTATTGTCATCCCCCCCTTCCTACCCAGGCGATTCGAGCGGCCCGACTGCCAGCACGGTTACCAAAAGATATGGATCGGTTGATGCTGCAGCGAGTCCTGCACCGATCGGAACTCCATTCCCGCCGTTATGCCGCTCTGGTGCGGGTATTACTCGAGTGTGGATTGCGGGCCCAGGAATTGCTGGATTTAACCCTGCAGGATTTTCAACCCGGACCCGAGGGAGCGATTTTAGAGGTGCGCAGCGGGAAAGGCAGTAAACCCAGAGCTGTGGCGGTGGGCAGTTCTCTAACGGAGTTATTGCAGGAATATATCAGCCTTGACCGGGGACCCTGTGGTCCCACCGATCCGTTGTTTGTCTCGCTTTCTCGCTGTCCTGCCTACCAGGGGAAACCCCTGACCTATGACGGATTGCGCCACATCATTTTAAAGTTAACCTTGCCTGAACCGGGCCAGCAGACCCCGCACCAGTTCCGCCACAGTTTTGCCACCCTTCTGCTGGATAAGGGGATTGCACCGGAGCACATTCAGCATCTGCTGGGACACACGACAGCGGCCATGACCATGCGCTACACTCAGCGAGCCAATCTGCGGGCTGCCATTGCCCGGTCGCGAGAATTTTTAGATCAGGGCCTGATCTGAGCCATCCTTTGAGCCAACAAAAAAGCTGCCCCGAGTCGGACAGCCGTGTTAGAACTGCAAACCGCGGCGTTAGCCTTTGGCTTTCAGATTCTCACCCTTTTCAATCGCTTCTTCAATATCACCCACCAGGTAGAAGGCCTGCTCCGGCAGATGATCCAGTTCTCCCGAGAGGATGCGCTGGAAGCCCTTGATGGTGTCCTCCAGCTTCACATACTTGCCCGGGGAGCCAGTGAAGACCTCGGCCACAAAGAAGGGCTGGGAAAGGAAGCGCTCAATCTTGCGGGCCCGCGCCACGGTGATCTTGTCATCCTCCGACAGTTCATCCAGACCCAGAATGGCAATAATGTCCTGCAGTTCCTTATAGCGTTGCAGGGTTTCTTTCACTGCCGAAGCTGTGTTGTAATGCTCATCTCCCAAAATGGAGGCCTGGAGCATCGTGGAAGCGGAATCCAGAGGATCCACCGCCGGATAAATGCCTTTGGAGGCGAGACCCCGGGAAAGCACCACCGTGGAATCGAGGTGGGCAAAGGTGGTGGCAGGGGCTGGATCCGTCAGGTCATCGGCAGGGACGTAGACTGCTTGCACAGAGGTGATCGATCCCTCAAGAGTGGAGGTGATCCGCTCCTGCAAGTTCCCCATTTCCGTGGCCAGTGTGGGCTGATATCCCACTGCAGAAGGCATGCGGCCCAGCAGGGCTGAAACTTCCGATCCGGCCTGGACAAAGCGGAAAATGTTGTCGATAAACAACAGCACGTCCTGCTTATTGCTGTCACGGAAGTGCTCTGCCATGGTCAAAGCGGTCAGACCCACCCGCATGCGGGCTCCAGGAGGCTCGTTCATCTGGCCATAGACCAGAGCTACCTTGTCGAGAATGCCGGACTCTTTAAATTCGTTGTAGAGATCATTCCCTTCGCGGGTTCGTTCTCCCACACCCCCGAACACAGATAAGCCGGAGTGTTCCTGGGCAATGTTGTTGATCAGCTCCTGAATGAGCACAGTCTTGCCCACCCCGGCACCCCCAAATAGACCCACCTTGCCTCCCTTCCGGATGGGAGCCAGAAGATCAATCACTTTGATGCCCGTTTCAAAGGGCTCTGGTTTGGTGGAAAGGGCAGTTAAGGGAGGGGCATCGCGGTGGATGGGAGAGACCTGCTCAGAATTCACCGGGTCTCCCTGATCGACGGGTTCCCCCAGGACATTAAAAATCCGCCCTAGCGTGGGCTGGCCCACAGGGACACTGATGGCAGCACCCGTATCCGTGACCTGCATGCCCCGCACCAAGCCATCAGTCGAGGACATGGCCACGGCCCGCACCTTGTTGTCTCCCAGCAACTGCTGGACCTCAAAGGTCACCTTGACTTGAATGCCAGCGTCAGTGGTGGCCTCAACCCTGAGGGCATTGTAGATTTCCGGTAGCTTACCACTGGGAAATTCTGCGTCAATGACAGGTCCGATCACCTGTGTGATATAGCCAATATTCTGACCAACTGTCGTAACCATTCTGGGAAGCAGCTCCTTATTCTGTTGTCATCCCGGCAGGGAGAGCGAGCTCTAGATCAAGCTTTGCCCCTGAACCTCACTGTCTGCCTTTAAGACTATCACCCTCTGTTACCTGCCTGAAAACCATTTCTCCAGGATCTTGGGGAGGCCAACCCCGGATATTGACAGTTGCCTAGGGGTAAAGGCTCAGGCGCGGTAGACCCAGCATCTGATCCCATCCCTGTTGCAGGTTCATACACTGAATGGCCTGCCCCGACTGCCCCTTAATCAAATTGTCGATCACGGACATGACAATCACACGGTTGGTGCGACCATCCACTTCCACCCCAATCAGGCAATAGTTGGTTCCAGACACCCATTTGGTTTGGGGATAGACTCCGGTCGGTAAGACTCTCACCCAGGGGGATTGACGGTAAAACGCTGTGTAGATGGTTTGCAGATCCTCCGCCACCAGACCGGGATCTCGAAGCGTGCCGTAAAGGGTGACATGGATCCCGCGAATCATGGGGATCAAATGGGGGGTAAATTGCACCGTGACTGGGTGGT
>JAAUUJ010000197.1 GCA_012030715.1 Synechococcaceae cyanobacterium SM2_3_1 | reverse complement strand
TGGGGACATAAACACCTCTGGATTAATGGGGCAGCCTGTTGGTCTAAGTGTTGTGGTTGAGCCAGAAAGGGCAGACCGTGAGGCTGTTTAGAATCCCCGTGCCTTTAGGCCGGGGAGTATGTCAATCTTCCGGAGTAGCGTCGTCGGGAATGTCTTCCTCGGTGACTGCTGCCACTACTTCTGCTTCAGCCGCAGCCTCCTGGGCCAGCTGAGCGGCGCGCATCTGTTCGCGGAACTTCGCGGCCATTTCTTCGGCTTTGTCATACACCAGTTGCGGATCCCGAGTCATATCCCCAGGCTCAGGTTCCAGCTGTTTGGTGGACAGAGAAATCCGGCCCCGCTCTGCATCCAGGTCAATGATCATCACTTTGACTTCGTCATTGACGTTAAACACACTGTGGGGGGTATCGATGTGATCGTGGGAAATCTCAGAAATGTGGAGCAGACCACTGACGCCACCGATATCGATAAAGGCTCCGTAAGGCTTGATCCCGCGGACGGCACCCACCACAACTTCGCCCACCTCCAGACGGTTCATCTTGCGTTCCACCAGGGCCCGACGGTGGCTGAGCACCAGGCGGTTGCGATCTTCGTCCACTTCCAGGAACTTGAGGGGTAGTTCTTCTCCCACCAGATCCTCTTTGGGCTTGCGGGTACTGATGTGGGAGCCAGGAATAAAGCCGCGCAGCCCTTCAATTCTCACCAGGGCCCCGCCGCGGTTGGTGGCAAAAATGCTGGAGCGTACTGTGGCATCTTCAGTTTGCAGCTGTCGCACCCGCTCCCAGGCCCGCATATACTCGATCCGCCGAATCGAAAGGGTGAGCTGCCCCTCTTCATTCTCTTCCGTCAGGATGAAAAACTCACGGGTCTCCCCAGGCTGCAGCATCTCAGAAGGATGATCAATGCGGCTGATGGACATCTCCTGCAGAGGGATATAAGCTGCGGTTTTGCGCCAATGTCGATCAGAGCGCCCCGAGGCTCGATGGAGAACACGGTGCCAGCTACAATTTCGCCTGGACTGAAGTGATAGTCATATTTGTCCAGCAGAGCAGCAAAGTCGTCGTGGGAAAACCCAACGTCAGGTAGCATCGCGGTTCGGTTCATGGTAATCGACTGGATCACAGGTAAAATCAGAGCTAGGGTGGATAAAAAACCATGGGTGCAGCGAAGCAGCGTCAAGGTTGCTAAACGACGACGGCACCAGAGCCTGTACATCATAACTCAAGCTGTGGCAAAACTGACTACCGCAGATTCAAGTTAAGAGCTTGTCAAGGGCCACTGAATCCAACCAGGTTTTGATGGTGTTGCCCACTCCCATGAGGGGTATCGTGACTCTCTTTCTTGCCTCAGGTATTGTGCCCAATCCCCTGCGATTGATGAGCTGAATTTAAGGAACTCGGTTTACCTTGATCCTAGATCGCATGCCTATCCTGGCTTCTGAAGACTTTACTCACGGGCTGATGATGGAGACGATCGCGAAGAGTTGCAAGGCCAGTTTACCCGTTTGTTGTTCAGGATCAAATTCATGACAACCCCTTTATCTCTGGACCAAATCAATCTCCAGGTGCCTCTGCAGGAGCGCTATTCGCAAGTCAGGCAGCAGAGCAGTCACCTTTGCAGCCCCCTGGAGACTGAAGACTATGTGGTTCAGAGTATGGCGGACGTCAGTCCCCCTAAATGGCATCTGGCTCACACCACCTGGTTTTTTGAAACCTTTCTGCTCCAGCCCCATCTTGCCAACTATGAACTGTGTAATCCTGACTATGGCTACCTCTTCAATTCTTACTATGAGACTGTAGGATCGCGGCATCCCCGGCCTCAACGAGGGCTGCTCTCCCGCCCTGGGGTCGAAGAGATCTACTGCTACCGTAACTACGTGGATGAGGCCATGGTGACTCTCCTGAAAGAACAGGGAGAAGATCCGGAGGTAAAACAGCTGGCAGAACTGGGATGTCACCATGAACAACAACATCAGGAGTTACTCCTGACAGACATCAAGCATATTCTGGCCTGCAATCCCCTTTACCCTGCCTACCAGGCTGATCTGCCTGTGGCGGCCTCAGCATCCAGTCCTGCCAAAGAACAGTGGCTGGATTATCCCGGTGGGTTGATGACGATCGGTGCCAGGGAAGGAGCGTTTGCTTTTGACAATGAAACACCGCCACATCCGGTCTACCTTCAGGATTACTGGTTAGCGGCTCGATTAGTAACTCAGGCCGACTATCTGGAGTTTATTGAGGCAGGCGGGTACCAGCAGCCGCAGTGGTGGCTGGCCGAAGGATGGGCAGCAGTTCAAACGCTGGGTTGGCAAGCCCCCCTCTACTGGGAGCCTATTGACGGGGCATGGCAGATCATGACCCTGTCTGGCCTGCGTCCCTTAGCCCCAGAAGAACCTGTCTGCCATGTCAGCTATTTTGAAGCCGATGCCTTTGCTCGTTGGAAGGGGAAGCGGCTGCCGACAGAGGCCGAGTGGGAGATGGCAGGTAGCTCATTACCAGTCCAGGGCAACCTGTTGGAACAAGGATTCTTGCATCCGATTCCAGCCCAGGCAATCACTCGACCGGATCAGATGTTTGGGGATGTGTGGGAATGGACCCAGAGTGCCTATGCCCCTTATCCCGGATTTAAACCTGCGGCAGGAGCTGTGGGAGAATACAACGGTAAATTTATGTGCAATCAAATGGTCTTGCGGGGAGGATCCTGTGCTACACCCCACAGCCATATCCGTGCCACCTATCGCAATTTCTTTCCTCCGGCTACCCGCTGGCAATTTAGCGGGATTCGTCTTGCCATGTAAAGATCATGCTTTTTCACAGAGTTTCCTGACAGGCAGGTTTGGTGGTCATGTTGTCACTCATTTCCTAAGCTATGAGCACTTCTACAATTCAGTTTTTTGATTTCCACCCACCTCAGGGGGACTTTCTGGCCGAGGTTGTCCAGGGGCTTTCTCAGTCTCCTAAATCCATCCCGCCTAAGTTTCTCTATGACAAACAGGGTGCAGAGCTCTTCGATGCCATCTGTGAGCTGGATGAATATTACTTGACCCGCACAGAGATGCAGATTCTGCAAACCCACACCGCCGAGATCGCCAGATTGATGGGAGATTCTGTGCTGGTCGAGTTTGGTAGCGGTAGCAGCCAAAAAATTCGCATTCTGCTGGAGGCAGATCCTGAGATTAAAACCTATATCGGTCTGGATATTTCCAAGCAACATTTGCTGGAGTCTTGTGAATCGCTGGCGGTACTTTACCCCCATCTGGAGGTGGTGGCCATCTGTGCAGACTTTACCCAGCCCATTACCTTACCGGAGTCGCTAGAACAGCGTCGAAAAGTCGGTTTCTTTCCCGGATCTTCCATTGGTAACGTCAAACCCGAGGGGGCCCGTCAGATCCTCAGTCATGCCGCTCAACTGCTGGGCAAAGGAGGCAGTCTGATTATTGGTGTGGATTTGAAGAAAGAAGCCACCATTCTGGAACCTGCATATCAAGACTCTCAAGGGGTCTCAGCCGCTTTTGCTTTGAATTTGCTCACTCGCATTAACCGCGAACTTGGATCAGATTTTGTCATCGATCAGTTTGGGTATCAGGCGGTTTACAATCCCCTGGGCCGGATTGAGATGTCTCTGGTGAGCCTGCAACCCCAGACGGTCACCCTGAAGGGACAGCAGTTTCAATTTAGCGAGGGGGAAATGTTGCGCACGGAATTCTCCTACAAGTACACCATTGCTGAATTTCAAGATCTGGCGGCCTCGGCTGGATTCCACTCCAAAACCCTATGGACGGATCCGCAGGGCTGGTTTAGTGTTCATTACCTGACCACCTGAAGAGCTAGGATCAAGTGACTCGGCAGTGGAAACAGGTGAGCAGCTGTGCAGTTTGTTGATCAAGCCAAAGTTTGGGTGCAGGCGGGGGATGGGGGAGATGGGCTGGTGGCCTTTCGCCGGGAAAAATATGTGCCTGCTGGCGGGCCCTCTGGGGGCAATGGCGGTCGGGGTGGATCTGTAATCTTTGAGGCCAACGCAAATCTGCAAACCCTCCTGGATCTGCAGTTTCAACACCTGATCCGAGCCGAATCTGGCAGCAAAGGGGGGCCGAATAACCGCACCGGAGCCAGCGGTCAGGACCGGATCGTCAATGTGCCCTGTGGCACTGTAGTTTGGGATAGCGAAACGGGTGAGGTACTGGGGGATTTGATTGAGGCCGGGGATCAGTTGCTGGTGGCGGCAGGCGGCAAGGGCGGCCTGGGGAATGCCCATTTTCTCAGTAACCGCAACCGGGCCCCCCAAAGGATGACCCCTGGTAAACCCGGTCAGAAGCGCCTGCTGCAGTTCGAGTTAAAACTAATTGCCCAGGTGGGGATCATTGGCCTTCCGAATGCTGGCAAGTCGACCCTGATCTCGGTGTTGTCGGCTGCCCGTCCCAAGATTGCTGATTATCCGTTTACGACGCTGGTGCCCAATTTAGGGGTGGTCCCTCGGCCCCCTCAGGATGGAGTGGTGTTTGCCGATATTCCTGGATTGATTGAAGGGGCCCATTTGGGAGTGGGACTGGGGCATGAATTTCTTCGACATGTGGAGCGAACCCGAGTCCTGATCCACCTCATTGATGGGGCCGATCCAGATCCTGTGTCTGCTTATCACACGATTCAGAACGAGTTGCTTGCCTACAGTCCAACCCTGGCTCGAAAGCCACAGATTCTTGCCCTGAATAAAGCGGATGCTGTGGCTGAGGAAAATTGGAAAGAGCGCATGGACATGCTTTCGGCGGTCGTGGGAACGTCGGTGTTAACCCTCTCGGCGGTGGCTCAGATTGGTCTGGATCAGTTATTGGAAGAAGTGTGGACACAACTGGATGCCGTCAACGCCACTGCTGATTCCGAGAAAGATCCTCTAACTTCAGATCCATCTCTAGAGAGATTTCTGGCTTCCGGTAGTTGCGTTGAGCAGGAGGAACTCCAACCATGAATCCAACCGTCTCAGACCTGATCACTCAACTGCAACTGCAACCTCATCCCGAGGGCGGCTTTTTTCGGGAGACCTGGCGCTCTGATCTAACTTTGCCCGCCGATGTTCTTGCTGCAGTGTATGGAGGCAGCCGATCAGCAGCCAGCTTGATCTTGTTTTTGCTCCCCACCGGGAGTTTTTCTCAACTTCACCGTGTGCAATCGGATGAACTCTGGCTTTACCATCAGGGCGATCCGCTCACGCTTCAGATCCGACCAGATCCCGAGTCAGACCCTCAGCAGACGTGCCTTCTGGGCAAGGGTCATTGTTATCAGGCTTTGGTGCCCGCAGGTCAGTGGCAGGAGGCAGCCCCTGTTCCTGGACCCATGGGTTTCACGCTGGTAGGGTGTCTGGTGGTGCCAGGGTTTGATTTCGCCGATTTTGAAATGGTGCCGGATCCGCCTCAGCTTTAGAGTTCCCAGCCCTCAGCCAGTCCTGTACAGACATGAACCTGGGTTGGAGTTGGAACTGATGACAGAAGTGCTCAATCAGCAGAGGTTCCACCTGCGCAAGGGTAATCTCGGGAAGAAACTGCTGGAGCGAGCCGACCGGGCGATCGGCAATGCCACAGGGGACAATTTGCTCAAAGGCCTGCAGGTCAGGACAAATATTGAGGGCAAACCCGTGAAAGCTGATCCAGCGACTGACTTTAATGCCAATGGCCGCCACTTTTGCCCCTTCTACCCAGACTCCGGTCAAGCCTGAAATTCGCTCTCCCTCAAGGCCAAGATCCTTCAGAACTGCAATCAGGACCTGTTCCAGCTGGCGGAGATACCAGTGCAGATCCTGTTGATGGCGACGCAGATTCAAGATTGGGTAGCCCACCCATTGGCCGGGTCCATGGTAGGTAACTTCTCCCCCCCGTTCGACGCGGTGAATTCATGGAACTGCTGAGGATCAAAGCGTAAGTGATGGGGATCAGCTGCCTGTCCCAGGGTGTAGACCGGAGGATGGGTGAGGAGGAGGAGACCATCAGGTGTTAACGGTTGATCCTGTTGTCCCTGGACTCGCTGTAATTGCCATTCCCTGGACTGCAGGTAGGGGGTTTCCCCAGGCTGACAGATCTCGATCAGGGGGAGAGTCTCTATCGGGTTTGTTGATCTAGAGAGGGCGTTCATTTGATATGATGATTATTTGTCACTTATTTCTGGAGTAACGGCCCCTATGCCCCGGTCCTACGAGACTATGCTGATCGTACGCCCTGATGTGGTGGAAGATTCCCTAGAGCAATTCCTAAACTCACAAAAGCAAATTTTGCAAGACAACGGCGTCAGTACCGTGGAGCACCAAATCAAAGGGAAGCGCCGCTTCAGTGGATTTGAGATGGGACGGTTTAAGGAAGGACTTTATGTCTTGATGAACTACGAAGCTGATCCGGAGGCGGTGGCAGTATGGGAAAAAGGGCTGCGCATTAATGAAAGTGTCCTGCGCTTCATGACCCTGCGCCAGGAAGAAGAGTAGAGGGTTGCCACACCTTTTGTATAGCTCTAAACCTTTCCGCACCTAGACTTCAACTCCTATCCCGTTGTTTAACATCCCAATACTCTAAAGCTTTTGGACAACCTCTGCGTAGATGGTACAGTATTTGTAGATCTGCATCCCTGCATCTGGGAGGACTTATGAATTCCATTGTATTAATGGCTGAAATCTCCACTGACCCTGAGATGCGCTTCACCACCGACAACCTGGCGATCACGACCCTTTGGGTCACCTATCCCAGTGCTCGTGCTGATGATCCGCCCTCAAAGGTGAAGGTCGCTGTCTTCGGTGAACTGGCCCAGGTGGTGTCTGAAACCTTGCATGCCGGGGAAGTGGTCACGATTGAGGGACAGCTGCACATGAACTCCGTCAAGCGGGAGGATGGACGTAGCGAGAAACACGCCGAGATCAATGCCCGCCGCATCTATCCCCTGCAACACACCCTTCCTCAATCCTTGCGTGTGAGTGGAGATAGCAGTGGATCCGCGGATGATGCATCTGACTCTGGCCAAGAAGAAACGCCCGCTCCCAAGCCCGCCGCTTCCG
>JAAUUJ010000196.1 GCA_012030715.1 Synechococcaceae cyanobacterium SM2_3_1 | reverse complement strand
GCCTGATTGCCCATACAGAGACTGCATCCCGGCATTTCCGTCCGGGCCCCCACGGCACCAAAAGGTGCTGTACACCCCTTCTTTCTTCAACTGCTGTTCATCCATCCGTGTAGGAGGACAGATCCAGAACTGATTCACCCTGGCCCGAGGTTGACCCTCCAGCACCTTCGCTGCAGCACGGTAATGGCCAATATTGGTCATGCAGGATCCAATGAAGACCTCATCGATCTGGGTGGGCACCTCCACGTTGCCCGCGGCTGCCTGGGCATACACCTCAGAGAGGGTCATCACCTTATCGGGATCGTTGGGGGCACAGACGATGGGCTCTGTGATCTGGTTCAGATCAATTTCAATGACATCCACATACTCGGCATCGGCATCGGCTTCCATGAGCACAGGGGTGGCCAGCCACTCCTCCATACGAGCCACCCGCCGGAGCAGGGTACGGGCATCCTGATACCCTCGCGCCACCATGTTGTTGAGGAGGGCAATATTAGAGCGCAGATACTCCGAAATCGTCTCCACTCCCAGCTTGATCGTGCATCCAGCACAGTTGCGTTCTGCTGTGGCATCGGTTAGCTCAAAGGCCTGCTCCACCTTCAGATCGGGTAGCCCCTCGATCTCCATGATCCGTCCGGCAAAAACATTGATTTTGTTCTGCTTGGCCACCGTGAGTTTGCCCTGTTGCATGGCCACATAGGGGATCGCATGCACAACATCCCGCAGCGTGATCCCCGGTTGCAATTCCCCCTTGAACCTCACCAGTACAGATTCCGGCATATTCAAAGGCATCACCCCCAGAGCGGCAGCAAAGGCCACCAGTCCCGATCCTGCCGGAAATGAGATCCCTAGCGGAAAACGCGTATGGGAATCACCGCCTGTCCCCACCGTGTCAGGTAGCAGCATCCGGTTCAACCAGGAGTGAATGATCCCATCCCCAGGGCGCAGAGCCACCCCGCTGCGGGAGGCAAAAAAGTCGGGGAGATCCTGATGCACCTTGACATCCACGGGCTTGGGATAAGCAGCCGTATGACAGAAGCTCTGCATCACCAGATCAGCGTTGAAGCCCAGACAGGCCAGTTCCTTCAGTTCATCACGGGTCATGGGTCCAGTCGTGTCCTGGGATCCCACTGTGGTCATAATCGGTTCACAGGCCGTACCGGGGCGCACACCCTCCAGACCACAGGCTTTGCCCACCATTTTCTGGGCTAGCGTAAAACCTTTGCCTGTATCCTCCGGCAGTTGGGGGCGCAAAAAGAGAGGACTGGGATCTAGATTCAGAGCCTGGCGAGTTTTGTCCGTGAGACTGCGCCCGATCAGGAGTGGGATTCGTCCTCCGGCTCGCACTTCATCCGTAATAGTGGTGGGTTTGAGGGTAAAGGTGGAGATCACCTGTCCTTCTGGATTGCGGATCTCTCCCGCAAAGGGGTGAATCGTGATCACCATGCCTGTGTCCAGAGCACTGACATCACATTCAATCGGCAGGGCTCCTGCATCTTCAGCGGTATTGAAGAAAATCGGCGCAATCGTTCCCCCCAGGATCACGCCGCCACTGCGCTTGTTGGGCACATGCGGAATGTTATGGCCGATATGCCAGAGGAGAGAATTGATCGCCGACTTGCGGGAGGAGCCAGTCCCCACCACATCCCCCACATAGGCCACAGGATGGCCCTTTTGCTTTAATTCCGCAATCGTGTCAAGTGCCCCGGGCATCCGCGATTCCAGCATGGCTAGGGCGTGGAGCGGAATATCCGGTCGAGTCGTGGCATGGATCGCAGGTGAGAGATCATCGGTGTTGGTTTCTGCCGCCACCTTGAAGACCGTCACAGTCATCTCATCGGCCAGAGCTGGCTTGGCCAGGAACCACTCGCCCTCGGCCCAGGATTGGATCACCTGTTGAGCATAGATGTGAGCGGCAGATAGCTCCAGGACATCATGGAAAGCATCGAACACCAGTAGGGTTTGACTCAAGGCCTGAGCCGCCGCCTGGGCAATGTCTGCACGGGAATCCTGTAACAGCTCCAGCAGGATCTGGACGTTGTACCCCCCCAGCATCGTGCCCAGGATCTCGGTGGCCTGCAGAGGAGCGAGCAGGGGGGAGTGGGAGGATCCTTTGACCAGGGCAGCCAGGAAGGAGGCTTTCACATAAGCCGCTTCATCCACACCCGCAGGCACCCGCTCCGTCAGCAAGTACAGCAGAAAATCTTCTTCACCAGCAGGCGGATGCTGAAGCAGATCACAGAGGGCCGACGTTTGACTGGCATCGAGCGGCAAGGCTGGGATCGCCAGTGCCATCCGTTCCTGTTCCTGAGCCCGATACTCCGCCAGCATGTAGATGTCTCCGATACTTTATTGATCCACCTTAACTTTACTAGCAGGTTATGACGCAGCTGGATGTACAGGGTGCAACCAGACAGGAGGGCTCATCACATTCACACTTGCTCTCTTGACGAATTCTAGAAACCAGTGCTAGCAATTCCCCTCACTACAGAAAAATGGTAACCACTGTTACAGTTCGCCGCTAGGCGCAGTGATACAACATATCGGAAATTGTCTTGGGATCAGGAAGGTCAATGAAAAAGATCGAGGCGGTCATCCGCCCCTTTAAGCTCGACGAGGTCAAGATTGCCCTAGTCAACGCTGGCATTGTGGGAATGACCGTGACGGAAGTACGGGGGTTTGGCCGCCAGAAGGGGCAAACAGAACGGTATCGAGGCTCTGAGTACACGGTCGAGTTTTTGCAAAAGCTCAAGGTGGAAATCGTGGTCGAAGACGACCTGATTGATACCGTTGTGGAGAAGCTGATTGCCGCCGCCCGCACTGGTGAAATCGGTGATGGCAAGATCTTTATCTCCCCTGTCGAGCGGACCATCCGTATCCGTACAGGCGAATTGAATCAGGATGCCCTTTAGGGATCAGGGTCGATTCTCCTGATTAGGAGTTGACACGTTACAGGTTAATAAACATGAAACAAGTGATTCAACTGTTGAACACATGGAAACAGCACTGGGCCAAACCTGGGATCCGCATGGGCATCAGTTTGGGTGCAGTGGCATTCATCTGGTTTTTGGTCTCTCAGGCCCCAGCCTGGGCTCAGGATGAGATGACCCCAGATACAGTGCAGTACAACGCCAGTATTGTTTGGACAACCATCGCAGCAGGTCTGGTATTTTTTATGCAGGCAGGCTTTGCCATGGTGGAAGCAGGTTTTACCCGCGCTAAAAATGCCGCCAACATCATGATGAAGAACCTGATGGACTTCTGTATGGGGGCGATTGCCTTCTGGTTCATTGGGTTCGGTCTGATGTTTGGGAGTAGCAACGGCTTTTTGGGCACAAGCTGGTATGCCTTCAGCTGGACACAAGCTAGTTCAGATGGTGCTGGGGATGCCTGGCCCTTCACCTTTTTTGTCTTCCAGCTGGTTTTCGCAGCTACAGCTGCCACGATTGTGTCGGGTGCCATGGCAGAGCGCACCAAGTTTTCTGCCTATCTGATCTACTCCGTCATCATCAGCGGCTTGATTTACCCCATTTCGGGTGGATGGGCCTGGAATAACTTGTTTGCGGGCTACAACGGTGATACCACTGGTTGGTTAGCAAATATGGGCTACATCGACTATGCCGGATCCGGTGTTGTCCACCTGTGTGGAGGTGCTTCTGCGCTGGCCGGTGCCATTGCTCTGGGACCCCGAATCGGTAAGTATGGTCCGAACGGGGAGCCTCGTGCCATTCCCGGCCACAACCTGCCTTTGGGGATGCTAGGTGTCTTTATTCTGGCTTTTGGTTGGCTAGGGTTTAATGCTGGTTCGACAACAGCAGCGATCCCCGACATTGGCTGGATTGCGATGAACACTTTGCTGGCCGGATCGGCAGGAGCTCTGGGGGCAACGCTCACCTCGTGGGTAATTTTCAAGAAGCCGGATATGACCTTTGCGGGCAACGGCATGCTGGCGGGTCTCGTGGGGATCACGGCTCCCTGCTACACCGCCAGCCCCTTTGGATCGATCTTGATTGGGCTGATCGCAGGCATCCTGGTAGTGATCTCAGTTTTGGTAATTGACACCGTTCTCAAGATTGATGACCCGGTAGGAGCTGTTTCAGTGCATGGGGTGTGCGGTGTCTGGGGTGTGATTGCCTCTGGTATTCCTCTCTTTGCTCATGCGGATTCAGGGGTGAGCTGGGGTAGCCTGGGTGCCCAGATTGTTGGTGCCCTGGCTTATATCCTCTGGCCCTTTATCTCCTGCCTGATCCTGTTCTACGTTCTCAAGTTCACCATCGGACTGCGAGTTTCGGCGGAAGAGGAGATCGCAGGTCTGGATATTGGCGAACACGGCAACGTCTCTTACCCCGACTTTGTCAGTGTGGCCTCCGATGAATCCGGCATCTAGAACCGGATGAGCGATAACAACATCTGATGGCTCTGGGTATCTTTAACAGGACTCAGAGCTTTTCCATTGCGCGGAAAACCTAGAGATTAAGAACGAGATTCTGAATCACCTCGCTGCTCCAGATCGGCTTCTGCCGAAAGCATGGTTGTTTCCAGCTGTTCGAGAATGTCCTGACTCAGGGGGTGCCACAACTGCCTCTGATGTGCCTCCAGCAGTCTTTCACTCATATCTCGCAAAGCCCAGGGATTGTGGATTTTGATGAAGTTCTGCACTTCAGGATCAAGAACATAGGTGCGGGCAATACCATCAAACATAAAATCCTGTACTGCCTGGGTTGTCGCGGCATAGGCAAATAGATAGTCCAACGTCGCTGCCATCTCAAAAGCACCCTTGTAGCCATGGCGCATCACCCCCCTCACCCATTTAGGATTGATCACCCGCGAACGGTAAACCCGCTCAATTTCTTCCCGTAACATGCGGATACGAGGATTCTGAGGACGGGAATGATCCCCAAAATAGATCTGGGGGTGCACTCCCTGTAGGGTTTGGACTGCAGCCGTCATGCCTCCCTGGAACTGGTAGTAGTCGTCAGAGTCCAGCAGATCGTGTTCGCGGTTGTCCTGGTTATGCAGAACGATCTGGAGCTGTTGTAAACAGTGCTGCAGGGCTTCGGGAGCTGTATGCCCCTGAGCTTCGCCCGTATAGGCATAACTGCTCCAGTTCAGGTAAGCCTGGGCCAGATCGGCTGTATCCGTCCAGTTCTGGGCTTCGATCAACCCCTGCAACCCCGCTCCGTAGGCCCCGGGTTTGGAGCCAAAAATTCGGTACCGAGAACGTTGCTGGGCCTGCTCTGGGGTCAGCCCTTGATCGATCCATTTACTTTCTTGGCGTTGCGTAGCAACACGCAGGGGATTCTCTTCCTCAGGTTCTTCCAGGGTGGCTACCACCTGTACGGCTCGATCAAACAAAGAGATGAGATTGGGAAACGCATCCCGGAAAAATCCGGAAATCCGCAGCGTCACATCCACACGAGGCCGCCCCAAAACACTGACGGGCAACACCTCAAAATCAATTACGCGCCGCGACTGCCGATCCCAGACAGGGCGCACCCCGAGTAAGGCCATCGCCTCAGCCCAGTCTTCTCCCCCAGTGCGCATAGTGGCAGTACCCCACACCGATAACCCCAGGCAGCGGGGATACTCCCCCTGTTCCTGCACATAGCGATCGACGACGGCCTCAGCCGCTTTCTGGCCCAGTTGCCAGGCCGTCTCGGTAGGGATAGCCCGAATATCCACCGAAAAAAAGTTACGACCTGTGGGCAACACATCGCATCGTCCCCTTGTCGGTGCCCCTGACGGACCACTGGGAATAAATCCCCCCTCGAGACCATGCAACAAGTGATCAATTTCCGCTGGGGTCTCCAGCAGGCGGGGCAGCAAGGTTGCTTCAATCCAGGTCAGCACCTGACGGACAGCAGGACCCGGAGGCGGATCGTACTCCTGTTGTTGCAGTAGCTGCTGAATCCAAATTAGTGACTGCTCTTCCAGGAGGGTTACCACATCTCCTAACAAACGATGTGAGTCAGCATCGGAAGCAGGCGGAGAAGAATAGGTCACCGGGATCCTTAGCAGGGGCAGCAGGGGTTCTCTTAGCGTAGGATAGTTTTAAGTGACTTTGTCTACATCTAGCCTCAGTCCTAAAGCTGAGCTAGAGTTAAGCTTATTGGGCTGGGAATCTTTACTTTGGTAGTGTGCCTCAGGCAACTGAGATTAAGTGCACTTCTGTGTAAAGTGTGGTAATCAATATCAAATGTGGCTGTATCATGTCCCAGATAGTTGTAAACGCCGTGAGCGCATCAGTGTTTTACGGCCCAGGTTTCTAAGGACTACGGTACAGACCAGACTGTGTGAGGATTAAGAACAAGGAGAGAAACATGCCCGCGAATTACTCGCATCACTGGAAGACACTGCTGGCTGGTGCTCTGGGAGCTGCAACTGTTGCAATTCCTTCGATTGCTCAGGCTCAGACCGTAGCTCAAGCATCCGGCCCAGTAACCGCTATCTCTGAGTTGTCAGACGTGCAGCCAACCGACTGGGCCTTCCAGGCACTCCAGTCTCTGGTTGAGCGTTATGGCTGTATTGCTGGTTATCCCGACCGCACCTACCGTGGCAACCGGGCCATGACTCGCTTCGAGTTTGCTGCTGGTATGAATGCCTGTTTAGATCGGATTAATGAGCTGATCGCAGCAGGCTTGGCCGACAAGGTTTCCCGTGAAGATCTGGCCACCCTGCAGCGTCTACAGGAAGAGTTTGCCGCCGAGCTGGCTGCCCTCAAAGGCCGTGTCGATACGATTGAAGCCGATGTTGCTGATCTGCAGAGCAAAGTCTTCAACCCCGTGACCAAACTTAATGTTCAGTTGATTACTGCCTTGCTGGGCAGTGGCTTGACCGAAGATCGCGTCATCGACGGCGAGTTGGTGACTGAATCCGATCAGGCCAACATTACCTTTCCCTACCGTTTGCGGATGAACTTTGACGCGTCTTTCGTGGGCAATGATCGCCTGCGCGTGCGTCTCCAGGCCCGTGATGCCAACACTGACTTCTTTGATGGAGATGCCCCTGGCGCCTTCTTCTCTGGTGGTGGTGGCGGCAACGTCGGTC
>JAAUUJ010000036.1 GCA_012030715.1 Synechococcaceae cyanobacterium SM2_3_1 | reverse complement strand
AGAACCCACAACCCATCCGCCGCCGACCACCTAGCCCCAACTGTTGTAACTGAATCGAATCCTCATCACTCAAACTCTGGACAATAGTTGTGAAGCCCACAATCGTATGCCGCTTAATTTTTTAATGTTTTACGTAGTGGCATTCCCTCTTGATCCCGCAGCACTGCGACCTCGCCAGAGATTCCTAATTGCTTCAACTGCCTCCGAGCAGCTTGCTCGAACTCTTCGACCTCCAGATAGCCCTTGATCGTCACCATCCGAGCTTTCAGTGACGAACTGGGTTTAAGGGTAACAATCTCTGGGATCCCTAACTGCACCTCATGGGATCCAACTCGTAATCTTTTGCCCGCCAACTTGTAAATCCCTGATAAAGCTTCAATCGGTAGCCGAATCCGCACTTGAGAGTGAGGAGCGAGGAATATCTTGCCTTGTTTATCGCCAATTCCCGCCACTGTCAGGATCCCGATATGAGGATTTTGATGGATCAAAGGCACCTGGTGGGCCAGTGCTGACAGCAATCCATAGCCCTGATCAGCAGGTAAAGAAGATCCCTTGACTGGAAGACAGAGGTCCAACATCAATAGCTCTGGTGCAACCGAGTCTGACAGATTACTGGAGAGCGAAGCTTCCATATGCAGATATGTTACTTAAAACATTAGGCAAGATCTTAGCCGACCTTTTATGGCTATGTCAACGATGTTACTCTTGCGTAATCCTTGAAGATAGGGGTCTCAAAATCTAGAAGAACGCCTTCCGGCAATCAAAGGGTTTGACAGACGGGTAAGGTTGGTACCCTCTGCCTGGATTAAGGCACTTTAGCCTAGATAGGTCACCTAAAAGTGCTCAACGCCTTTCGGCACCATCCTGACCTTAGCATTCTTCCCTCCCTCTAATAGCTCATCCCTAGATCGCCAGTAATTCCTCCGCCCCAACCTTCAGCTCAGGAAACACCCTTGACTCCAACTGATTTTGCTCCCGAAACTGACGCAGCTGATATCTCCCCTCGACCAGAGTGCAGACGCTGACAGTCGGTTGCTTAGGATCCCCGATGAATCGTTTTCCCCCCAGCGCCCGATAATCAACGATCCAATACTCCGGGATCCCCATCCCCTCGTAGTCTTCCAGCTTGCGAGCATAATCATCCTGCCAGTTGGTGCTAACCACCTCCACCACCAGCACGACGCTGGATCCCTGGGTGATCGTGGAAGCCCGTTTCCAAAGAGGTTCTTCCTGTAACCTGCGTCTATCTAGCACGATCACATCCGGCACATACCCGTCCCACTCCCCCTCAGGCTTGATGCAAGCACTCTTGGGGATCAGGTAAGGAAGCTCAAGCCGCTCTATCTCTCGATCCAACTTCCGCGTAATCCGACTCGCTAGCTCCTCATGATCCCCCACCGGACGCATTTCATTAACCTCACCATCGATCAGCTCATAGCGACGACCATCCTCTGGATACCATTCCAGAAACTCCTCAAAGCCCATCCGCTGACGTAAAACCTGAACCATGTCCCACTTCCCTATATCTTTGAATCATTCTCCTAAGCTCCTCTTTCACCATCGCCACCAACTCGGGCGGATCCCTAACCACAGATCCCTTGGCATAGCCCAACACCCACCACTTCACATCATTCATCCCCCGCACCGTCACACGTATTTTTGGTGGGATTTTCAACAAACTGTCGCCGATACTGCTGGCATTTGAATCGTTGTTTCCCATTATGGATGTGTATATTCTTGACGGTGCTAAGCTGGTTCTTCAACTCCTATCCGGTGAGAAAACCTCTGCGGAACTTTGTCGCACTCATAAAAACAATAACAATGTTCTCAATCGCTAGTCCAAAGAATTACTTGAACAGGCCCCCAGTATTTTTGAGAAGCATGACAATCACGACAAAGAACATCAGAAGATCACTGAGTTAGAACGGTTAGTCGGGCAGCTGACTATTCAGTTGGACATCGCAAATAAAGCCTCGAGCTACTTGAATCTAGACAAAAGGGGAGTTGGTAATGCTGCTAGGTCTCCAGCCACATAGCCTGTTAGCGGTCACCAGTGTTGAATCGCCTGCTCGACTCGCTGGCCAAACCCTTCTCCCCACTGCCAACACTCAGTGATGTCCATACTGGCCTGGTAGCTCTGGTAGGGGTAAAAACTCCCGCACAAACAGAAAAAACTGCTCCAACAGCTTTGGATCTCGCCATCCCCTCTCTCCCTCCTGTTGCATAATCTCCAGGGCTTCCTCGGTGGTAAAGGCACGCTTATAAGGGCGCTCTGAAGTGAGGGCATCAAAGATATCAATCAGCTGAAACACCCTGGCAATGTGGGGGATCTCTTCCCCTCGCAATTGATCTGGATAGCCACTGCCATCCCAGCGCTCATGGTGATGACGAATAATCGGGAGCACTTCCTTCATGGTCCGTAGGGGTCTGCAGATTTCCTCCCCAATCTGGACATGGGTTTTCATGATCTCCCACTCTTCGGGAGTATGCTTACTTTTCTTCCCCAAAATGGCATCCGGAACTCCGATCTTGCCGATGTCGTGTAGATAGCCTCCCCAGCGCAGCGCCTTGATCGATTGGCGGGGCAGATCCAGATAGCGACCAAACCGCACTCCCATATTCACCAGTCGCTCACAGTGATCCCCGGTGGTGGGGTCACGACTTTCCACACTGCGGGCAATCGCAAATAACACCTGAGCCGCGTGATCCAGATCCTCATTCAGTTGTTTTTGATGCACCAGAGAACGCACACGGGCAATCAACTCAGTTTCATCAAAGGGCTTACTAAGAAAATCGTCGGCTCCTGCCTCAATACCCCTGAGGCGATTGCTATGGTCACTGGCGGCGGTGATGATCACAATCGGGATCAGGCGAGTATGCTCATCCAGCTTGAGACGGCGGCAAACCTCAAAACCATCCATCTCAGGCATCATCACATCCAGGAGGATCAGATCTGGCTGTAAAGATTCAACAATGGTAAGCGCCTGAACCCCTCCTTCCACCTCAGTCACGCGGTACCCAAGCATGCGCAGAAGTTCTGCCAACAACATGCGACTATGAGGCTGATCATCCACCACAATCAAATGGCCTGACTCAGCGATCTGAGAAGGCATGAGGGACTCTGGCACTGTGTGGGTGGCTACACTCACGAGCAGACAGGGAAATCTATACGTAACAGCCTAATAGCCTTTCTCACCCGAGTCCATCCGGTAGAATACCGAAATTGAATACTAGGACATTAGCACATATTGAATTTCCCTCGAGAGATCAATCAGATCAGGGAAAAGCTCTAGGCCTCCCCAGATACCCCCTGACATCTTCTATAGTGAATTTATCAAGTTTGATACCGAGTCCTCTACCTGTAGGGCAGGAAATGCACAAGACCAGCGTTGGAATCAATTGGCAGGAAATCATTCCCTCACTGCAGGCCATCCTGGATCGGAAGCGCGTTATTCATCAACCAGAAGAACTGCTGGTGTACGAATGTGATGGGTTAGCCAGCTATCGTCAACAGCCTCAGGCGGTTGTTCTGCCTCGTTCTACTGCAGAAGTTGCAGCCATCTTAGCCTTGTGCCACCAGCACCAGGTTCCTTTTGTAGCTCGAGGATCCGGAACTGGACTTTCTGGGGGTGCTTTACCCGTTCAGAACTGTGTAGTCATCGCTACTACCCTGATGAACCAGATCCTGGAGATTGACTATGATAACCAGCGGGTTGTAGTCCAACCTGGGGTGATCAATGCCTGGGTTACACAAGCGGTCAGCGGAGCTGGATACTATTTTGCTCCCGATCCCTCCAGTCAGTCGGTCTGCTCGATCGGCGGCAATGTAGCTGAAAATTCTGGGGGGGTGCACTGCCTCAAGTACGGAGTGACTACCAATCACGTCCTGGGCTTAAAGGTTGTATTGCCTGAGGGCCAGATCGTGAATTTCGGGGGCAAAGTGGCCGAAACGCCTGGACTGGACTGGGTGGGTCTCTTTGTGGGATCGGAGGGAACTCTCGGTATTGCTACGGAGATCACTCTAAAGATTTTACCCGTGCCAGAACAAGTTAAGGTTCTTTTGGTTGATTTTATTCAGATCGAAGCCGCCGGAGCCTCCGTCTCAGACATTATCGCGGCGGGTCTAATCCCAGCGGGGATGGAGATCATGGATAACTTCACCATCAACGCTGTAGAAGATGTGGTGGCAACCGGATGCTATCCCCGTGATGCAGGCGCGATCCTGCTGGTGGAGGTGGATGGTTTAGCAGCAGATGTAGAGATCAGTGAAGCCCGTATCCGCAGCATTTGTGAGCAGAATGGTGCACGCCAGGTGCAATCAGCCTCCGATCCGGAGGAGCGACAACGGATGTGGAAGGGTCGCAAGGCAGCCTTTGCCGCCATGGGCAAGCTAAGCCCCAACTATTTTGTGCAGGATGGCGTGATCCCTCGCAGTCAATTACCCTTTATCCTGACTCAAATCCAGAGGCTAAGTCAGAAATACGGCTACCCTGTGGCCAATGTCTTTCATGCTGGCGATGGCAATCTGCATCCATTAATTCTCTACGATGAGTCGGTCTCGGGTGCCTTGGCCCAGGTAGAGGCAATGGGAGGAGAGATCCTCAAACTCTGCGTTCAGGTAGGGGGCAGCATTTCGGGTGAGCACGGGATCGGGGCAGACAAGCGCTGTTATATGCCCGAGATGTTTTCATCTGTGGATCTGGAGACGATGCAGTGGGTACGTCGGGTATTTGATCCGCAAGGCATTGCCAATCCCACCAAGATCTTTCCCTCTCCTCGTACCTGTAGTGAGGCCGCTCACTCTCACCTTCACATTGAGGGTGTGGAAGTGTTTTAACTTAGTTTTTTACTGCAGCTGAAAAACAGCTTGCATAGTCATCACCCCACCCACAATCGTGATCACCAGGGCACTGGCCAGGGGCAGAAAGCGAATTGTGGGTAACCGCCAGGACATTTGATCGAGCCGTTGCCTTGCATAGATCACCAGCAGCCCAACTCCTGTCAGCACTGCCGCTAACCCCAAACTAAAAGCCGTTACCAGAGCCATTCCTAACCCAATTCTCCCCAGAGCAATTGCACTGAGCAAGACCACCAAAGCAGAGGGACAGGGCAGGAGCCCTCCCGAGATCCCCAGTGCCACCAGATCACTAAGGCTCGGGTGGTCATGAGGATGCTCATGGTGATGGTGCTCATGGTGATGATGGGGATGTTGATGATGGTGATGGTGTGCAGCCCTGATCCCGCCCAAGCGCTGCAGGCTGAGACTGATCCCAATCGCCACCACAAGTCCTCCAGACATGAGACTAAGCCAGGGATAGAGTGCCTCTGTCACCACGATTTCTGAGGCGAGCCAGGTGAACAACCCCAGAAGAAAGATGCCAGCGGTGTGGGTCAGGGTTGTGGTTAGGCCCAGTAAAAGCGCATGCCAGGGGGTGCCCCGGGATCCAACTAAATAGGCTCCCACCAGCGTTTTCCCGTGCCCAGGAGTCAGGGCATGAAATCCCCCCCACACAAAAGCAATCAGAATGGCCGCCGAGAGGGTAAAGGGATCAAGGTGATCCAGGGTAATCAGGCGAGAGAAGGAATTGCTGACCCGACCATTGAGAGAGTTAGCGCTCAGGATCGGAGTAAAAGCTTCTGGCTCAGTTGGTGTGACTTGACTTGGATAAACCGTGAAGTGAATCAGGCGCTGATCAAGAGGTTGACTGAGGAGGTCATCAGGATACTGCTGGAGTCGATGACTCAAACTGGTGGAAGTCATTGTTCCTCTAAGTGGGATCTCCTGACTCTGCACAGTGATCTCTCGCCACCCCAGCCGTTTGTCATAAATTCTGTTGTGGTACTCGATCTCCAGATCCGACCCTTGCCACTCAGTACGGGCCAGGTAGGTGCAATTGAGTCGCAGGGTAGCCAGATCAGCAACTCCAGGTGGGAAGGTCACCGTCGCAGTCGTCAGATCTAATCGTAAAGGGCGCTGGTTGAGCCATAAATTCAATGAGTTCCTGAATCCGCTACAGGTTGAGGTTGCATAGGTTTGTTTTTCCGCGGCAGAGGTCTGGTGATCACGATCTGTATCTATGCCTTGAATCGCCTGAAAGGTTGGGATCTCAGCCATATCGAGAACATAGTCAAGGCTGATGCCGTCTCTGGTAATTTCCAGCCCTGAGTAATGATTGATCGTAAAGTTTCCCAGGGGATGCGCCTGCACAACAGCTCCCCAACACCAGATACAGAAACTAAATAGAAGGAGTCTTACCCACCGTTGTCGTTTCATTGTCCCTCTCAGATCGCTGCAGTGACGGTCTGGTACTACTGGGGTGTGACGTTAGCGGCATGAGGGCTGGAGGGGATCATCCATCGATACTGATCCAGCCCTGATCCAGCGCATGGCTAGTTAGGCACCCCCAGATAAGGGAATTGCGAAAGGAAAATAGAATCATTGTCTATGAAGTCCGTGGTGCAGGCAGCTTCACTGATCAATTCCAGTTCAATATCGATCACGTCATCATCCAGTTCGCGGCCATTCAGGGACTCAAACCCAGAAGGCTGATCCAGGAGAAAAGGCAGGATATCTGGGAGCAGAATGTCCGCCAGCGCTTCAATGATCACAGGATCATCAGAAGGATCATCCCCCAGATCATCATTGAGGCTGTAAAGCACCTGCAACGAATTGACAATTTCCCCGCGAAAATCCCGCTGATCATTAGCAGGAACCCCAGCATTAAAGCTGTCTTCTAGAGCTGGAAAAGGAGGGGAGGGTTCCAGGGGATTGGGGGGAATGAAAACCGTTAACAGAGCTGGAAAGCCCATACGATCAATCTGGGCTGCAGCGGAAGGTGGCGGAGCGGTTGCAGTTGGAATTGGACTGGGTACCGAGACAGTCGGAGCACTTTCATCATCTCCACAGGCTGAGGTGACGATGGTCACACTCAGGAGCAATCCCAGCAGCAGGAGAGAGAGCAAGGAGCGGCGTAGAAATGCCCCCAGAGATTGTTGTAATTTCTTCATGATTACACCTGAAACAATACTGTTTTTGTGACTTGCGAAAGGCATCGATCAGGCGCGCGTCACGCCCCAAAAACCGATCTGCCCCGATCCCAGTAGGCTGGTGGGCACATCGATCACAATGGCAGAAACATTCAGTCCCAGGAAAAAGTCATCGCCCACGACGCCATTGCAAAAGGCTAGACCATCGTTAAAACCTTCAAAATCAAAAAAGAAGGGATCATCCCGCAGTCCCGCAAACAGCAGCACTCCACTGGATCCCTGAAGGGTGGTTTCCACCGGACCACTGGCCAAAATTTTGGGACGTGCCATTGTCTTCTAGGCTGAGGGTAATTTGCTGGCTAGCACCACCACCACTAAATGCAGCCCTGAAGGTCAGATCTGCACGGGCATCTGCATTCTGATCAATAAGGAAGTCGTAGGTGGCATTTGGTCGAAAAACTGGTGGGACTGTTGACACCTGCGGCAGGATTGACAGTCATGACCAGTACGGTGCGGCTCAAATCCTGAGGGCTACCGGGGTGAAAAATATAGACATCATTGATATCAGTCTGGCCATCCTGGCGCACAAACGGGGCCTCCAGGTGATCAGCAGCCTGGGCAGGAGAGCTGCAAACAAAGCTGAGTGCAGCCAGAATCAGTAGAAGGGGTACGATCAATCCCCTGAGTTTTCGAGTCATAGGTTCTCCGTATCAACACTCCCATTAACTCATACGCTTCTTCTTCGCAAAAGGATCTTAAGGGGATGACTGGCGAGAGGGAAGATCGGCGGCAATTCGGTAAAAGTAACCCTGATCAAACTCAAGCGCCTGCGGCCAGGCGTACTCATAGAGCCGGGTCAGAATCAGCGGTAGGGTCTGGGCCCACTGCTTCAGGTTGGCGTTGAGCTCCCCCACTGAGCTACGGGTGGAGGGATCAGGGGATGCATAGTCCACACCAAAGCCTACCAGGGCATAGGGCAGTCCAGCTTCACCTGCCAGCACAAATTCTGGTCCCGAGGTCTGACTGATGGCACTGATTCCTAGCTGGGTGAGATAGACCAGTTCAATTTGGGTGGAAAAGCGTGGCCCGAACACATGGCCGTAAATGCCGTAAGCCAAAGGATCCGGTAGGAGTTGAATTAAATGCTGGCGCAATCTGGGTGAGCAGGCCTGACTCACCAGCAAGTGTCCTCGGTTGGGATCATTGGGCTGTGTGAAGAGGGTGCAGGTACTCCCATCCGGAAGCTGGTTACTGGGGAAAAAAACATCCTCAAAGATCAGGGGCGTAGCTAGCGGCAATTTTGGGTCAAGAACCCCCACCACCGAGAAACTGACAATACACTCGACCCCCCATTGCTGAAGGGCACGGATATTGGCGCGATGGTTGACCAGATGAGGTAAGAGGGCATGTCCAGCCCCATGACGCAAAATGATAGCCAGAGTATTGGGGCCCGCCCCTCGGCTTTCCCAGAGCGGGACAGGTCCAAAATCCGTTTCCAGAATGACTTCGGAAAGGTCCAATTGGGGAGGGATGTCACTGTTGGATCCGAGGATAATGCCAACTTTCATGGGGTCTGAGTTCACAGAAAGGCTATGTCTCCCCTATTGTGATCGAGTTAGCCCCGCAGGACTAGCCCTGTCCCTCCGCTCGTCGGTCAACTTATGACAAGCTATTTCGGGACATTAGCAGCTGACTACACTTTTTCTAGGCAAGACCTTGCTCGCTAGCAGCACTGTAATCGAAAAAACATGATCAAGAGTTGGACAAATTATTATATAATCATGATGTTGATCAGCATCTGTAAATCACTCTCTCAACGACTTTGTTAGAGTTTTTTAAGGAAATTGATCCGCTCAGGAGCGTATTTAAATGACGGTTAGCAATGAATGGCTTTATTCTGCTATTGTTTTACATTGATTGCCAAAGCTGAATTGTTCAAGAGTAAATGAGCATGAAATCTATTCGATTCATCAAAAGAGTAGTACTATTCCTACCCGAATTGATTTTGTTGGGGCCAAGTTTCGCAAGGTTTCTTTTTTGGTCCAGGCATAGCAATGTTTTAGACTCCCAGATGATCTGGAAGCGTTTCACTCAATCTGGAAGTCCTCTTTCCGAATGGTTCCTCCGTCACTACCCGCCTGGCTTCGTGAGAAAGATATGGGCTAGCATCTACCCCTTACTCAGGGATCGAGTACAAGGGATTTCACTCCACTATGACATTTCGAATGATTTTTATAAGCTTTTTCTTGATCGGAAATATATGTTTTATACCTGTGCAGATTTTTTGTCAGACGAGGAAAGTATCGAGGATGCCCAGGAGAACAAAGCTAACTATATCTTAAATCTGATTGATCCTCTGCCAGGTGAGAAGATCCTCGATCTAGGTTGTGGTTGGGGAGGAATGTTAAAAACTATTTATGGTATGACTGGTGACAAAGAAAATCTAAAGGGATATAACTTATCTGTTGAGCAGAAGAGATTTATTGATGAGAATTACGGCTTCGATATTGAGTTGAAGGATGTGATAACAGCTGAATATGAAGTATCTTATTGGGATAAGGTATATTCCATTGGCTGTTTAGAGCACACACCTAAGTCTAAACTGGTTCTCCTGGCTAAGAAACTGGCCACAGCTATTAAGCCTGAAGGAAAGTTAGTTCATCATTTTTTCTGTCAGCTTGATCCTATCCCTCCAGCTAGGTTACTTGTGTGTGGAGCTGAACTCTTTCCAGGTGTCGAACTCTCTACTTTCAAAGATCACTTGAGTGCCTTTCAGCTAGCAGGGCTAAGGATTCTTCATTGCTCTGTTCATGACTATCGACCTACTTTAGCAGCCTGGTTTGATCGATTAGTCGAAAACAAAGAAAGCGCAATTCAGCTGGTGGGCATACAAATTTATAACAAATATTTATGTTATCTAGCAGAAGCTTGGCGTTTATTTGATGACCAAGACTTACTTCTTTTCCGTTTTGTACTTCAACGAAAAGAGTCACCTTACTGCTGGAAATCGCCACTTTATACACAGATGGTAAATAATAGATCACTAGAGCAAAACGGAACTTTTGACAAAAACATTCCTGATTCACAAACTACTTTACAGATTTAATGTCAAAGGATACAACAAGACTTAGAACAATAATTAAGGGGGTGACATATGGTTCTCAAAAAAAGTGTAACTAACAACAGTTTATCCTTCGATACCTCATTACATCAGAGGACAAAGCAAAGGTACTCTTTGTTGACCTTGATAGGGTACTGGATGGGACCTGTCTTGATCATTATCAGCCATGTAGGGATGCTCATTGCACTTTATACAGGACTTTCACTAGGATCGTGGGTATGGATTATCTTCCTCTACTGGCTGAGGATGTTGGGAATTACAGCGATCTATCATCGTCTCTTAACCCACAAAGCCTACAGTAGCCCAAGCCTCTTCAAGTGGATTGGAAGTATTGTGACTGCATCTGCTGGACAGATGGGCCCGAGTTGGTGGAAAGCTCACCATGAAGAGCACCATCGTTTTGCAGACCAAATTGGTGATCCTCATTCACCGGAGCGGGGTTATAGTTGGGCTCAATATGGATGGCTTCTCTCACGAAACTTCATTCCAGCCCGATTGCCTCCCGATATTGAGCAGGATGCGGTTCTGAAAGCCATCGATCGGTTTCATTTCTTACCATGCCTTGCGCTTGCCCTGATCTCATACTTCATAGGCGGGCTTGAGTTTTTAGCTGCTTACTTTGTAAGTACAATCCTACTTTTTCATGGTGTAGCCTTAGTCAATTCTATCTGCCACATATCAGGTTCACAGCCATTTGTCACAAACGATAATAGTAGGAATAACTGGATTGTTGCTCTCCTAACTTTAGGAGAGGGATGGCATAACTGCCACCATGCTTTTCCTTGGTCTGCCCATCAAGGCATCACTGTTGTCAATGATCAAGTGAAATATTTGCCAGATTTTACCTATTTATTTATCACATATCTTCAGCGAATTGGAGTTGTTTCGCAACTGAGATTTCCATCAGAAGACTATGTGTTATCAAAGGTCCAACCCAAGGAAAGTTTTTAATGTGGAATTCTCCTGGGGCACGATGATCTGTGATCACTAGAGCGAGTCAGGTAACCGTTACTATGACAATGTTCCCCTTAAATTGATTGGATCCATGCCCGATTCTGAGATAGCGACCTCCCCTTTACATGTGGCAATCCTGGCTGCCGGAAAGGGAACCCGCATGCATTCAGCGATTCCTAAAGTTCTGCACCGCCTGGGATCCTTAACCCTGCTTGAGCGTGTGGTACAGACTACCCTTGCTCTAGAACCGCAGCGGTGCTTTATAGTGGTAGGCCATGCTCAGGATCAGATCCGTGCTGCTCTGGAGGGGTATCCCGTTGAGTTTGTAGAACAAAGAGAGCAGAAAGGAACCGGACATGCCGTCCAGCAATTGCTGCCTCATTTACTGGGGAGTCCTGATCCTCTATTGGTGATCAACGCGGATGTGCCCCTGCTCCAGGAGCAAACTCTGAGACAGCTGGTTGCCCTGCAACAGAATAGTCGTGCGGATGCCACGTTGCTTACTGCTCATGTCCCAGATCCCACAGGTTACGGACGGGTTTTCTGCGATGAAACCGAGCGGGTGATCCAGATCGTAGAGCACAAAGACTGTTCGCCGGAACAACATATGCATCGCCGCATCAACGGGGGCGTCTACTGTTTTGCCTGGCCTGCACTAGCGGAGATCCTGCCCAATCTCACCAATGACAATCAGCAGGGAGAATATTACCTCACCGATTGTGTGACTCTGCTCACGGAGGTCCGGGCCGTGGATGTGATGGATCCAAATGAGATCCTGGGAGTGAATGATCGGGTGCAGTTGTCTCATGCCTATCAGGTCTTGCAAAGCCGTCTGCAGCGGCACTGGATGCGTCAGGGAGTTACTTTGATCGATCCCAGTAGTACCACGATTGAGGAAAGCGTGCACCTAGAGGCAGATGTGGTGATTGAACCCCAGACTCACCTTCGAGGCAAAACATTGATCCACACTGGAGCTCGCATTGGTCCGGGCAGCCTGATTGAAAATAGCGAGATCGGTCTCAACTGTCGTGTGCTTTTCTCCACCGTCACGGATAGCCAGATCGGCGAGGGTACGACCGTGGGTCCCTATGCCCATATTCGCGGCCAAAGTCGAGTGGCGGATCACTGTCGGATTGGTAATTTTGTGGAGCTAAAAAATACAACCGTTCAAACGAAAAGTCATGCTGCGCATCTCTCCTATTTGGGGGATGCCACCCTGGGAGAGCAGGTCAACATCGGAGCGGGAACCATCACTGCCAATTTCGATGGTGTACATAAACATGCCACCGTGATTGGGGATCGGAGTAAGACGGGATCCAATACAGTCCTGGTAGCTCCCATCACCGTGGGTCAAGATGTGAATATTGCAGCTGGATCCACAATTACCGCCGATCTTCCCGATGATTGCCTGGCGATTGCCAGAGCCCGTCAGGTGGTGAAGCCGGGATGGCGGAAAAGAGAACCATCCTCGGTCAAAAAAATTCCTGTGGCTGGGATCGACCTCATGGTGCTGCGACTACAGCCTGAGCAGGATCTGAAGGTAACGCTGCAACAGATCACCCAGGAACAAGGGGTACAGGCAGGCTTTATTCTCTCGGCAGTGGGCAGTCTGAAACAGGCGACTTTGCGATTGGCCCATCAAGATCAGGTCAGCGTTTTTTCTGGCTATTTTGAAATTGTCTCCTTAGTTGGATCTCTGTGCCTGGATGGACTGCATTTGCATATGGGGCTAGCCGATCAACAGGGTCAAACGCTGGGGGGACATGTGGAGCAGGGATGTTTAATCTACACAACCGTAGAGGTGATGATCGGGATCAGCCAGGGACACCGATTTCGTCGGGAATTTGATGCATTAACGGGGTATCACGAGCTTGTGGTTGAATCTCTATAGCCTTTATTCAAGGAGTTAAGAATTCCAGGTGATCTCCCTTTTGTTGTCTCAGATCTTCTGGAGTTCCCATCAGTTTGAGGGTACCGTGATCCAGAAGCACAATCCACTCAGCCCGTTGAATAATCCTGGGACGGTGGCTGATCATGAGCGTGGTTTTCCGTGCCGATGATAGAGAAGCCGATCCAAAACCTGCACCTCACTGACAGGATCCAGAGCCCCCGTGGACTCATCTAGGATCAGGATGGGTGGGTTATTCACGATGGCTCTAGCAATCGCCAGCCGCTGCCGCTGTCCACCTGATAAGTTGGCCCCAAATTCCCCCAGCACCGTTTGATACTGATCCGGTAACTGGCTGATAAACTCATCTGCTCCTGCAATCTGGCAGGCGTTGACGATCTGTTCAAACCTGGCATCAGGATAACTGAGACGAAAGTTTTCCAGGATCGAGCGACTCCAAAAGTGCGGCTCTTGGGGAACCAGCACCACCTGCTGTCTGATACAGGCCAGGGGTAAGTCTCCCTGATTGTATTGGCCAAAGCGTAGATTCCCCGACTGCGGCTTATAGAGACCTGCGATCAGTTTGACCAGGGTACTCTTGCCACAACCGGACTTACCGATAATCGCCGTCACCTGCCTACCAGGAATCGTCACAGAAAAATCCTTGAGTAGATCTACACGTCCTGCATGATGAAAATAAAGACGGCTACAGGTAATATCGGCCTGAGGGGAAAGATTGGCCCAGGGTTTTGCCTCATCATCTGGGTCCTCTGGAGTGGCTTGGATGATCTCACCCAGTCGTTGAGTCGCTGTCTGGGCACGGGCAAATTCATCGGCAAAAGTGATCAGTCGATTGACAAACAGAGTGAAATTAAGATTCATGCTATTGAAAGCCAGCAGCTGCCCCACGGATAATTGTTGCCGGATCACCAATTGGCTCCCCAGCCCTAAAATAGCTAGAGTGCCCAGCCCAGAGGCTAGTGTAGAGAGGACTCCTGTAATAATGCTGATCTGGACAGTTCTGAAGGTCACTGTAGCCAGCTGGCCAAATCGGCGTTGCAGATCATCCCAGATCTGAGGTTGGGAATTTGTCGTTTTCAGGGTCAGGGCACCTTTGAAGGTTTCCACCAGCACCCCCTGATTCTCGGCAGACGTTACCAGCACATCACGGGTCTTGCGCTTGAGTGCGGGTAAAAAGATCAGTGTGGGTATGCTCATCAGCAGTGAGATCAGCAAGGCAGTCCCCGCCAGTGAGGGGCTGTAAATCACCATCACACTCAGAGAAACCACTGCAATCAGGCCCTCTGTGGGCAGAGAAATCACCACCTGGGCCACCAGAAAGTTGATCTCACGGATATCCCGTAAGCGGCTGACAATTTCTCCACTGCGATGGGATTCAAAATAAGTCAGGGCAGACGCAGCATCTGGCGACCAAACTCCAGCATCAGTCCCAACTCCAGTCGCTGAGCAAAATGCATGATCAGGTTCGATTGCACGAGCCGCAGAAGAGCACTGAAGGTGATTAAATTCGCTGCTCCGATCACCACTGTTTTCAACAAATCCGTATCACCGCTTACCAGTACATCATCCGTCAGCACCTGAATCACCAAAGGAAGGGCCAGAGAGAGTAGACCGAGCACCAGATTGAGCAGCACTGCTTCCACTAAAATGCCGCTGTAATGCCGAACCCGTTGGAGAAACCGCCCAAACCCCGTGACCTGATCATTAGGCTGTTCGTAAAATCGCACTTCATCCGCTGCAGCAATAACATCACCCCATTGGCCCAGGCGGTGGTCAGCTCCTGCCGCGTTAACTTGCGAATGCCAACTCCTGGATCTGCCACGACATAGCGCTTGCCCTTCTGTCCATACAGGACGACCCAGTGATAGCCCTTCCAGTGAATCACCGCAGGTAAGGGGGCCTCATTGAGGCGGTCGATCAATTCGGGTGAGGCTTTAACGGCTCTGGCATGAAACCCCAGGGCCTCTGCTCCTCTTCTCAAGCCCAGGAGGGTCGTCCCTAACTGCCCAGTCCCCACAGCTTCACGGATACGGCTAATGGCAAAGGTCCGTCCGTAATACTTGGCGATCGTGGCTAAACAGGCGGCACCACAATCTTCTTCGCTATGCTGTAGAACGCTGGCATATTTCATTGGAAATGCCGATGTTATAAAGGGGCTTGATGTCCCCCCATTATCTGCTGCTCCCGTAAATATGAATCCAGAGCTCTATCATTCCTTACCCACCGCCACACCAGACGAATTTCTGCCTCCCATTGATCGCTGGTCTACGTTGGGGGGATTAGCATTGCTTCTGGTGTTCGGAGGATCCCTGGTCCTCGCTGCAAGGCTCTCCTATCAAGTTGCAGTCCATGCTCCGGCGATCGTGCGTCCAGAAGGGGATCTGCGCCTGGTGCAAGCTGCGATTACAGGAACGGTTCAGAGTATTGAGGTGAAAAGCAATGATCAGGTTGAGGCTGGAGAGGTGATTGCTTATCTCACCGATGCCGAGTTGAGGGTGCAGGAAAGACAGTTGCTGGCAGATCTGGAGCAAACCCAGAAACAAGTGCAACAACTGCAGGCCCAGTCGGTTGCCCTGGAGGCTCAGATCTCAGCAGAGGCCAGAGCTTCCGAGCGAAGCGTGGCAGCAGCACGGGCCAACCTGAATCTGCTCCAAAGGGAATATCAGGATCGGCAGGCCACTACCCAGACGGATGTTCAAGAAGCCGAAGCGGCAGTGCGTTTTGCAGAGGAGGAACTGGATCGATACCAGCAGCTGGCAGAAACGGGGGCTTTGAGTGCTTTGCAGATTTCCGAGAAACGAGCATCCCTAGCAATAGCTCAGGTACGGCTGAAGCGGGCAATAGCTCTCCAGGATCCTAATCCCTCGGCTGTTGAACAAGCGGAACAGGCAGTAGAGCAGGACCTTGCCATGGGTGAATCTACACTGGCCAGACTGCGGCAGGATCAAGAAAATTTGTTGAGGCAGAGAGGGGAGCTGCAGAAACAACAACAGAGCACCGAGCAACAATTGCAGCAGCTACAGCTGGATCTGGAAAAACTAGCAATCCGCGCTCCAGTTTCTGGCACGATTCAAGAACTGGTCTTAAGAAACCCCAGCCAGGTGGTCGCCCCCGGAGATGTGATCGCCCAGATCTTGCCTATACAAGCGCCGTTGGTGATTCAAGCCCAAGTGGAGCAAGAGTCGATCGGCAACATCGAAATCGGTCAGGAAGCGATCATTCGCATCGATAGTTGTGTCTATACGGATTACGGGACTCTAACAGGCTGGGTTACAGGAATAACACCAGACACCAAATCAAGCAATCAGGATCCACTGAGAGGAAATACAGCAGGTTCATTCTACGAAGTCACGATCACTCCCCAAGATCTGGTGCTCAGCAACGCAGGGAAAGAATGCCGGATCCAATCGGGGATGCAAGGAAGAGCAGACGTCATTACTGACGAAGAAACAATTTTAATTTCCTGGCTAAGGAAACTTCGCTTGGCCACAGATTTTTGATGGGTTGCACTGATCTTCCTTTTCTTTCTCAAGTAAAGACAAATCCTGATTTAAGCCCCCTACAATTGTAGAGGGCTTTCAGGCTAAGGAAATAAGTCTGGGCTACCAGATCTCAATGCTATTAGACCCCTTTTAGGGCGTCATCAAGGGAGTCACCCTCCCTCCAGATATAGATTTTATGGCCATTAGGTCCTCCGCCAGAAATAGTCTGCAGACTGGAATCATCAAGATCCTGGAAGAGGTCTTGAGAAGCAACCAGACTGTTCATAGACTTCATTTTGGTGTTCATTTGATTTCCTTGGTAAAGTGGTTTTAGGACTTGTCTGTCCTTCATTTACTATCTACGATATTCAAGTCATTAACTGTGATTTTTTAAGTTTATTCTAGTGATTCTGATCACACATTGTTTTATCCTATGTTCGGCAGAACAATTTCTTTAGAGCAATTCAAAGGCATATATTCATCAGATCTAAACTCAATAGGAAACATCATCGTTCTCCTTCTAATGAGATCTTACTGAACTCAAAATATATGATGTTCATAACAAAAGACTGGTTTCCGTTAGGCTGAAAACCTAATGAAAACCAATCAGAATCAATTAATTCTATATTTTGAGTTTTTCTCAGGCAAAGGATCAGGCTCTCTGATTGCCGAAAGATGCGCCAACAGATGTATCGTGTTTATTCTTTTGCAAAATCTCTGACAGTCAGGAAGCGACCATCAAAGAAATGTCTGGAATTGGTAGCATCCTCAACTTTGACATGAGAACCTGCTGAACTCAAATACAGAGTCTCCAGATCAGAAAGTCCTTGCCGAGGGGCTTGGGTAGATTTGGATTTTGTGGCCTATCCATCAAGATTAGAGAGCATAGTAACGTCGAACATTAACATATTTATACTCGTTATCTCCACCACCACTCACGATCTCCTGAGATTCTTCAGGGAGCGGGTTGAGAAGATGACCGATCTGCTCCAACTTTTCAAACTTTTTGGGCTTCATGAATGATTTTCCTTGAGAATGGGTACAGTTAATACCCCTACCCTGGTTTCCAAGCACCTGGACATTGGTAGGGGGTATCTAGGATCTTGTGAACCAATAGCTGCAGCTTTAGCGGATTATGTTGAAGACCATCTGCGGTTGATACATTACGCCTGCACTTAAAACCTGAGCCTCTTGATCCGAGAGAACCTTCCAAAGACTAGACTTAGCCATGGGTTGGATTGATGATTTACGGAATTGCATTTTACTACCTTGAATGTGGAGAAGACTTAACTTCGAGACATTCCCACTATCTCTTCTCTGAAGATCTCAAGGTGTGATCAAGATCTATCAATCAGGGTGATCAAGTTTGATTCAACACCGTCAGGGAGTTCCAGGACAACAATCCAGAATCCAGGCAAAGTAAAAGCGGGATCGGATGGTTTCCCGTTGCTTCACCTCCCAACCCAAGGCCTGCAGCTGCTGCACCAAGGCCTGCTCGCGGTGCTGATAGGCTCGGGTGGTTTTACTGGGCCCAGGGAAAAATTCCCCGATTTTCTTTAAGGCAGTCAACAGGGGGGTTTTCGGGGCAAAGCTGAAGATCAGGCGCTGTTTTGCCAGCTGAGTCAGCTTCTCCACCATGCGCAGAGCGTCCGCCTCCGGATAGTGGATCATGACATCCAGACAGATCACCACATCAAAACTGCCCTGCAGATGCTCCAGATCCGACACTAAAAAATGGGGGTTATTTTGTAAACCCTGACTCTCGGCTCGCTGCCTGGCTTCCCCCACCATCTGCTCAGAAATGTCACTGGCCTGCACCTGGGCTCCTCTTTGGGCCAGAGGGATCGCCAGACTGCCCACCCCACAACCTGCATCACAGATCGGTAGCCCCTTCACACTCTCCAGCCAGGAGAGCACAGTCTCCAGAGTCCGCTCGTGCCCCTGGCGAATATCCTGCTGCACCCAGTTGACTTCATCTTGACCATAGATCCGCCGCCAGCGTTCAAACCCGGTGGTATTGAAGTACTCTCTGACAACTCCTTTCTCATCCATCATGATCTTCTCCATCAAAAAAGCTGGATCCCATCACCGATCCAGCCTCATAACTACCAATCCAAGGGTTTAGAGTGCATCCGCACCTGACACCACTTCCAGAATTTCCTGCGTAATCGCTGCCTGACGAGCCTTGTTATAGGTTAGCCCCAGAGCTTTGATCAAATCACTGGCGTTGTCGCTGGCATTGTTCATCGCCGTCATCCGGGCAGCCAATTCACTGGCGGCAGATTCCTGCAGGGCCCGCAACAGCTGGTTATTGATGTAGAGCGGTAACAACGCATCCAGGATCTGGACAGGATCTTGCTCAAAAATCATGTCCTGAGGGGGAGCTGTTAACTCAGGGGTGACGGTGCTGCGCTCAACGGTAAAATCTCCTCCCCGTACCAGCAGCTTAAACACCTCGTCATCCTTGGGGGCCAGCTGTTGGGGATCAAGCGGTAGGAGAGTTTGCAGTACAGGGCGGGAACTGATCAGGGAGATAAAGCGGGTGTAGATCAGCTCCACCTTGTCGACACTCTCAGAGAGAAAAGCCGAGAGCAGATCATCTGCCAGTTGCGATGCTTCCGCTGCCGTTGGGATCTGCTGCAGGTTGGTATAGGTTCTGGAAATAGGTGACTGGCGGCGCTGAAAATACTGGTTGGCTTTGCGCCCCACAATAAAATAGGTGTAGTCGATCCCTGAATTTTGTAGCTCCCGCACCCGCTCCTCAGCCCGCTTGATCACGTTGCTGTTGTAGGGGCCACAGAGGCCACGATCCCCAGAGATGATCAGCAGACCCACCTTCTTGACCTGGCGTTGCTGCAGGAGGGGAAGGGTGACATCCTCTAGCTTCAGACGGGTTTGCAGGCGGAAAAACACCTGGGCCAGACGATCGGCAAACGGACGGGTTGCATTCACCTGTTCCTGGGCTCTGCGGACCCTGGCGGCGGCCACCAGGCGCATGGCTTCCGTGATCTTGCGTGTATTCTTAACAGACTTGATCCGGTCGCGGATCCCTTTTAAGTTCGGCATGCTAACCCCTCCGTTGCCTTGAGCGTTGAATCGTTAGACTTTTGCTGCGGGTTTCTGCTCAGCCCTAAAGGCTTCCTTGCAGTTCTGCAGTGCCTCCTTCAGCAGACCTTCAGCTTCCTCGGTCATGGCCCGTTCACTCTTAATGATCTCACCATAGCGGGGCACAGTGGTGCTCAGGTAGGTCATCAGCTCCTGCTTGAAGGTGAAGACCTTGTCCAGCGGAATATCATCCAGATAGCCATTGGTCCCTGCATAAATCACAGCCACCTGTTCCCCGACCGATAGCGGTGAGTACTGGGGTTGCTTCAGCAATTCTTGCAGGCGCTGACCCCGAGCCAGCTGTTGCTGTGTGGCTGCATCGAGATCGGAAGCAAACTGAGAGAACGCCTCCAGATCGCGGAATTGCGCCAGCTCCAGACGCAGCTTCCCTGCCACTTTTTCATGGCCTTGATCTGGGCAGCAGATCCTACACGGCTGACAGAGATCCCCGCATTGATAGCCGGACGGATACCAGCGTTAAACAGACCCGCCTCCAGAAAGATCTGGCCATCAGTAATGGAGATCACGTTGGTGGGAATGTAGGCCGAGACATCACCCGCCTTGGTTTCAATAATCGGCAGGGCAGTCATAGATCCCTTACCCAATTCATCATTGAGTTTGGCGGCTCGCTCTAACAAGCGGGAGTGGAGGTAGAAGACATCCCCTGGATAAGCTTCCCGTCCGGGTGGACGACGCAACAGCAGCGACATCTGGCGATAAGCAACGGCCTGCTTGGACAGATCATCGTAAACCACCAGCGTCGCCTTGCCCTGGTACATAAAGTACTCCGCAATGGTGGCACCAGCGTAAGGGGCCAGATACTGGAGGGTTGCCGGACTATCCGCACCCGCGGTAACCACGATGGTATAGTCCAGAGCCCCACGTTCTGCCAGAGTCTGAGTGACCTGGGCCACCGTGCTTTGCTTCTGACCAATCGCCACGTAGACGCAAATCACGTCTTCACCCTTCTGGTTCAGGATCGTGTCAATGGCTACCGTGGTTTTTCCGGTTTGGCGGTCGCCAATGATCAATTCCCGCTGACCCCGTCCAATCGGAATCATGGAGTCGATGGCGGTAATGCCAGTTTGCAGGGGCTCATGTACGGAACGGCGCTCGATAATGCCGGGGGCAGGAGATTCCAGCAGGCGGGTAGACGCTGTTTTGATCTCGCCTTTGCCATCCAGAGCCACACAGAGGGGATCAATCACCCGTCCGATCAACTCCGGTCCCACAGGGATACTGGCAATCCGGCCTGTGGACTTCACGGTGGAGCCTTCCTGGATATGACGTCCCGAGCCGATCAGCACCGCCCCAATGTTGTCTTCCTCCAGGTTGAGGGCAATCCCAATGGTGCCATCCTCAAACTCCAGCAACTCACTGGACATCACCTTTTCTAGACCATAGATGCGGGCGATCCCGTCCCCCACCTGCAGCACCGTGCCCACATCGGCCACCTGCAGTTCCTGGTCGTACTGCTGAATCCGTTGCTGAATTACACTGCTAATTTCTTCTGGGCGAATAGTAGCCATGGCTGTCCTCTGAAACGCTAGGGATGTGAGTCGGATGGGCTGATCCCATCGCAGATATAAATCGGGTTCAGGTCAATTGCAAAGCCAGGCGGCGCAACTGTCCGCGCAGACTCAAGTCGATCACTTTGGATCCCACCTTGATGATCACACCTCCAATCAGGTCCGCATCCAGCTCGGTTTGCAGCTCCACGCGACTGGCCTGCTCCATCTGCTGCATACGCTCACTGATCTCCCGCCTCTGGCCTTCCGTGAGCTCCACGGCAGAGGTGACCTTCACCAGTGCGATCCGCTGCAACTTTCGCTGCAATTCTAGAAACCGCTGGCAGATGGCCTCCAGAAACACAATGCGCCGCTTGTCCACCAATAGTTTCAGGGTGTTCAACACCAGGGGATGAACCTGGTCGGCTAGAGTCCGCTGTAACAGCTCTTTCTTGGTGTCCGCATTGATGATCGGATTTTGCAGAAACCCCTGCAGGCTGGGTGTAGCGGCCAGCGTCGCCTGCAAGAAGCGAAAATCGTTGCCCAGCTGGTCCAGACAGTTTTGGGCTTGCCCCAGTGAGATCAGGGCTTCTGCATAAGGATCTGCAATTTGCTGCTCGATTTGACCTGCCATTACTTCCGACCTCCCAGTAACTGGATGCTACGGTCAATCAACTGGGTGTGCTGACCACTCCCTAACTGCTGAGGGAGGTCGGCCTCTACCTTCGCCAGGGCTTGCTGCGTGATGTACTGCCGCAGTTCCTGGATGGCGCGATCCGTTCTGCCTCCAGATCCCGCGCTGCAGACGCTCGTAATTTTTCCACATCCTTTTCCGCCTGGGCCAGGATCTCTTCTCTTCGCTTGGTGGCGTTGGTCTCCGCCTGTTGCTTAATCCGCTCGGCTTCCTGCTGAGCTTGAGCCAATTTCTGCTGTTGATCCGACAGCTGCTCCAGAGCTTCCTGTTTGCGCTGCTCTGCATCCTTGAGCTGTGCTTCAATCTCTTGTCGTCGCTTTGCCAGAATGTCTCCGATGGCATTTCGACCCAGGACAATCAGTAAGCCCAGAATGATCAGGATATTGATCAGGTTACTTTCCAGGATCTCGTGAATGCCGATCCCAGCTTCTTCTGCACTCTCCTCCAGTTCCACGGCTTCCACAGCCAGCGGCATCAGCCAGAGGGGTAATGAGCCCATTGCAACCATCCTCTTGTACTCCTCTTCAGAACCTAGAATCAGCCACTGAGGTCATGCCACCCGCCCCAACAGCTTGTCAGCCATCTGGCGGCTAAGTGCTTCCACCTGCTGTTCCAATTGCTGCAGAGCTTGCTGTTTTTCAGCCTCTACTTCCTGCCGCGCCTCTTCCATCCGAGCCTGAGCTGTGGCCTGAGCTTCCGCAATTTTTGAGCTCTGATCTTGAGGGCTCCAGCTTCTGCATCTGCAATCAGTTGCTGAGCCTTGTTCCGTGCCTGACCCGTTTCCTGGATATACTGCTTCGTCAGCTCTTCCGCCTTGGCCATTCGATCTCTAGCGTTGGTGAGAGTGGTGCGGATGTAGTCATTCCGCTCATCAATCACGCGTGTCAGCGGTGTGTAAAACACCTTGTCCAAAACTGCCACCAAGAGCAAAAACTGCAGGGCAATCAGAGGGAGGGTAGCATTGAGGTCAAACAACCCCCCTTGGGCAGACTCTGCCGCCAATAGCCAGGATGTCAGGTGAAGGGGAACCATAGGGTCTACCACCATGAAGGATCTCAACGGGGAAGGGCGGTCGAAGCAGGACAACGCCGCCCTGACAGATTCAATTAAGCGGCGAAAGGGTTAGCAAACAGCAGCACCAGAGCCACCACCAGGCCGTAGATGGTCAACGCTTCCATAAAGGCCAAGCTGACCAGCAAACTACCGCGGATTTTGTCTTCCGCTTCCGGCTGACGGGCAATCCCTTCCATCGCAGCAGCGGCAGCATTACCCTGACCCAAGCCGGGACCGATAGATCCGACAGCGATGGCAATGGCAGCAGCCAGTACAGAGGCAGCAGAAGTTAACGGATCCATAGCACGACTCCTTAATAGATGAACACACGAGACAGAGAGTGAACGTTGCCGAAGGATTACAGATGATCTGAAAACCCTCAACGCAAATGGCAGGAACGTCAGAGTGAGCCGATGAGCATTTGATCAGACCTCAGTCATGATGCTCACCACCCCCATGACCTTCCATCGCTTCCCCAATGTAGGCCGCTGATAGCGTGGCAAAGATCAGCGCCTGAATCGCACCTGTGAAGAGGAATAAAATCATCACAGGCAATGGAATGAACAGGGGAACCAGTAAGACCAGCACCGCCACCACCAGCTCTTCCGCCAGGATGTTTCCGAACAGTCGGAAGGAGAGGGATAGGGGCTTGGTCAAATCTTCAATCACATTAATGGGGAGCAGGATCGGATTGGGCTCAATATATTTTTTGAAGTAGCCCAGACCCCGCTTGCTAATCCCCGCGTAAAAGTAAACCACACTGGTAAGGAGTGCCAGTCCTGCAGTGGTGTTGATGTCACTGGTGGGAGAAGCCAGCTCGCCACTGGGCAACTCAATCAGCTTCCAGGGAAACAGGTTGCCCATCCAGTTGGAGACGAAGATAAAGAGAAACAATGTACCCACGTAGGGAACCCAGGGACGGTAGCCTTTCTCTCCGATCTGGGCTTTAGCAATGCCCTCCAGAAACTCCAGACCATATTCCAGAAAGTTTTGCATGCCCGCAGGCACACGCTGTAAGTTCTGGGCTCCCAGGATCACGACCGCCAGAATCAGGGCAATGGCTATCCAGCTGGTGATCAACACCTGACCGTGAAAGGTCAGACGACCCATCTGCCAGAAGAAGTGCTCCCCAACCTCCAGCTCAGCCAGCCGAGGAGTGACAAGATCGAGAGAGAAGCTGATCATGGTGTAGCTCATGAAGATCATTTAAGAGCGCGGGCGGGACGGGCGAAAGATAAGCTGCAGCACATGCAGCAACAGGGCGAACTTGTAGCTAAGAAATCCAAGAAAAACCGGCAGAATTTGCAAGGATTGGGTCCGTGCTGCCAGCACTATGAGGCCCGCAAAGAACAGGAAGCGCATCCACCCCAGGCGGAGTTGTCCCTTCCCTAGCTGCGAAACCCCACGCCCCAGCATGCGCAAATAGATGATCCCACCCACTGCCCCCAGAGCGTAGCTAAACGCAACCGCTGGTGAGTAAATCACAGCAACACAAAGCATGGCCACCAAACTCAATCCCAAGGTGGTGAGCTGTAACCAATTTTGCAGCCGTTCGTATTCTCCCTGAGGTGGTGCTCCTGATTCTGAAGAAGGAATTGACGGGAGCGCTTCAGCAACTGGATCAGAGGCGTTGCCTGCGCCACGGGACGTCAACCAGGATACCGGGACCATAGGGTTCGTCTCACCTTATCTACTCGCAGGTCGCACCGTTACCAAGGTTAACACCGCTAGGTAATGATGCTTAACATTCGCCTGCAGAGGGAAGAGGGATCAGGTTCATGTCGAGCACCAGAGATACCGACCAGAAACTTGTAATTCCTGTTTTCCGCACTACAGCACTATGAATTTACCACCATTGGGGATCACGCAACGGGAAAAAGCAAAGATTTTCTGAGGTAACAGATTGTTGACAGAGGTGGGATGCCATGAGATTTTCTTAATGATTGGCAGGGCTGAAACTAGCTGGGTCAAGATCAGGTAGCAACGACCTTTTGATCTGGACTGGTGGCATGCTGACGTTACCCTGGCCTCAGGCTTTAGAGAAATATAGCGAGCGCTATCCCCAGGAAGTCCTCCAGCTGGAAGTTGAGCAGGATGGAGAAACCGACTGGGTCTTAATCTTCCGGGGCGTGAGCAGTTCCCTGGTGCGGGCCACCCCCTCCGATCTGAATCAGCCCATTATTGATCCCAGCGCCAGGCTGGTGCGACTGGATCGCTTGCGGGGACCCCTGAATCCCAACGCTCCGGAAATCATTGAGGCGGATCTACCCATTGTTGAGCTAATCCAGCGACTGCAGGCCCATGGAATTGATCCTCAGGGGCTCGAGTGCCGCTAGCTAGAGACCAATCTGCACAGGATGGCGGTTGCTGAAAATCTTGAGTCCCTGGCCGTTGTCAATCAGGCTGCGTCCGGTCATTTCTTCCGGTTGGGGCAGCTGCAGGATCTGGAGAATGGTTGGAGCCACATCCGCCAGATTGCCATCGTCCCGCAGAACCACCTGTCCTCCCTGTCCAGGAATGCGGCGTTGCTCTCCTTCCACCAGGATGCAGGGAACGGGATTGTTGGTGTGAGCCGTCCAGGGATTGCCCTGTTCATCCCACATGACTTCGGCGTTGCCATGATCTGCCAGTAACAGGGTAGTTCCACCGACGGCCACGACTGCGGTTACAAGCTTGCCCACACACCGATCCACAACTTCCAGGGCATTGATGGTGGCTTCATAATTACCGGTATGTCCGACCATGTCAGGGTTGGCGTAGTTGATGATGATCAGGCTGTGCTCCCGCTGAAGAATGGCTTCCACAGCTTTATCGGTCACCTCTTCGGCAGACATGGCAGGAGCCTGATCGTAGGTGGCCACCTGGGGGCTGGGGATCAGGATCCGATCTTCGCCCGGGTAAGGCTGTTCGACTCCCCCATTGAAGAAGTAGGTGACATGGGCATACTTTTCTGTCTCAGCAATACGCAACTGTTTCAGACCCTGATCACTGACCACTTCCCCCAAGAGGCGATCCAGATTTTGGGGCTTAAACAACACCTTCACAGGTAGCGAAGATTCGTATTGCGTCATGGTGGCAAAGTCAAGATCGGGAATGAAGACCCGTTCAAATTCAGAAAACTCAGGATCCACAAAAACACGAGTCAACTGACGAGCGCGATCAGGACGGAAATTGAAGAAGAGAACCCCATCCCCCGCTTGAACCGCCCCCGGAGCCAAACGCACGGGCTCCAAAAATTCATCAGTAATGTCTTGCTCGTAAGCCTCTCTTAATACCTGAGAAGCTAATTGATGGTTGCCAGGACCATCTTCAGTCATGACCTCGTACATTTTGCGGGTGCGCTCCCAGCGCCGATCACGATCCATGGCGAAATAGCGTCCACCGACGGTTGCAATGTAGCCGTGCTCAATCGTTTCCAGGGCAGACTGTAACTCCTGCAGAAATTCTGCCCCTTGACGAGGGCGAGTATCCCGTCCATCGGTAATCGCGTGAATGATCGCCGGAACCCCTGCTTGCTTGGCAATAGCCACCAGAGTGCAGAGATGGTTGATATGGGAATGCACCCCACCCGGAGAGCAGAGACCGACCAGGTGGAGGCTGCGCTCACGTTGCTTGAGATTCTGTAAGAGCGTTTGCAGGGTTGGGTTTCTGCCAGGGTGCCCTCTTCGGCAGCATCCGAGATCCGAACCAACTCCTGGGGAACAATGCGCCCAGCGCCCAGGGTGAGGTGACCGACCTCCGAGTTACCCATCTGCCCTGCAGGCAGACCTACGGCTCGCCCCGATGCTTTCAGAAGCGTATGTGGATAAGTCAGCCAGAGGCTATTGATCACGGGTGTGTTGGAGGCCAGTATTGCATTGCCATCCAACGCCTCTCGGTATCCCCATCCATCCAGGATAAGGAGTACAACTGGGGCAATCGGGGATGTAACCATAAGGTAGCCTCTTGGTTTAATGCTGAACCATGACAGACTGAGATACTAAGCACTTGTATGCTGGCAGAATCGGATCAGGCCCCAAATGTAAGGGGACAGGTTCTCCACCAACGGTCTCGCACTCCTGCGTCACTGCCACTTTCGGGTCCGGTAGCTCCTGAATGGGCGGGTACCTCGTATTGGTGTAGGAGTTTGTTACATAGGGACAAAATACCTAAGTCATCTGAAAAATGCAAGAATCGCTACCCTTCCTGAGCCTATAGCAGTGGAAAAGGTTACATATACGGTCGATTTCTGCGCTGATCTTACCTGCCCTTGCCGGATGCACCCAATCCCTGCCTTGAGAGATACGAAAAAGGATAAGTTCACCGCGTTAAGTTAGGACTTGATTCTTATCTCCACTATCCTATTCCACGTCTCCGAGAAGCGGCGAATCCAAATATGATCTCTGGGTTCAAGACAATAAAATTCTCGTAGAGTTGATGGGGGTCCGCCTCCTGATTTCTGTTCCCTCAGAGGAGAATGCAGCTCTGATCCTGAGGTTTTCCGGGAAGCGATTGCGGCAGGGATCAACACCCGAGAAACTTGGCGGCCCTGACGTTCCCATTCCCTTGAGCTTAGAGTTACCATGTGAAAACTGACACTTCTCTGATGGCTGTCATCATCAGAACCGATGTCCTGATGGGCCTGGGAGAAGGATTAAGGGATGGACTGGCCTGACGGGTTCTCTCCACATTAATTTCGGATTCCCCTATTGCTCTTACCTAGCTTTGGTTGAGTCGATGATCTCATCTCAGTTTCCCTCGCCGCTTCAAGAACGTGATGCTTGTGGTGTTGGTTTTCTAGCGGATCAGTGGGGGCGTGCCAGTCACACCATTGTGCAGCAGGCACTCATGGCCCTGAGCTGTATGGAACACCGCGGGGGCTGTGGCGGGGATCGGGTTACTGGTGATGGAGCTGGGGTGACCACGGCCATTCCCTGGCAGGTGCTGGCAACATGGGCTGAGAACCAGGGCATCGCACTGCCCCCACAGGAGACTATGGCGGTAGGGATGGTGTTTCTCCCTCGATCGATCGAACTCTGTGCCCAGGTTTGCCGCGCAATCGAAACCGCATTGATGAGCACCCCCTGGCAATGGATCGGCTGGCGAGAGGTGCCAGTCCAACCCGACAAGCTAGGAGAATTGGCACGAGCCAATCAACCGACGATCCGACAGCTGCTGATTTATCGGCAGGATCTGCAGGGGTCCCTACTGGAGAAAGAAGTCTTCCTTCTGCGAAAGCGACTGCAGCACACGATTGCCGCCCAGTTCGGACCGGAAGCCCTCTATTTCGCCTCGTTCTCCACCCAGACCATGGTCTACAAGGGCATGGTGCAGTCGGCAGCTCTCAAGGATTTTTATCTCGACCTGCAAAATCCTGATTTCATTAGTCCATTTGCCACCTATCACCGTCGCTTCAGCACCAATACACTCCCCCGCTGGCCGCTGGCACAACCGATGCGTTATCTAGCCCACAACGGTGAGATCAATACCTATCTGGGCAATGCGAACTGGACCAGTGCCCGTGAGGAAACCCTAGAGCAGGTGTGGGGGACAGAAGCTCAGGATCTGAGGCCGATCATTGAGCCAGGGGCCAGTGACTCTGCGGGTCTAGACAGTGTGCTGGAGCTCCTGGTGCAGTCTGGATCCAGTCCGCTGCAGGCTCTGATGGTGTTGATCCCTGAGGCTTACCGCAATCAACCGGATTTGCAGGATCATCAGGAAATTATTGACTTCTACGACTACTACAGCGGGCTGCAGGAACCCTGGGATGGTCCGGCCATGGTGGTCTTCTGCTCTGATCGCTGGGTGGGGGCGGTCCTCGATCGGAACGGCTTGCGTCCGGCGCGTTATGCGATTACCCGCGAAGGCTTGATTCTGGTGGGATCGGAAGCAGGTGTCGTAGCGTTGCCAGAAGTCGAGATTATCGAGAAGGGGCGGTTGGGACCAGGTCAAATGCTGGCGGTGGATCTGCAAAAGCACCAGCTGCTCAAGAACTGGGAGATCAAGCAGCAGGTGGCCCAGCAGCATCCTTATGGCGACTGGTTACACACCCATCGCATTGATCTGAAGGCTGAGAGCTTCCAGGATCAGAAGCAGCTTTCGGAGGCAGAGTTACTGCAAACGCAAACAGCCTTTGGCTATTCTCTGGAAGATGTGGAGATGGTCCTGGAGGCAATGGCAGCCAGTGGAAAGGAACCCACCTTCTGCATGGGGGATGATGCACCTCTGGCGGTGCTGTCGCAGCAACCTCACCCTCTCTATGACTATTTCAAACAGCGCTTTGCCCAGGTGACCAATCCGGCCATTGATCCCCTACGGGAAAGTCTGGTCATGTCCCTGGATATGCACCTCGGGGCTCGCGGGAATCTGCTCACCACCCAGCCCGAGAATGCTCGACTCCTCCATCTGCGCAGTCCGATCCTGAATGAGGCCGATCTGGAATCGTTGCGACGGACGCCACTACGGGTCCACCCCCTTTCGATTCTGTTTGAGATTAATTCTGGTCCCAAGGGTCTAGAGCAAACCCTGAACCAGTTGTGTAGCCAGGCCGCAACTGCGGTGGAACAGGGGGCTGAGATCCTGCTTCTCTCTGACCGCGGTCTGAATGCTGAGCAAGCCCTGATCCCGCCTCTACTGGCCGTGGGTGCCATTCATCATCACCTGATTAGCCATGGATTGCGGCTGCGTACATCCCTGGTGGTGGAAACGGCCCAATGTTGGAGCACCCATCACTTTGCCTGCCTGATCGGTTATGGGGCGAGTGCAGTTTGTCCCTATCTTGCTTACGAAACGATCCGTCAGTGGTGGCACCAACCCAAAACCCAGAAACAGATGGAATCGGGAAAGCTGCCCAGTTTCTCACTAGTGGAGGTACAGCTGCGCTACCGTTCGGCCATTGAAGCCGGACTGCTCAAGATCCTCTCCAAGATGGGGATCTCGCTGCTTTCCAGCTACCATGGAGCACAAATTTTTGAGGCGCTGGGCCTGAGTCAGGAGGTGATCAATCTTGCCTTCCGGGGCACGATCTCACGGGTGGGGGGAATGACCCTCCAGGATCTGGCCCAGGAAGTGCTGGTCAACCACCGCAAAGCGTTTCCGCAACTGCAACAGAAGAAGCTGACGAATCTGGGCTTTGTCCAGGCATTCCCCCGCGGTGAATACCACATCAACAGCCCTGAAATGGCGAAGCGGCTGCACCAAGCCATTGCCTCCAAAACCCAGGATCACTACAGTCTCTACCAGCAATACCTGCAGGATCGGCCCCCCACGGCTCTCCGAGATCTGCTGCAGTTTCATTCAGATCGAGCCCCCATCCCGGTTGATCAGGTGGAGCCCGTGAGTGAGATCATGCAGCGGTTTGCCACAGGTGGGATGTCGTTGGGAGCCCTCAGCCGTGAAGCTCATGAAACTCTGGCGATTGCCATGAACCGCATTGGCGGCAAGTCCAACTCTGGGGAAGGGGGTGAGGATCCCGAGCGCTACGAGAGGATTGATGATGTTTCTGCCGACGGGTTATCCCAACGCTTCCCGCATCTACGGGGCCTTGCTCCAGGAGATAATGCCAGTTCTGCCATCAAACAGGTGGCTTCTGGGCGGTTTGGGGTCACCCCTGCCTATCTGCGCCATGCTCAGCAGATCGAGATCAAGATTGCCCAGGGAGCCAAGCCCGGAGAAGGGGGACAGTTGCCCGGCCATAAGGTCAGTCCCTACATTGCCAAGCTGCGCCGCTCCAAACCCGGGGTTCCTCTCATTTCCCCCCCTCCTCACCACGATATTTATTCCATCGAAGATCTGGCCCAGCTGATTTTTGACCTGCACCAGGTAAACCCGGCAGCCAAGGTTTCGGTGAAATTGGTCTCAGAGATTGGGATCGGCACCATTGCTGCAGGGGTGGCCAAGGCCAATGCCGATGTGATCCAGATCTCGGGTCATGAGGGTGGCACCGGAGCGTCTCCCCTCAGCTCGATCAAGCATGCAGGCGTCCCCTGGGAACTGGGCCTGATCGAGGTGCATCGCTCGCTGCTGGAGAATGATCTGCGGGAGCGGACCCTCTTGAGGT
>JAAUUJ010000195.1 GCA_012030715.1 Synechococcaceae cyanobacterium SM2_3_1 | reverse complement strand
GGTCGTGATCTGGGAACCCACCGTCAGCCAGGCGCCCCTAATTAGTCTCGATCCGGAAGCCAACTAACTCCTAAAAGATGATCGGTTGGCAGCAACCCTCCTGATGAATGTACTTGCCCAGGTACAGCTGGTTGCCTGTTTCATTCCACTCCACATGGTCAAAAATTTGGGTGAGGATGAAGGTCCCACGACCAGACTCATCGGTATCGCAGATCTGACCCTGAGCGCAACGTTCCAGCTCCTGAGCACAGGCAAAGCCACCCCCCTGATCATGAATAATCCATTGATAGATGGGGGCGTAGATCGCGTACTCCACGACCACGACTTTGGAGGGATCCAGCTGATTGCCATGCCTGACAGCATTGATCAGAGCTTCTTGCAGCCCCAGGCGGACTTCAGCCTGCCAGGGAAGCGGGACATTCAGCAGGAGCTGATCCAGAACAGGATGGGTATAAAGGCTGGAAGGAAAACTTAAACTGTTCCAGATGCAGGTTGGGGGCCTGAGAGAGAGCGCTATCACGGCAAGATCTTCCCATCTGGAGAACATGCACCATTTCATTGTAGCGAATCGTCAGACCTGTTGTGTATGGTACGGGATCCCCCCACTGGAATCAGGGGTCCTGCGTTGACAAAAGTAGCAAGTGCTGTAGCCACCTGAGTAATATAGAAACTGTTTATCTTTGCTTGCTGATTCCCTGTCGAAGGAGAGGATCCTGATTGAGCCCCGAACGTCAAGTTGAACGCGTTACGCGTAAATCCAACGCTGATCTGCCCATGATCAACGAGCGGATCCGCTTTCCCAAAATTCGTCTGATTGATACGGACGGTAAACAACTTGGCATTTTGAGCCCGCGCGAAGCTCTGCACATGGCAGAAGAGAAGGATCTAGATCTGGTTTTGGTCAGCGATAAAGCCGATCCTCCCGTCTGCCGGATCATGGATTACGGCAAATTCAAGTTTGAGCAGGAAAAGAAAGCTCGGGAAGCACGGAAAAAGCAGCACACCGCCGAGGTCAAAGAAGTCAAAATGCGCTACAACATCGGTGAACATGACTACAATGTCCGCCTGCGTAGTGCGCAGCAGTTTGTGGCTGATGGGGACAAGGTCAAGGCAACCGTCATGTTTAAGGGTCGCGAGATCCAGCACACCAACCTGGCGGAGGACCTGTTAAGGCGGCTGGCCAAGGATCTGGAGCCCGTGGCTGAGCTGCAGCAGGCCCCCAAGAAAGAAGGGAAAATATGACCATGATTCTGGCTCCCAAGAGCAGCAAGTGAAGCAACCATGGCTCTAGCAGTGGGGGAAGTAGCCCCTGATTTCCAATTGCCCGATCGTCTGGGAGCGACCTGGCAGCTATCTCAGTTTCGCGGTCAGCCCGTGGTGCTCTACTTTTATCCTCGTGACAACACCCCAGGGTGTACCCAGGAAGCCTGCAGTTTTCGCGATGCCTTCTCCACTTACCAGGAACGAGGGATCCAGGTGGCCGGGATCAGTACCGACAGCGTCCGTTCCCATGAAAAATTCGCCACCAAGCTGCAGCTGCCTTTTCCCCTCCTGGCGGATGAAGAAGCAAAGGTCGCTCGTCTGTACGGGGTTTATGGGCCCAAAAAATGATGGGCAAAACGTATGAGGGCATCACCCGCACCACCTTCTTGATCAATGCAGAAGGGGTGATTGAACAGGTTTACTCTGGTCGTCGCCTCAAGGTGGCCAGCCATGCCCAGGATCTGTTGCAGGATCTGCCTGGTTAAGGACAAGACGAATGCCTGATCGATTTCGCCTGCCGTGGAAAAGCTATAGTCGCCTCCTCCTGCTGTTCTGGCAAACTTCATTAGCAGCAGAACTGGAATACCGTACCAATTTTCTGCTGGCTGCCCTGAGTAGCTTAGGGGGAATCGCTGGCAGCCTGTTTGGACTGTTCCTCTTTTACCGCGAAGATTACACCTTTCAGGGGTGGCAATGGGAAGAGGCGTTGCTGGTCCTGGCCACCTTTACCTTTCTGCAGGGGGTTTCCAGTAGCGTGTTTAACCCCAACCTGAACCGGATCGTGCAACAGGTGCAACAGGGGACTCTGGATTTTGTCCTCCTCAAACCGATTAGCAGTCAATTCTGGCTGTCTGCCCGCGTCCTATCCCCCTGGGGCTTGCCGGACATCGTGTTTGCCCTGCTTCTGATCCTTTATGCTGGCTCTGATCTGAAGCTTCCTCTCACCGCCTATGTTCTGGGGCTCTTGCCCCTAGGATTTGGGCTGATCAGCCTCTATAGCCTCTGGTTTGTTTTGGGGGCCACCAGCATCTGGTTCGTCAAGATTTACAACGTGACTGAAGTGTTAAGAGGATTGGTGGAAGCAGGACGTTTTCCTATGGCAGCTTATCCGGCTGCCTACCGCGTTTTCTTCACCTTCGTTGTCCCCATCGCCTTTTTGACCACCATTCCAGCCGAAACGTTGCTCGGACGTACAGAAGCCACTTGGATCTTGGGCTCTGGAGGATTAGCACTGGGGTTACTGATCGCTTCCCATTACTTCTGGCGATTTGCCCTTCGCTTCTACACGAGTGCCTCCAGCTAATGGCGCGCCGAACCGATCAGCAGAAAATCAGCCCGCAAACTAGGCATACATTCCGGCAAAATACCTGTAATCTAGACGTGAGGGTCAATTGACTTCTCACCAGATTCCTTAGATTGCTTCATTTCTGTTTCGCTGACTGTTATCCAGCATACATTATGTACGATCAAGATAGTTCTACAGTCGTGGCCGTACCTGACGTGATCCTCTGCGATGCCAGTGATCTGGACTTCAGTCAGGCGGGCACGGTACAAGCCTCATCCCCCAAAGACTCTCAGCTGCAATCACAGGGCTGGCTCTGGTTCAATAATCTGGGCGTCAGTAATGAGGTTGGCAACCTTCTCTATCAGGGAGAAACCCCTCTGCGGGCCGGACAGATCCGGTTATTCACAGCAGATGTCGCCTGGCGATATGGGTTCAGCTTTTCGACAGCGATTAAGTCACCTCTGGGGCGGACGATTCCGACGGATGAAACCTGGCGGTTCCCGGGTCTTTTCCGTTATGGGATCGTTCTCTTTCAACGGCAAACCGATCAAACCCTGCGGGCCTGGACCATACGAGCGGCAACGGCAGAGACTCCTCAGGAGATCGAAATTGACCCTGGACTTGATCTCTACTGCGGCATTAATGATGTCAAGGGCAAGTTTGGCGATAACAGTGGCTCCTTTGATCTCTATCTGCAGGTGCTGGCCTGAGCAGGGAAAAATAGGGTTGCCGACCGCTGGTTAGAGGATCCTTACGCCCCACTGCTCTGTGAGTGGGCAACGCTTGGGCGCAGCTATAGTAAGGGAGGACACTTCATGACCGAGTGACCAACTATCAATGCTTGTGAAGATTGAGGATGCCCATGGATCTGGTGCAACTGCAGAGTTTCTTGAACAACACCGCTTTTGTCGTCACGTTTGTAACCATGTTGGTCTTCTGGGTGGGGATTGCCTTTCGGCGCCTGCCTGCCCTGGAAGAGATTGGCACCGCAGGCATGGTGTCTGGCAATCTTGTCATGGCAACCCTGCTGGCTGCCCGCTGGATCGATGCAGGCTACTTTCCGCTCAGTAATCTGTATGAGTCCCTCTTTTTTCTGGCCTGGGGTCTGAGCACCATTCATCTCGTGGCCGAACGACTCAGCCGCAGCCGTCTGGTGGGGTGCTTTACGGCTCCACTGATCCTGGCGGTTGTAGCATTTGCTGCCCTGGCTCTGCCTGAGGATATGCAGAGTGCTCAGCCGCTGGTACCAGCCCTGCAATCCAACTGGTTGATGATGCATGTTACCGTGATGCTGCTCAGCTACGCCACCCTCCTGGTGGGATCACTTCTAGCCGTAGCCTTCTTGCTGATCACCCGAGGAGAATCGGTACAACTGAGTGGAGATGCCCTGGGGATCAGTGGTTATCGTTCCCGCGATTCTCGCCCACAAGCGCTGGGAGCTGCCTGGGAAGCTACAGGATTAAGATCTTCGGGGAATGAGGGTGCCGTGGCGGTTCTCGATCCCCCGATCGTAGCCAGTCCTACCCCACTGGAGCCCCAGCGCCTGAATGTGGCAGAGATCCTGGACAACACCAGTTATCGCCTGATCGGGTTGGGGTTTCCACTCTTAACCATTGGCATTATTGCCGGAGCTGTCTGGGCCAATGAAGCCTGGGGAACCTACTGGAGCTGGGATCCAAAAGAGACCTGGGCTCTGATCACGTGGCTGGTCTTTGCCGCCTATCTGCATGCTCGCATTACCAAGGGATGGCAGGGTCGCCGTCCGGCTTTGCTGGCCAGCCTGGGCTTTGGGGTGGTCTGGATCTGCTACCTGGGGGTCAATATTCTGGGCAAGGGTCTGCACAGTTACGGCTGGTTCTTCTAGCAGTCCGTCTGAATCCTCTCAGATGTCTAGCCACCACTGACCGGAGGAATAAAGACCACTTCATCCCCAGGGGCAAGCACTGTCTCAGGAGTAACAAACTCCAGGTTAACCCCAAACCGGATCTGGTCACGCCAGCGGGTCAGGGCGGGATAGTGGTGCAGAAGCTGGTCGCAGAGTTCGGCCACGGTGGTACCAGGGGAAACCGACCAGGCAAGATCTGTCACGCCGATGACCTCCTGAAAAATGGCATAAAGGATAAGGCGGACTGTAAAGGTTTCCTGCATAAGGCCACAGTCAACGGGATTCATCGGATTGGCCTTCATATCTTAATCAACTTTGCTAAGATGCTTCCAAATAATGGCGGAGGCCACTTTTCACCATGTCAGACCCTGATTCACCGGAACTGGTCTCTCGTTCCTGGGGCATGGTCACCGTTTTAGAAGAAGGAGATCATTACCGGATCAAGCGGGTAATTATTAACCCTTCCGGTCAGATGACTTACCATAAACACTTTCATCGCAGTGAGCACTGGATCGTTGTCTCCGGAACGGTGCTGGTGGTTTGTGATGGTGAAGAGAAACTGGTTTCCAGTGGCCAGTCCACCTATGTGCCCCCCTGTACACCTCATCGGTTAATCAATCCGGGTGTGCTGCCTGCCCAGCTGGTGGAGATCCAGAACGGGGAATATCTGGGGGAAGATGATATGAATGTGCTGGACTTTGAACCCTATGTCACTCACCTTCTGGAAATATCACGGCCTGGGAAATGACTTTATCCTGATCGACAACCGCGATCAGCAAGCCCCCATCCTGGATGCGGCGACGGCAACGCAACTCTGTGACCGTCGTTTTGGTGTGGGGGCTGATGGGGTTATTTTTCTATTACCCAGCCAGGAGGAAGGGACTGACTATCAGATGCGCATTTTCAATAGTGACGGATCTGAGCCGGAAATGTGTGGGAATGGCATCCGCTGCCTAGCCCAATTTCTTCAGGATCTGGGGGTGAGTCCCCCGCAGGACACCTATCGCATCCAAACTCTGGCAGGGCTGATGATCCCTCGCATTCAGGAGCCAGGGCTGATCACAGTCGATATGGGTCCTCCACGACTACGGGCCACCGAGATTCCCGCCCAGCTAGGAAACCCAAACGATACGCTTCTTGAATATCCTCTCCAGGTGGCAGAGCAAATTTGGCCGATCACCTGCGTGAGTATGGGGAATCCCCACTGTGTCACGTTTGTGGAGGATGTCAACCCCCTCGATCTGGAAAAGATCGGACCGCTATTTGAGCATCATCCTGCGTTTCCACAGCGGACCAATACTGAGTTCGTCCAGATCTTAAGTCCAACCCACCTGCGCATGCGGGTTTGGGAACGGGGAGCTGGGGCAACGTTAGCCTGTGGAACAGGGGCTTGTGCGGTTTTGGTGGCCGCAGTCTTAACGCAACGGGCAGAGCCAGAGGCGGTGGTGGAACTCCCCGGAGGCCCTCTAACGATCCACTGGGATCGATCCTCCCAGCATGTGATGATGACTGGACCTGCTCAACGGGTATTTCAGGGGATCTATCAACCTGGCCCAGCCGGAACTGCTGCAGGCTCAAAGACCTAAACCCACCAGCAAGAGACCCGCCATCAGCAGGAGTGAGATCAGCGAAGACTGCTGCAGCGGATCCTGAAACAATAGCCAGAAGGTTAATCCCCAGAAGCCAAAGCCAATTCCGATGCCCAGGCGTCGAAAAATGGGATCAACACGCCGCTTGACCAGTCGTTTGCCCCAGGGGAAAAGGCTGCCCACCACCAGAGACAGGAGAGCAGGAATCAGATCCAGCCAATTCCCCTCTTTAAGAAAATAGAGCAGCACTGTGATCGTCGTCAGGCCAAAAAACAAGACCCGAATCCCTGAATAATCCTGACGAAACTCAGCGGTCGGAGTGAGGGCATCTTGATTCACCTGGAGAGGCACATAGTCAAAGGAGCCTGACCACTCAGGATCTTCTGACTCTGATTGATTGCGACACCAGAGATAGATATTCACCTTGCGGATCGGTCCCAGGAGCGCAGCATCCACAGCCGCACGCACAGTTTCCAGAAGTTGTGGGGTATCGACCTCATCTCCTTTCACCCGCTCTACCAGAACATTCAGGACCCGCCCTTTAATCTCAGCTTTGCCGAAGAGACGCTGTTCCTCCAGCTTACGTCGCAGGATCTGATTGAGCGCTCTCAGCTTCCGCTTCATGGCTCCTCAGGATGATCAACAGGCTTCTCTCCCAAGTGTAGCGCTGACCCTCTGCGAGCACTCCTCCACCTCTGCCCCAAGAGAAGACCGCTGACTCCCAGACAACTCCAGGCCAATCCTTCCCCAGCCACGGTAAAGGGAGTCATCTCCTGCCAGCGCCCCAGATCCCCCACCAGCACCTGAGGTTGAAACACAGGAGCCAGCTGCTGGATTTTCCCTGTTGGCTCCACGATCAGATTGCTGCCGGTATTGTTAACAAAAACCAGACTGCGACGATTCTCCACAGCCCGAAAGACGGCGAGGGCAGCATGCAAGCGAGGCCAATAGCTGTTGCCAAAGCTACTGTCATCCGCAATCACCACTAGCACCTCTGCTCCCCGTTGGACAAGGGCTCGGCTGGGGTGAGGAAGCACACTTTCCAAACAGATCAGCACCCCCAATCGCCCCAGAGATGAACTCTGAAGGGGCTGGTATCCTCCAGGG
>JAAUUJ010000035.1 GCA_012030715.1 Synechococcaceae cyanobacterium SM2_3_1 | reverse complement strand
TGGAAGCCTATGAGCAAGCCCTGAAGCTGGAACCCCAAAATCGAGTGGCTAAACAGGCGGGCAGATTCTTTGCGTAAACGTCTGTCCACCAGTCCGGAATCCAAGCCATCCTAGAGAAGTGTCCCTCTCAAGCCCAGAATGAACACCCCCACTCCCAAACGCACCCCCTTGCGCAGCGATGATCATTACGTGCTGTTGCTGCCGGATATGGCGGATGAACAATTTCTCACCCGTGCAGAACTCTTGATCTTTCTGGAAAAACTGTTGCAAGAGTACCCCCACCTCGTGGATCGAGATTTAGCTAAATTTTCCGCACCTGCAGCTCAGGCTCAACGCTTGCTGGACACTGCCTGCTCAGTGGATATTGATCAGGGACAGTCAGTGCAGTGGTATGCAGTGCGGCTGGACTGATTCCTCTCGCAAGGGTGGAGATCTACTGGGGAACAGAGGTGGATTCAGTGGCCACGGCTTGCAGGGGCAAGGCAGGAGTCACCTGATCCAGGGCAGCAGGGGCTGTTGAGGGTGCCGATAGTGGTGCAGAAGATACCAGTCCGCTTAGCCCATCCACCAGCTTGCGCAAATTCTCGCGGAACTTTGGATCCCCGGTCAGTTCATCCAAATCGGCACTAATCTTTTCGGCATTCTCGAAGGTGACGCGGGCGGAATCCAGGGTCTGGCGCAGGGTGGCCATCGTCCCAGGATCGTTGAGTTGGGCAGACACCTGCTCTAGGTTTTCCATCGTCGTCGCTGCACTCTGGGTGGCCGTAGCGGTTTCCTCCAGGATCTGGCGCAACTGGGTCTGGAGGGATGCATCCGTCAGGAGGGGCTGTAGAGAACTGGAAATGGACTGCAGGTCTTGAGCCATCTGTTCTACCGACTGCAGAGAACGGGTAAGACTGGCGCGGTTTTCGCTGATCAGACTGTTGATCTCAGTGCCAGTGGCATTCAAGGCTTCTGCCGTCCCTCGAATCGCCTGGGCTGCGGAGGTGAATTCCGCCAGATCCAGGTCCTCGGTATTCAGCTGGGAGAGACTGGTATCCAGAGTTTCTGAGAGATCGGCAACTGCCAGGGTGGCCTCTGTTACTCCCTCCAGAGTTTTATTCAGGTTCTCAAAAAACTCGTCGTTATTGATCCGCTCCGTCAACTCATCCACACTGGAGATCAGTTCAGCGTAGTCAACCCCCGCCACCCCCTGAATTTCGACCCCATCACAGACGATCAGCTCAGGATCACAATTTTCGAGAGCATTGCCCGCCTCTGGCCCCACCGCTTCTCCAGAAAAGGGGTAGATCTCCAGGATCGTTTCCCCCACCAGGCCCGTTTGACTGGTGATAAAAGTAGAGTTCACGGGAATCTGGGTCAGGTCGCGGATCTCTGCAGTTACCCGAACCTCCTCGGGCCCCGGTTCTACCCGAGCCACCCGTCCGATATTGACACCCCGCAGCCGCACATTGGCCCCCTCGCCCAAGCCGGAAACGGTTTCAAACATGACGGTGAAGTTGTAGCCCCGTACACCGAGGCGCAAGTTGTAGATCCAGATAAACAATCCTGCAAATCCCAGAACTCCCCCCAGGATCAGGAGACCTACGGCCCCTTCTCGAACTGCCCGCGAACGCATCATATCTGTCCCACCACCTGAATCGGTCCCTCAACACTGCCACTGAAAAACTGTTTCACAAAAGAGTTGTCTGAGCCGTCGATTTCTTCTACTCTACCCTCCCAACGGACTTTCCCATGAGAGAGGAGAATGATCCGGTTGGTGGTGCGGCGGATGGTACTGTCCTGGTGAGTGACCACCACATAGGTTTCACAAATGCGCTTGCTCTCCTGCAATTCCCGAATCAGATCTTCAATCACGGTTGAAGCAATCGGGTCCAGACCAGCGGTGGGTTCGTCGTACAGTAATAGCTGGGGATCGTCACTGGGATCCTGGGGGTCTTCCACGATGGCACGGGCAAAACTAACCCGTTTCCGCATCCCCCCCGACAGCTCCTCAGGTAGCTGATCCTGTCCCACCTTCAGCCCCACTGCATTCAGTTTCTCGTGGACCAGTTGGCGGATGCGTGCAGCGGACAAGCGGGAGTGCTCGTACAGTAAAAAACCGACATTCTCCCCCACGGTGAGAGAATCAAACAAGGCCCCCTGTTGAAAAACCATTCCCATGCGCAGGTGCTTCTTTTGTTTGCCTGCCAGGATCTCAGCCAGGGGTTGATCTTTCCAGAGAATGGTGCCTTCATCCGGAAGGGTTAAGCCCGCGATCATGCGCAGCAGAGTGGATTTGCCTGTGCCAGAGGGTCCAACAATCCCCAGGGCATCACCCCGATAGATTTTGAGGCTGACATTATCCAGCACCGTATTGGAGCCAAACCGTTTACTCACATTGCGCAATTCCACCAAGACTTCGCGGTCAGGCGGTTGGATAGGCATGGCATGGGGAGTGATGGTCATGACCAGGGCAAAGCGGCGACGAGGAGCTGTAGTGATCATAAAGGATGAAGGGAAAGGACCTCATGTCAAGAAAGCACAGGCGTGGCTGCTGAGATCCGAGGTATAGAGGAATAGATCACCACAAGAACCGCAGATCATCGGTGGATGAACCCATCGGTCGTTGGAATTAGGGGTCGGCGCTTCCTGACAGCGGAAAAGGAACCCTTGTGGTACTCTGAGCCTGTTTCCTGTACGGGGAGAAGGGAGTGAAAGGCTTACGGAAACTGATCCGGCTGCTGACCGACAGTGGCAGTGATCCGCAGTTTCTGCGTGGGTTGCAGTGGTTTGAGTCCTTGGTTTCCAAGTTGCTTTCCCTGGCGATGATCGTGGTGACTCTGGCCATTCTCACCAATCTGATTGTGGTTTTGATCAGGGCACTCTGGTCCAGAACTGGATTTTTGGGGGATACCCTGACAGAGATTTTTGGAGGATTTCTCAGTGTATTAATTGCTCTGGAACTGCTGGAGAATATTACCGCCTATCTGCGCAAGCAGAGCTTTCAAATTGAATTGGTAATTGTCACCTCGCTGGTGGCTGTCGCCCGGAAGATCATTATTCTGGATCTAGATAAAGTGAGTGGCCTGGATCTGGTGGGTCTGGCTCTGGCTATTCTGGCGCTTTCGATCAGTTACTGGATTGTGCGCACTACCGCTCGGACTCCTGAGGCTTGAGTTGATGGCAACCCTGACACTGGCCTCCTGGATCACACTGCTACGCCTGCTGGGGATCCCTTTCATTCTGGTGGGACTGAGTTTGGGAACTCTCCAGGGACGATGGCTAGCGGTGGCCGGATTTGCAGTCGCGGCTCTGACGGACTGGGTGGATGGGTATATTGCCCGACGGTTCAATCAGATCACCGATCTAGGCAAAGTTCTGGATCCGCTGGTGGATAAGTTGCTGGTGATGGCAGCGGTTCTGGGATTGGTGGCGAATGGTCAGATTCCTGCCTGGGGAGCCTTCCTGTTGCTGGGACGAGAACTGGTGATCTCGGGCTGGCGGGTCAATCAACCTCGGATCAGTGGAGCCAATTTCTGGGGCAAGGCCAAAACGGTGATGCAAATTGTGGCCATTCTTTTGTTGCTGGGAAGCTGGCCTGGGGGATTGATCTGTTTCTGGCTGGCAGTGGTCTTGACGCTGATCTCGGGCTTGATCTATCTCTTACCCCCGCAAAGGCCAGAGGATCAAGAGATATAAATCCTGGTCTGGGAATCTATCCGTCTAGTGGTTCAGAGACAGCTAGGCCTCAAACTCAAGACCCACATCAGTCACTGGTTAAGTCTATGCGGATGGCGAGACTCGAACTCGCAAGGCAAAGCCACACGCCCCTCAAACGTGCGCGTATACCAATTCCGCCACATCCGCAACTGAGAAGACCAAGGATCTAGAACCCCTGAATTCGACTCGGACTCCCTATCTTATCGTTAAGTTGTTGTCCGGCGCTAGTCTTCCAGCCAAAACCGTTCCGAAAGATACTTATCAGCGGCATCACAGAGCACCGTGACGATCACTCCTTCGCTGATCTCCTGGGCCACCTGCATTGCTGCCACCACATTGGCGCCTGCTGAGATCCCCACCATCAAGCCTTCTTTGCGAGCCAGCATTTTGACCATGTTTTGGGCTGCTTCGGTGGACACCTCAATATGCCGATCCGGTAACGAGGGATCATAGATGGCGGGTTTTAGGGCGGTTTGCATATGCTTCAGCCCCTCCAGCCCGTGGAAAGGAGAGTCCGGTTGCATGGCAATGGTTTGAATCCCCGTTCCCAATTCTCGTAGACGCTTCCCTACCCCCATGCAGGTGCCACTGGTCCCCAATCCGGCAATGAAGTGGGTGATCCGGCCCCGGGTTTGTTCATAGATCTCCACGGCGGTGGTTTTATAATGGGCCTGCCAGTTGGCGGGGTTGCTGTACTGATCCGGGTAAAAGTAGAGATCGGGATCCTGTTCGTAGAGTTCCCTCGCCTTGAGAATCGCCCCATCAGAGCCCATGGCCGGATCGGTGAGAACCAGCTCCACTCCGTAGGCCGAAAGGATTTTTTTGCGCTCAGGACTGGCGTTGCCCGGCAGGGCCAGCTTCACCCGGTAGCCCTTTGCAGCCCCGATCCAGGCGTAGGCAATTCCTGTATTCCCGGAGGTGGCATCCAGAATGATCTTGCCTGGCTTGAGGGCACCATTGGCTTCTCCGGTCCGGATCATGTTCAGGGCTGGCCGATCCTTGACGGACCCCCCTGGGTTATACCATTCCGCCTTGCCATAGATCTGAATGGATGGGGTAGGGCAGCCGTCACCCGATTCAGTCGGATCAAAGGGGTATTACCCACCAGATCCAGGGCACTTTCAACCGCCGGAACGATCGGGCGCCAGGATGTTTCCAATAACGAGGGAGCTAGGGTCATGACATTTCCTGAGGTCGGCACATGCAAGCGTCATGCTAAGTTTCATTATCCTCTGCCATTGCCTCTCCGGTGCAGAAGTTGAAAAACCAGGGTGGATTTGACGCCTCCTGGAATTGGATGACAATGGAATGGAGAATACAATTTATCCAAACTAGCAAGCCGGAGTTTCGAGCATGGATCCACTTCTGCAGGATAAAATTCAAGACCAGATTCGCAGTAGCTCAATTCTTATTTATATGAAGGGAACCCCCGCCATGCCCATGTGTGGGTTCTCCAATGCGGTTGTGCGCACTTTCGATACTCTCGGAGCCAGGTACGATACTGTGAACGTGCTGGATGATCCGGAAATTCGTGAGGGCATCAAGGATTTCTCGGACTGGCGCACCATTCCCCAGGTGTACATCAATGGGGAGTTTGTGGGTGGCTGTGACATCATCCTGGAAATGCATCAGCGCGGAGAACTGGCCCCGTTGGTTCAATCAGCCATGGAAGGCTCCCCTGCCTAATGAATCCCGCTGTTTCCTCGCAAATTGAGCAGATTCTCAGCCAGTCTCTGCAAGCAACGCTTGTGCAGGTGGAAGATGAATCTCACCGCCATGCTGGCCACCGCGGTCGTCAGGATCCCCTATCTCAGGGGGGGCATTTCAACGTGCAGGTGGTGTCTCCTCAGTTTGCTGCCAAGCCTCTCCTGCAACGGCATCGCCTGGTCTACACAGCACTAGATAAACTGATGGGCCGCGAGATTCATGCCCTCTCCATTCATGCCCATACCCCTGAGGAATGGCAGCAGCGATCAGAGAGGGATTGAGGATGTGCAGAGTAAACGTATCTTAGAATACAGAATTTCTAAGGTTGCTGGGAAAGGATCAGTTCTAATTGTTGGATTAGCTACTGATCCTGCTTCCCTCTCGCTGATCTTAGGGACTCGCACACCGCATGAACCGTCGTCGTACTTTTCTCTCCCTCACCTGCTCCAGTCTGGCCGCTGCTGGACTTCTGATTGGACAAGCTATTTCCTGGTCGGAACACCTGGCTGCCCAGGCCCAGGAAGTTCTGAAAATGGGCACTTCCCCCGACTATCCTCCCTATGAGTTCTACGACACGTCGTCTGGGGAAGAAAAGATTGTCGGGTTCGATATTGATATTGCCAATTACATTGCTGAGCAACTGGGTTTTGAACTGGAGATCGTGGCCGCTGACTTTAATGGGTTGATCCCGGCGCTGCAGGCAGAACGCATTGACTTTGTCATGGCTGGAATGACCCCTACGGAAGAGCGTAAGGAGAACGTTGACTTTTCCGAGGTCTACTTTGAGGCGCAAAATACGATCGTCTCCTCCCAAGCAAGTGGCCTCACAGAGGTGGCTGATCTGGCAGGGAAGAAGGTGGGTGTGCAGTTGGGCTCGATTCAGGAGGAAGCTGCCAAGGAACTGGCGGAGTCAGATCCCACCATCGAAGTCGTATCCCTGAACAAAATGGGAGAGATCATTCAGGAAATTAAGACGGGCCGACTGGATGCAGCCATTGCAGAAGATACAGTGGCTAAGGGTTTCGTGGCCTCCAATCCCGATTTGCAATTCACCCCGATTCCCTCAGATGGCCCCAGTGGCTCAGCAGTGGCATTTCCCAAAGGATCAGAGTTGGTGGAGGATTTTAACCGCATTCTGGCGGAGATGCAGGCAAGTGGCAAGATTGAGGAGCTGGTACTGAAGTGGTTTGGGGAAGACTCCCCTGCTCTGCAGCAGTAGTCTGTCCATCCTCACTTTTTCGGAATCACCGTGGAACTTGATTTTCTCCAGATCCAGGACAAGTTGCTGTTTATCCTGCGCGGGGTACAAGTTACCCTGCAGTTCACACTGCTGTCAGTGGTGCTGGGGTTTGCCTGGGGAACAGTCTTATCTTTGATGAAGATCACCCGCATTCCCCCTCTGCGCTGGTTTGCTATTGCCTACACCTCGGTGTTTCGCGGCACTCCCCTGATCCTGCAACTCACCCTGATTTATTTTGCCACTCCCCAGCTAACGGGTTTTGATATCAGTCCTCTCCAGGCAGGGGTTCTCACCTTCAGCCTCAACTCAGGAGCCTATACTTCCGAAACGATCCGCGGTGGGATTCTGGCGGTGGATCGGGGGCAGTGGGATGCAGCCGCTTCTCTGGGAGTCCCCTATCGTCTGATGATGGTGGATCTGATCTTTCCTCAAGCTCTGAAAAATATTTTGCCTGCCCTGGTGAATGAGAGCATTGCCCTGCTCAAAGACTCAGCGCTCGTGTCGGTGATCGGGGTAACGGATGTGATGCGGCGGGCTCAGATCGTAGCAGCAGAAAAATTTATCTACTTTGAACCCTTGATCGTGGCGGGGGTGATCTATTACTTGCTAGTCATGACACTAACCTGGGGTGCCCAAAATCTGGAGCGGAGGCTAAGACGCAGTGATTAATGTGGATACTCTCACCAAAAGTTTTGGAGAATTACAAGTCCTGAAAGGGATCTCAACTGAGATTACTCGGGGTTCGGTGGTGGCGGTCATTGGTCCCTCTGGCTGTGGCAAGTCCACCTTTCTCCGTTGCCTCAATCGTTTAGAAGTACCCACCTCCGGACGGGTCAGCATTGACGGCATTGAAATTACCGATCCGAAAACCGATATTCTGCGGCTGCGGCAACGGGTGGGGATGGTATTTCAGCTGTTTAATATTTTTCCCCACATGACGGTGCTGGAGAACCTCACCTATGCCCCGATCAAGGTGAAAGGAGTCTCTCGATCTCAGGCCAATGTCAAGGGCATGGAGTTGCTGGAGCGGGTGGGACTGTCAGATAAGGCAGACAGCTATCCGGCGCGGCTTTCGGGGGGGCAAAAACAACGGGTGGCCATTGCTCGCTCTCTGGCGATGCAGCCGGAAGTCATGCTTTTTGATGAACCCACCTCCGCGCTAGATCCGGAAATGGTCCGGGAAGTGCTGGAGGTGATCAAGGCTCTGGTTCAGACTCAGATCACGATGGTGATCGTTACCCATGAGATGGGATTTGCGTCGGGAGGTGGCAGATCGGATCTGTTTTTTTGACAGCGGTTATCTGGTGGAGGATGCTCCCCCTGCTGAGTTCTTTACTCGTCCAAAGACAGAACGGGCCCAACAATTTTTAGAAAAAATGCTCTAGTTCATGTGTGAATTCTGCTTGGGTTATTCGTCGTAAATCAGGTGTTCTGATCCCTCGAGAATCTTGACGGATTGGATCACGTCTCCCACCTGGATCTGATCCACACCATCCATCCCCTCCGTAACATAACCAAAAACCGCAAAGCGGCCATCCAGGATCGGTAGGGAAGCCAGGCTGATGTAGAACTGCGAGGAAGCCGAATCAAAATCATTGGCAGAGCGGGCCATTCCTATCGATCCACGTCGATGATCGAGCACTAATTCCTCTACACTGGCAGCCACATCCACCGGCGTATTGTAGAGGGGTTGATCCTGACCCTTTAGTTTGATCTCCAGAGGGATACGGCGTAGCTGCTGGCTAACCGGATCTTGATAGCCTCCGGTGCCATTGCCGTTGGGATCTCCACTCCGGACCACAAAAGGTTCTGGATCCTTTTCCACCTGATAAAAAATGTGCCCATTGTAGAAGCTCCGCTGTACCAGATCGGCAAAGTTGCCCGCCGTGAGAGGGGCGGCTTCACCATCCAGTTCAATGGTCAGGGTGATCAGACCTGACTGAGCCGTTTGCACGATCATCTCCACCACTGCTTTTCCCTGTAGCCGTGGGCGTCCTGAATACACCTGCAAAACAGGTGCTACCTGCTGTTGTAACCCTGCCCCCAGGCGTTGCGAGGCCAGGATCAAGAGTCCTCCTAACACTGCAAGGGTTAACCCCGTCAGGAGCAGTCGCAGGTTGAGGCCACCCTTTTGCAGTTGACTTGGCATTTGCGGCTCCCACACCATTGGCAGTGGCTGCAAGCATCTACACTCCCATCGGTAGGGATTTTTTACTTATTCAGCCCCATTTCCATTATTCTCTGCGATGGGGGGCAAGGCTACAATTAGGGCATCTAAAAGGCGGTGAACGCGGGTTAATTGCATTCCAAAATCGGCTAAAACAGGACTGTCTGGAATGATCGCATGGCGGAATCCTAGTTTAGCTGCTTCTTTTAATCGCTGCTCTAGCTGAGACACGGGCCGCACCTGCCCCCCCAACCCCACCTCCCCGATCAGGACTGAATGGGGATCCACCACCCGATCACGAAAACTGGCCGCCAAGGCCACCGCCACCCCCAGATCAGCCGCAGGTTCCCCCACCTGCATCCCCCCAGCCGAGGCAATGTAAGCGTCATAACGCGAAAGGGGCAGACCAATGCGTTTTTCCAACACCGCCAGGATCTGGAGAAAGCGATTGACCTCAATGCCGGTGGTCGAACGGCGGGGGGAAGAGTAGCTGGTAGGACTGACAAGGGATTGGATCTCCACCACTAGCGGGCGCGTGCCCTCACAGGCCACGATCAACGCCGTACCCGGAACCACTCCCTCACGACTGCTGATGAATAACTCGGAAGGATTTTCCACCTCGAGCAGCCCCTGTTCCGCCATATCAAAGACCCCTACCTCCTGGCTGGGACCAAAGCGGTTTTTAACAGAGCGCAGGAGACGATGGCTTTGAAACCGATCCCCTTCAAAATAGAGAACTGTGTCCACCAGGTGTTCCAGAACCTTCGGCCCCGCGATCGCCCCCTCTTTGGTGACATGACCCACGATCACCAGGCTAATGTGCAGCCGTTTGGCCAGTCGCATCAGGGCACTGGTACACTCCCGCACCTGTGTCACGGATCCAGGAGCCGAACTCAGCTGTGACCAGAAGATGGCCTGGATACTGTCGATCACCGCTACTCTTGGCATCAGGGATTGAATCTCCACCAAGATCGCTTCCAGATCCGTTTCCGCCAGTAGATAAAGATGTTCTGAACTCACCCCCAGGCGCTCGGCCCGCAGCTTGATCTGTTGTGCCGACTCCTCGCCGGAGACATAAAGCATGGGGTACTGCTGCGAGAGATGGTGAGCAGTTTGCAGCAGCAGAGTGCTTTTGCCAATGCCAGGATCACCCCCAATCAGGATCAGGGAACCCGGCACAATGCCCCCCCCCAGAACCCGATCCAGTTCCCGAAAGCCAGAAGGTAGGCGGGGATACGCATCGGGAGCCACCTGATGCAGAGGCACTGATGCGGTCGGACCTGTGCCCGTTGAAACCGCTTTTGCTTTGGATGAGCTGGTGAGGGCGCTGCGGGGAGAGGTGGAGGCCGTGATCTCTTCCGTGAGACTACCCCAGGTGCCGCAACCAGAACAGCGTCCCAGATGCTTGGCAAATCGCTCACCACAGGCATTACAGATCCAGACGGATTTGGCTTTGGCCATGCACCGGTACGCTCACCACTGATCTCATCTCCTTCTGATCCTAGCGCTCCAGCTGGGCGATGCCCCATCCGGGGGCCTTCTGGGCGGCCCGCAGTACAAAGGCGGTTAGAGTTTGCAGTTCCTCATCACTCATCCACTTGCGGGAGACCGGGCGGCAGCCAAAACTGACATCGGTGCCGTTGTAGTTGAGGGGATCCCGTTGAAACTCCATCAAGCTAGCTAAATTGTCACGAGGAGGCGTGGCCCTCTGCAGATCTTTTAGCGAAAGCGAAATTCTGGGATCCGGCAGTGTCGATCCCCCCACATGGCAGTTGAGGCAGTTGTTTTGAAAAAGCGCCTTGCCCGCTTCCAGCTGCTCCGGGGTGATCGTGATCGGGGTCCCTGAAGCATCCGCAGGCAGCTCAATCGGTCCAGACACCTGCAGATACTGGTTGACATAGGTGTCGATCCGTGCCCAGGCAGGCGCCGCGCATAGGCAGAGCAGCAGAATCCCCCCAGATCCCCAGACGCTGCAGACACCGCACCATGACTTGCACCATAAGACCTATCCTCATAGCAACAAAAAAGGGCTGTCAGATTTCCTGGATCAGCCCATTGATTCTTCAGGTCTGTTGGTGATCCAGAGGGGTTAGAGATACCCGGCCAGATCACTGTGGCTTTCGCTCTTGGTGCCACCCCAGCCAGGTTGGGTTTGGGCCTGCACCAGCACATACCCTGAGATCAGCTTGAGATCCTCATCCGAGAGATTGCGCAGGCGAGGATAGTCACTCTTGAGCTGGGTGTTGGGGTGATATTCCACTAGAGAGGTTTCGCCATCGTAGGTGGTGGGGTTCTTGATGTAATCCACCATGGCCATGACATTATCCCGAGGAGGGGTCGCCCCTGCCAGATCCTCCATCTTGAGGCTGACATCGGGGTTGGGATAGGTTTGGCCACTCACATGGCAGCGGGCACAGGCGGCATTGAATAGCCGACGGCCTTGTCCGATCTCGCGATCTGAGAAAGAAATGGTTTCGTTCCCATTGAGGGCAACTGTTCGGGTATCGTCAGCGGCCATCACCGGAGCGATCCGCCAGCTGATCAGACACAATAAAGCCACCAGGATCAGAGTGGCCAGCTTTTGAAAAGAGAAAGATTTACTAAACATGGTTCTCCCAATCAGAGGCTAGGTAAAATGCTGCAACGTATCCCTGACAAAGGGGCCGCAGGCCTGCATCAGGTTGTGGGAGTCACCTCCTCATCTCCGCAATCGTGAAGCTGTGTCCCCCTTACCCCCTCTATAAGATAGACCATTTGCTGATCCAGAGGAATTCTGAGGACTGATGGATTTGACAATCGGTAACTTTCCCTGTCTTGGGGACGGGTATCTGGGTGACTGTTCCTAGGGTAGCCTGCCCCCTAAAATAAGAAGCTAACTGCACAAGAGAGATCCGCCATGCCCCGCCGCACTGACATACATAAGATTCTCCTGATCGGTGCTGGACCTATCGTCATTGGTCAGGCCTGCGAGTTTGACTACTCCGGCACCCAGGCTTGCAAGGCACTGCGGGAAGAAGGCTACGAGGTGGTGCTGGTGAATTCCAACCCGGCCACGATCATGACGGATCCGACCATGGCGGATCGCACCTACATTGAACCCGTTACCGCGGAATTTGTGGCCCAGATCATTGCACGAGACCGTCCCGATGCTCTTCTGCCTACCATGGGGGGCCAGACGGCCCTGAATGTGGCGGTGGAACTGGCGGAATCGGGGGTGTTGGAGCGCTGGGGAGTGGAGTTGATTGGGGCTAAGCTGGCCGCCATTCAGAAGGCCGAGGATCGGCAGAAATTTAAACAGGCCATGCAGGAGATTGGGCTGGCGGTACCTCTCTCAGGTCTGGCCCACAACCTGGAGGAAGCCCGTCTGATCGCGGCTGAAATTGGCTATCCCCTGATCATTCGACCTGCTTATACCCTGGGGGGGTTGGGAGGTGGGGTGGCCTACAACCAGGAAGAGTACGAAGAGATCTGCACCGCTGGGCTGGATGCCAGTCCTGTATCTCAGATCCTGGTGGAGGAGTCGGTCCTGGGCTGGAAGGAATTTGAGCTGGAGGTGATGCGGGATCTGGCGGATAACGTGGTGATCATCTGTTCGATTGAAAATGTCGATCCGATGGGGGTGCACACCGGCGACTCGATCACCGTAGCCCCTGCCCAAACCCTGACCGATAAAGAGTATCAGCGCCTGCGCGACTATGCCATCCGCATCATGCGCGAGATCGGGGTAGAAACGGGGGGATCGAATGTACAGTTTGCCATCAATCCCGAGAACGGTGAAGTCCGGGTGGTGGAGATGAACCCTCGGGTGTCTCGCTCCTCGGCGCTGGCCTCGAAAGCCACCGGGTTTCCGATTGCCAAGATTGCCGCCAAGCTGGCTGTAGGCTACACCCTGGATGAAATTCCCAACGACATTACCCGCAAAACCCCCGCCAGTTTCGAACCCACCATTGACTATGTGGTGGTCAAGGTTCCCCGCTTTGCCTTTGAAAAATTTCCCGGATCCGATCCTGTCTTAACCACGCAAATGCGCTCGGTGGGGGAAGCCATGGCCATGGGGCGGACGTTTCAGGAGTCCCTGCAGAAGGCGTTGCGATCGCTGGAGATTGATCGGGCTGGACTGGGGGCGGATCGGGTGGAAAAGCTCCCCACGGTTGAAGAGGTGAAAGTGGCCCTGCGGATCCCCAATCCCACCCGCATTTTGGCGCTACGACAGGCCCTGCTGTTGGGTCTGGATCCCGAGGAGATCCACCGTCTCACCCACATTGATCCCTGGTTCATTGACAAGATCTGGGAACTGGTGCAGGTGGAACAAGCCCTGAGACAGCAAGCCCTGGACAGCCTGACAGCTGAGGATCTGCTGGCCTGCAAGCGTATGGGGTTCAGTGATCGGCAACTGGCCTATCTATTGAATGTGTCAGAGACAGAGTTCCGGCGGCATCGCCTGGGGTTAGGCATCCTGCCCTCCTACAAAACCGTGGATACCTGTGCGGCTGAGTTTGCGGCCCAGACCCCCTATCAGTACTCCACCTATGAGGCCACCTCTGAGATCTTTCCCTCCGACAAACCCAAAGTGCTGATCCTGGGAGGAGGCCCCAACCGCATTGGCCAGGGGATCGAATTTGATTACTGCTGCTGTCATGCCGCCTTTGCTTTGGAGAGAGACGGCTATGAAACCATCATGATTAATTCCAACCCGGAAACGGTCTCCACCGATTACGACACCTCCGATCGCCTCTACTTTGAGCCCCTCACCCACGAAGATGTCATGAATATCGTGGATGTGGAGCAGCCCGTGGGACTGATCGTGCAGTTTGGGGGGCAGACCCCGCTGCGGCTGGCGGCGGATCTGGCGGCAGCACAAGCCCCCATCTGGGGAACGTCACCAGATTCGATTGATGTGGCCGAGGATCGGGAGCGGTTTGATCAGGTGTTGCAAACCCTGGGGATCCGGCAACCCTGTAATGGCATGGCCCGCAGCTATATGCAGGCCCTGGAGGTAGCTCAACAGATCGGCTATCCCGTCGTAGTGCGACCCAGCTATGTTCTGGGGGGACGGGCGATGGAGATCGTTTACTCGGACACCGAGTTAGAGCGCTACATGCAGCAAGCTCTGGATGTGACCCTGGCCGCCTTTGGCAGTTTGGAAGATCGGCCAGTGCTGGTGGATCAGTTCCTGGAGGATGCCGTAGAGGTGGATGTGGATGCCATCGCCGATCACACGGGAGCCGTGACCATTGGGGGCATTATGGAGCACATCGAGCAGGCGGGCATTCATTCTGGCGACTCGGCCTGTGTTCTGCCTACCCGGACCCTCAGCCCCCAGGTGTTGCAGGTGATCCGCGAGTGGACCGAGCAACTGGCGCGCGCCCTCAACGTCGTGGGCCTGTTAAATGTCCAGTACGCTGTTCAGGGGGAGCAGGTGTATGTGCTGGAAGCCAATCCGCGGGCTTCTCGGACTGTTCCCTTTGTCAGTAAGGTGATCGGGGTGCCCCTGGCAGGCTATGCCGCTCAGGTGATGGCTGGTAAAACCCTGGCGGAACTCGGGTTTACCCAGGAGGTGATCCCCCCGCATATTGCCGTCAAAGAAGCTGTGCTTCCGTTTCATAAGTTCCCCGGTACCGATACGCTGCTGGGGCCAGAGATGCGCTCCACAGGCGAAGTCATGGGAATTGATACCGACTTTGGTCGTGCCTTTGCCAAGGCTCAGTTGGGGGCGGGGCAATCTTTGCCGCTGCGGGGATCGGTGTTTATCAGTGTCAGTGATCGGGATAAAACGGCTGTAGTCAAGGTAGCAAAGGCATTGGCTGAGTTAGGCTTTAAACTCCTGGCCACCACCGGCACCCAGCAACATCTGCAGGAGCAGGGGCTCTCTGTGGAAAAGGTTCTGAAACTGCATGAAGGCCGCCCCCATGTGATCGATGCCATTAAGAACCGCGAGATCCAGTTGATCATCAACACCCCAACAGGGATCGAAGCTCAGCAGGATGGACAACGGATCCGGCGCACCGCCCTGGCCTATAAAATTCCGCTGGTGACCACCCTGGCGGGGGCACGGGCAACCGCAGCGGCGATCCGGGCTCTGCAGTCGGGCGCTTTGGGGGTGAAATCTCTGCAGGAATATTTCCCTTCTTAACAAAAAACACAGCAAAAAAGAGAGGCTCCGCTGAGTCTCTCAAGGGTGATGATCATCAAAGCAGTTGAACAGTAGAGATCGCCGAGAGTCCTAGGCCGCTGACCAATGCTGCGCCATGTGCTCCGCCAGATCCAGCACCCGCTGGGAGTAGCCCCACTCGTTGTCGTACCAGGCCATGACCTTGACAAAATCGCCATCAAGTACAGCGGTCATCGGTGCATCAACGATGGCTGAGCAATCGTGGCCACGGTAATCAATCGACACCAACGGAATCTCAGAATAGGCCAGGATCCCCTTTAGTTCTCCTTGAGAGGCTTCCTGAAGGGCTGCGTTCACCTCTTCGGCAATGGTATTGCGCTCCGTCTGAATCACCAGATCCACCAGGGAAACGTTGGGGGTGGGGACCCGTACTGCCACGCCACTGAGTTTGCCTTTCAATTCAGGAATCACCAGGGCTACCGCCTTGGCTGCCCCGGTGGTGGTGGGAACCATGCTGAGAGCAGCGGCCCGAGCCCGGCGCAGATCACGGTGGCCGCCATCCAGAATCCGTTGATCGCCGGTGTAACTGTGGGTGGTGGTCATGCTGCCCTTGATAATGCCAAATTTGTCCAGCAGCACCTTGAGGACAGGGGTAAGGCAGTTGGTAGTGCAGCTAGCATTACTGACAATGGAATGACGCACCGGATCATAGGTGTGCTGGTTCACGCCGTAGACGAAGGTTGGGATGTCCCCCCCTTTGGCCGGAGCAGTGATCATCACCTTATGGGCCCCGGCTTCCAGGTGCTTAGAGGCGCCTTCATAATTGACAAATACACCTGTGGACTCAATCACCAGATCAATACCCAGTGCCTTCCAGGGCAGATTGCTGGGGTTACGATCTGAAACCACCCGGACGGTTTTGTCATTAATTTTGATCGTGCTGTCCTCTGCCGAAATGTCGAACCCTTGCATCGGACCCAGAATGGAATCGTACTTCAGCAGATGCGCAGCAGTTGCCGAGTCGGACGTATCATTGACTACTACAACTTCTAGATTGGACTGGGAACGCATCAGCCAGCACCGCATGAAATTCCGCCCAATCCGCCCAAACCCGTTGATCGCTACCTTAATCACTGCCACTGACCTCGCTGCTTACTACGTGTCTCGATTGTTTAGCACATGATATCGCAATTGCTTTCTATTCAATGGTTTTTCTTCCGGTTTGCCAGCCTCTCTTGACGATATAGATCAAGACTGGTAGCGCTGATGCAAGGTGGCCATGGTGGCGGCAGCATTCTCGGCTCCCCGTTGTTCCAACAGATCGGTAAACATGCTGTCCAGTCCGTACAACCGCTCACTGATCATGCTGCCCCAGGCGCGGTGGAGCTTGATTTGCAGCAGGGGAGACATGAGCACCAGATTCCGGGAGGGAAGCAGGGCAGTTTCCACCTCGGAAATGGCGATTGCTGTGGTAGAGCGGCGGCGATGGGTGAGCAGCGAGGCTTCTCCAAATACCCGTCCAGCATGCAAGGTGGCCAGTAAATAATCCCCAGGATGACGGACAAACTGACGACGTAACTCCACCACCCCACTTAAGATCACGTAAAGATCATTGGTGGCATCACCTTCCTGAAAAATCACCTGAGCAGGCCGATAGCGACGGGGCACCAGAAACGTGATCAACTCCTGCCACTCCGGCTCGGTGAGATCCTGAAATAAGAGATGTTCCTTAACTCTTTCAAAGGTAAAACTGCTATTACTCATGGCAGCTGCAGCTCTCGGCTTGAGGACGGCAAAGACTAGCCTGGGGGCCACTGCATGGGCCTGCCTCCCAAAACATGCACATGCAAATGATAAACCGTTTGCCCCCCCTCCGAGCCGTTGTTAATGATCAGGCGATACCCATCGGTCAATCCCGCCTGATCCGCCACCTGTTTGGCTGTAAGTAACAATTTGCCCAGCAGGGCCTGATCTGCCTCTTGAGCCAGAGAAAGTTGGGGAATTTCCTTTTTGGGGATCACCAGAATATGCACAGGGGCCTGAGGATTGATGTCCTTGAAGGCCAGCACCTGATCGTCTTCGTAGACAATCTGAGCCGGAACTTCTTTGCGGATAATTTTGGCGAAGATGGTGTCCATAACAGGATGTAGGGCAGTCGCTTTATATTTTGGCATCAGATGGTGATCTTGAAAGGCTGGATGGATCACCAGGTTCCCGAGAGGAATCGTTACATCTCCTGTTTCCGAGCCAGTAGCAAGCCATCCCCAATCGGTACCAGACTGAGGATCACTCGCCCATCTTGATGAATCTTATGATTTAAGGCACGGATCGCCTCGGTACTGGCATCCTGCACTTCTGGATCCGCAACCCTCCCCGACCAGAGGACATTATCAATACAGATCAGCCCCCCCGGTCGCAGCAGTTGTAAGCCTCTTTCGTAGTAAAGATCGTAATTTTGCTTGTCGGCATCGATAAAGGCAAAATCAAATGTTCCTGCCTGCCCCTCCTGCAGGAGCTGATCCAGTGTCTGAATCGCGGGCTGGAGATGCAGCTGGATCTTGGGGGCCACGCCTGCCTGTTGCCAGTAGCGTTGAGCGATGCTGGTGTACTCTTTGCTGACATCACAGGCGATCAATCGTCCCTCGGGAGGCAGGGCTAGCGCAACCCAGAGGGCACTGTAGCCGGTAAAGACCCCAATCTCCAGAGCACGCCGGGCAGCCATCAACTGGATCAGCAGGCTCATGAACTGCCCCTGATCGGGACTGATCTGCATGCGGGCATTGTGCATCTCGGCGGTTTCCTGGCGCAACTGTTGCAGGATCAGAGGCTCCCGCAAGGATGTCTCCAGTAGATACATGTAGAGAGAATCAGAAAGATTAAGGGTTTTACGGGTCATGGGCAGAAATCTGGCAACATCAACACGGAATCCATGGCGCAGGTGAAAATTCTGTCAGCACAGAGGCAAACCAATCCCAGACCACTGCACCTGTAATCCCTGCCCTCCATTTTTGAGGGAACCATCGCGGCGGTAGGAAAAAAAGAGATCCGGCTCACCCCAGGTGCAGTAGGGGCAGATGCTGATCTGGTGGCCAGGCACCCCCTGCTCCGCTAATTGCAAAGCGTTCACCTGTCGCAGATCAAGGCGCACTTTGCCAGGTTGAGGATCGGGGAGCACCACGCTGTCGTTATAGGGTCCCGATGGCAGTGTCTTGATCACCTGCTCAGCCACCTCTTCTCCCACCTGATAGACCGGCCCAGAGATTGCTGGCCCAAGGGCAATGTGAATTGAATTGAGATCGGGCCTCTGCAGTTGCAGCTGTTCTAGCACCTGCGTGGTGATTGCTGCCGCCGTTCCTCGCCATCCCGCATGAATGGCCACAGCCCAGGGATGGTTTCCCGTTTCGGTTGTCCGGGTTCCCGCCATGAGGATGGGCACACAATCGGCAGTACAGACCCAGACTGAAGTTCCAGGAGTCTTGCTGGCAAGAGCATCCGCCTGCTGAGCATGACCCGATGGATCTCGGACAGCAGCAGCCCAGATCCAGGTTGAGCCATGAACCTGATGGGCCCAGTGGGCCTGTTCGCCAGGTAAGCCCAGGAGAGGTGCGAGCTGGGACGGATGTTTTGGATAACTTTCACGGGTAAAGAAAGCATGCGGCCATCGTGACAGCAGGGAACAGGTTAACCACCGCCTCCCCTGAGCCGACTGCCAGTGCCACAGATCTGTTTCCACATGGTTGTCAGTGATCATCCCATCGGTGCTGAAAACGCTCTCAGATCCTAGTGCACGGTATCACAAAAATCCCCCAGACTGAGATCAGGAGGGGACTTGCGAGTCCAGGAAAAAGGACCTGGGATTAGTACTTGTAGCTTTCGGTCTTGTAGGGACCTTCCTCAGGTACCCCAATGTACTTAGCCTGCTGAGACGTGAGCTTGGTGATGGTCCCACCGAAGCCTTCCACCATCAGGCGAGCCACTTCTTCATCCAGTTGTTTGGGCAAGACCTCAACGGTAATGGCCGCAGATTTCATGTCTTCAGGCAGATCCGCAAACTTACGCTCGTATAGGAAGATCTGGGCCAGCACCTGGTTCGCAAAGGACCCATCCATAATCCGCGAGGGGTGGCCTGTGCCATTACCCAGGTTGACCAAGCGACCTTCCGAAAGCAAGAGCAGGAAGTCATGGGGATCATCGCTGCGATAGACCTGGTGCACCTGGGGTTTCACCTCTTCCCAACGCCAGGTCTTGCGCATGTAGGCGGTGTCAATCTCATTGTCGAAGTGGCCAATGTTGCAAACAATCGCGCCCTTCTTCAGCTTGTTAAGCATGTTGGCATCGCAGACATTGATGTTGCCTGTTGCCGTAACCAGCAGATCCATAGAACCCAGCAAATCCTTGTTGATGGACTCGGGGGTGCCATTATTTTCGCCATTGATGTAGGGGGGAAACCACCTCAAATCCATCCATACAGGCCTGCATGGCGCAGATGGGATCCACCTCGGCAATCTTGACAACCATGCCCTCCTGACGCAGGGAGGCGGCGGAGCCTTTGCCCACATCTCCGTAGCCAATCACCAGCGCTTTTTTCCCCGACAGCAGGTGATCGGTGGCCCGCTTGATGGCGTCATTGAGGCTATGGCGACAGCCGTACTTATTATCGTTTTTAGACTTGGTGATGGAGTCGTTGACATTGATGGCAGGAACCTTCAGCTCACCATTTCTCTGCATTTCCAACAGGCGGTGGACACCTGTGGTGGTTTCCTCGGTAACACCATGAATGCGGGTCAGCATCTGGGGATACTTTTCGTGGATGTAGCCAGTCAGATCACCCCCATCATCCAGAATCATATTGGCATCCCACAGATCCCCCTCGGGAGAGCGGCAGGTTTGCTCAATACACCACATGTACTCCGCTTCCGTTTCCCCTTTCCAGGCAAAAACGGGGACTCCAGCCGCCGCAATCGCCGCCGCCGCATGATCCTGTGTAGAGAAGATATTGCAGGAGGACCAGCGCACCTCGGCCCCCAACTCCTGGAGGGTTTCGATTAAAACTGCGGTCTGAATGGTCATGTGAATGCAACCAATAATCTTGGCCCCCTGTAAGGGCTTGCTGTCACGATACTTGGTGCGGATCGCCATCAGGGCAGGCATTTCACTCTCAGCAATGGCAATTTCTTTCCGGCCCCAGCTTGCGAGCGAAATATCAGCAACTTTGTAGTCCTGTGTCTTGACCGCTGTGGTCTTTTCCCCTTCGGCAAGTATTTGTGATGTCATGCGACCTCTCGGAGGTAAAGTACGGATTTGCGTCCTTATAGGCGTATGCTTTACCTACTGTAACGGACAAATTCCACCTTCCAGGGTAGAGCGCACCGGATCCCCTGTCCAGATGCTCCCTTTGGGAGTGAGTGTCGTTTGTTGTGGCACAGAGCTGATCCCGGCTCAGGCAAAGCGATGCCCCATTTGCATCGGATCGTGGACGGTGATCTTCTTTTTGTGGATTGAAATAAACTTTTGCTTGCGTAGATCCCCGAGCAGACGGGTGATGGTGACACGGGTCGACCCAATCGCCTCAGCAATGGCCTGATGGGAGAGGCGCAGATCAATGGTCACGCCTTCTGGACTGGGCACCCCAAAATCGCGACAGAGGATCAGGAGGAAGCTGACCAGGCGAGACTCCATATCGCGGTGAGCCAGAGTCTCGATCATCATCTCGGTTTGCAGGATGCGAGAGGAGAGACTTTTGAGGAGTAGCATGGACAACTCCGCATTGTCACGGAGTGTTTTTTCTACCTGCTCAATCGGTAAAGACAGAAGCTCCACAGGAGTAAAGGCAACCGCATGGTAAAAACGATCTGATTTTTGTCCAGTAATGAAGGATAAAACCCCAAAAATACTGTTTTCCCTTAACAGCGATACGGTGATCTCCTCCCCCATCTCATAAACCCGCGAAAGCTTCACGGAGCCCTTGGCCAGAAAGTAAACTCGCTCTGCTGGATCCCCAGGGAAAAAGATGGTTTTGCCCCGTTCAAAGGTCTCGACGATGGGAGGAAACTGACTACCACCCAGTTGCTTAAATACAGAGATTAAAGACTTATCTGCTACCACCACCATTACCTACTCCTTATCCCTCAGCATAGCGACAACTTCATCCCAGAGTCTGATTATTAAGCAGGAATCCGGTCCTTGGCATCTCAGGATCCTTCCAGGGTTGCAGGCATAAAGCCCTATTTGAAACAGCTTTCAAGTGTGGAGGTTTAGTCGACGTCATGGGTGATACCAGAACCAGATCATTAAGCAATTTAGGGAGGGAGTTCATACCGCTATCGCCTACAAACGTAGAGATTTCATGAGCGGTTTCAAGACTCAGATAAATGACCTTAGCCTAGAGGGTGCATCGTCATTGGCTTTGTAGTATCTGTTACAAATCACAGGTTTTCCGCCAGCATTTCAGGATGTCTGGGTCGGGACAGTGGTCAGGGGGCTAGGATAAAGCCAGTTTGGCTAGAAGTTGCTATGACCCTTGCTGATCAGACCCGATCTGGACAGGTAGAAAAGGATGCCCTGGAATGTCCGCCCTCAATTCCCCATTGCCGACAGCACTATCGAGTTGACCTGCGCAATCCTGCCAGCCACCTATTGAAGATCGAACTACGAATTCAGGAGGTGGACCGCAGGCTACCCCTACGGGTGAAAATGCCCGTCTGGACCCCGGGCTCTTACTTGGTGCGCGAGTATGCCCGCCACCTCCAAGATCTGCAGGTTAGGGATCAGGACGGCTCAGCTATTTGCTGGCGTAAGGAGAATAAGAACACCTGGGATCTGCAAGCGGATCCCACCGCGGTCGATCTAGCCACAGTCATCCTCAGCTATCGCCTCTACGCCTATGAGCTGACGGTGCGTACCAACCACATGGATCTCAGCCATGCCTACTTTAATGGGGCTGCTACTTTTCTTTACGTTGTCGGACGTGTTCATGAGCCGCTGAGCTTAACCATTGCCCTACCGGATCCGAGCTGGCAGATTGCCACCAGCCTGAGTCGCATAAAAACACAGGTTGATCGGCAGGAGGCGACCTTTACTGCGGCCACCTATGATGAGCTGGTGGACAGTCCGGTCGAGGCAGGGCTGCAGCGGAGTGTACACTTTCAGGTGCTGGATAAGCCCCATCAGTGGACGGTCTGGGGAGAAGGCAATCTGAACCTGGAGCAAACCGTTCACGACACTCGCCGCATCATTGAGACGACTGCACATTTATTTGGAAATGATCTGCCCTATTCCCGTTACCTATTTTTACTGCATCTGTCTGCGGCGGGGTTTGGGGGATTGGAGCACCGTTGCAGCACCACTCTCAATTTCTCGCGGTTTGAATTTCATCATCCCGAACGATATCAGCGTTTTCTGGCGCTGGTGGCCCATGAATTTTTCCACACCTGGAATATCAAACGCCTGCGCCCGCGGGCACTGGAAATCCCAGACTATGATCAGGAGACCTATCTGAGCTGCCTCTGGTTTGTGGAGGGGGCCACCAGTTACTACGAAAATCTGATGCTTCTGAGAGCAGGACTGATCCCGGCTTCTCGCTGCCTAGAGGTATTCGGGAGAAACTGACCCATCTGGCCATGATCCCAGGTCGGAATATCCAATCTCTGGCCGAGGCCAGCTTTGACACCTGGATCAAGCTTTACCGTCCTCACGAGAACAGTCACAACAGCCAGGTGTCCTATTACCTCAAGGGGGCGCTGGTGTGTCTACTTCTGGATCTGTACATTCGCTCTTGCACCGCCGGGGTGAATTCCCTGGACACCGTGATGCGGGATCTCTGGCAGCAATTTGGTGAGCAGGAACAGGGCTACACGGATGCGGAGTTGCGGCAGGCATTTTCACGGGCAGCAGGACAGGATCTGAGTCATCTATTTGCCCGCTTTGTGGATGGAACCGAGGAGCTGGATCTCAATCCCTTTTTACAACCCTTTGGCCTGCAGGTGACTTCTGGCTTCACCCAACTTCCCCCCCGTCCTTACCTGGGATTAAATTTCAAGTCCGACAGTTCTGTGATCACCTCGGTGGATCAGGATTCACCAGCCCAGCGGGCGGGTCTATGGGCCGGAGATGAGTTGCTGGCCCTCAATCACTTTAAGATTACCCCCACTCAGTTGCAGGATCAGCTGCAGGGTGTAAACCCGATGATCCCCCTTACCTTAACAGTCTTCCAGCAGGAACAGCTGAAATCAGTAGTGATCACCCCAGACCCTCCCCGTCCCGATCTGAAGGTGTTGGAAATGCTGCCGAACCCTTCAGCTAGTCAGCACCATCTGTGCAGGGGATGGCTAGGTGTCGCTGCAGATGATCCAGCTTCTGTTTTCCCCTGATTCAGAGACGTCAAAAAAGGGGGACCCTTCCCGATCCCCCTCGACTGAAACGCAAGAACGGGTCTACTCGGCACCCTGAGGCAGGAGCACTCGCTCTTCCCCTTCTCCACTGACGAGCACCTTGGGCTTGCTGTCATCATCCAGATCAATGGTGGCAGAGGCCCCTTCCTGGATCTTGCCAGAGAGGATCTGCTCCGCCAGGATGTCTTCCAGCAGCCGTTGGATGGCCCGCCGTAAGGGTCGAGCACCGTAGCTGGGGTTGTAGCCCTCCTCGACGATCAGATCCTTGAAGCGATCTGTAACAGAAAGGGCGATCTTCTTCTCGTTCATGCGGTCAAACACTTCCTTGAGCAGAATATCAGCGATCTGCTTCACTTCGTCCTTGCTCAGTTGCCGGAAGACGATCACCTCATCCAAACGGTTGAGGAATTCCGGACGGAAGTACTGCTTCAACTCTTCGTTGACTAGGTTGCGGATGCGGTTGTAATTGGCATCGCCCTCGTTGTCATTGAACTCAAAGCCGAGGCTACCGCCGCCCTTCTCGATCACCTTCGACCAATATTGGAGGTCATGATCAGGAGGGTATTTTTGAAATCAACCGTGCGACCTTTGGCATCCGTCAGGCGACCATCCTCCAGGATCTGGAGCAGCAGGTTAAAGACATCCGGATGGGCCTTTTCAATCTCATCAAAGAGAACCACGGTGTAGGGGCGACGGCGTACGGCTTCGGTCAGCTGCCCCCCTTCGTTGTAGCCCACATAGCCCGGAGGCGAACCGATCAGCTTCGAGACCGTATGCCGCTCCATGTATTCCGACATATCCAGCCGGATCAGGGCGTTTTCAGATCCGAAGAAGTAGGCCGCCATGGCTTTGGTTAGCTCGGTTTTGCCCACTCCGGTTGGACCCGAGAAGATAAAGCTGGCAATGGGACGGTTGGGGTTTTTGAGGCCGACGCGCGCGCGGCGAATTGCTCTGGAAATGGCCCGAACTGCTTCTTCCTGACCAATGATCCGCTGGTGCAGAGTCTCCTCCATGTGGAGCAACTTCATGGATTCGGACTCGGTGAGCTTGGAAACCGGCACCCCAGTCCAGGCGCTGACGATCTGGGCAATATCTTCTTCATTGACGACCGGCAGTTCCTCTCGAGTGGAATCTTCGGCCTTCTTGGCGGAGACAATCGCACGGATCTCCTGCTTGATCTCCATTTCCCGATCCCGTAACTCAGCCGCCTGATCAAAGTTCTGGGACCGAACCGCTGTGTCTTTATCTTTGAGAATGCGGCGCAATTCCTGATCCAGATCGCGGGCTGCAGGAGGCAGCTGTGAATTAATCAGACGCACACGAGAGGCGGCTTCATCCACCAGATCAATGGCTTTATCAGGCAGGAAGCGATCGGAAATGTACTGGTCTGCTAGCTTGGCGGCAGCATCCAGGGCGGTGTCCGAAATCTTGAGCTTATGGTGTTGCTCATAGCGATCCCGCAACCCAAAGAGAATTTCAATGGTTTCGGCTACGGTAGGCTCGCCCACCATGATCGGCTGGAAGCGACGTTCCAGAGCCGCATCTCGCTCAATGTGCTTGCGGTACTCATCCAGAGTGGTAGCCCCGATGCACTGCAGTTCACCCCGGGCTAAAGCGGGCTTGAGGATGTTGGCGGCATCAATCGCACCCTCTGCTGCACCTGCCCCAATCAGCGTATGCACCTCATCAATCACCAGGATGACATTGCCAGCGGAGCGGATCTCATCCATGATTTTCTTAAGGCGCTCTTCAAATTCCCCACGGTACTTGGTCCCAGCCACCAGCAGTCCGATGTCCAGGCTCACCACCCGCTTCTCATTGAGAATATCGGGGATATCTCCCTGGATGATCCGCTGGGCCAACCCCTCGGCGATGGCGGTTTTACCCACACCGGGCTCACCGATCAACACTGGATTGTTCTTGGTACGGCGTCCCAGGATCTGGATCACCCGCTCAATTTCGGTCTGCCGACCCACCACAGGATCCAGCTTGTTGTCCTGGGCCAGTTGGGTCAGGTTGGAGCCAAATTCATCCAGTGTGGGGGTCTTCGTCCGACCCTGCGATCCCCCGGAGGTAACCTCGGCAGTTTCACCCAGCATCCGGATCACCTGTGTCCGTACCTTGGAGAGATCGACACCCAGATTTTCCAGAACCCGAGCGGCTACACCTTCTCCTTCACGGATCAGGCCCAGCAAAAGGTGCTCAGTGCCAATGTAGTTATGACCCAGCTGACGGGCCTCTTCCAGCGATAGTTCCAGGACGCGCTTGGCTCGCGGTGTAAAAGGAATTTCTACAGCCACAAAGCCGGAGCCACGGCCAATAATTTTCTCTACTTCAATGCGGGCATCCTTTAAGTTCACACCCATGGACTTAAGGACTTTGGCGGCGACCCCAGTGCCCTCGCCGATTAAACCTAGCAGGATTTGTTCGGTACCCACGAAATTGTGGCCCAAACGTCTGGCTTCTTCCTGAGCCAGCATGATCACTTTAATGGCTTTTTCTGTAAACCGTTCGAACATGATAACGGGCTCCCCTTAGCCTGCAACCTGCAGCGGGCTCGAATGAGGTGATCCTAGCACAGGTTTTTTACAGGTTAAGGGACGGCAATCAACCCAGAGAGGGTAAATCTGGGTGGGAACGCGCCTGGAAGGATTCGAACCTCCGACACCGTGGTCCGTAGCCACGTGCTCTAGTCCACTGAGCTACAGGCGCCTATCCATCATTGAGATGGGATCAGAAGGGATGCGGTCAATCCCATCAGCCCATTTCTGATCAGGGCTCGTGCATTATAGCACGCTGATTCAGTCTCGGGGAGTAGGGATACCTGACTGATTCCTGTAAAATGCAGGGGAACGGAGAGGGGGTGGCCGTGGGACTATTTGGCTTTATTAGTGGCCAGTTCATTGATGTCATCGAATGGCTGGATTCCACGAACGAGACGATGGTGTACCGCTTTGAGCGGGCGGGCAATGAGATCAAGCAGGGGGCGAAGCTGATCGTCCGTCCTGGACAGGTGGCGGTCTTTGTCAATGAAGGGCATGTGGCGGATGTTTTTGATGCGGGAACCCACGAACTCTACACTCGCAATCTGCCGATCTTGAGTACGCTGCAGGCCTGGCCCTATGGCTTTAACTCCCCTTTTAAGGCAGAGGTTTACTTCTTCAGTACCCGCGCCTTCACCAATTTAAAGTGGGGCACGTCCAACCCCATCACGCTGCGGGATCCGGAATTTGGTCCGGTGCGGCTGCGGGCTTTTGGCAGCTACGCGATGCGGGTGGTGGATCCCAAAACCATGCTGGAAAAACTGGTGAGCACCGATGGACTGTTTCAGGTGGATGAGATCAGCAACCAGATCCGCAACATTCTGGTGTCTGGTTTTGCTACATGGATTGGGCGTTCTGGGATTCCGGTTCTGGATCTGGCGGGTCAGTACGAACAGCTGAGTGATACCATCCGGCAGGCCCTGCAAGGATCGATTCGCGAGTATGGTCTGGAGCTGTCCCAGATGCTGATCGAGAATATTTCTCTGCCCCCCGAGGTGGAAAAGGTGCTGGATAAGCGCACCAGTATGGGCATTTTAGGGAATCTGCAGGACTACACTCAGTTCCAGGCTGCCCAAGCGATCGAAGCCTCCGCCCAGAATCCAGGAGGTGGGAACCCTGGCATGGACTTTGGGGTGGGGATGGCCATGGGGCAACAACTGATCAATGCCATGCAACCTGCAGCCAGCCCAGCTGCTCCTTCCGCTCCGGCAGGACCTCCTCCCTTGCCTGCCCAGTGGTACGTTTCTCAATCGGGTCAATCCCAGGGACCTCTAACTTTAGATCAGGTACGGCAACAATCCATGACCGCGGACACGATGGTCTGGCGCGCGGGGATGGCCAACTGGATGCGGGCCGGAGAAGTGCCAGAACTGGCCAGTCGTCTGCACTCTCAACCGGAGTGGTGGTATGTGGGTGCCGATCAGCAACGGCAGGGACCCTTTACGCTTGCACAGTTGGTGCAGCAGGGGATCCAGTCGTCCACCTACCTCTGGCGGCAGGGGATGGAGAATTGGGTGCCCGCCCAGCAGGTGCCGGAAGTCGCCAGCCAGATCGCCTCTGGTCCTCCACCCCTCCCCCCCTTGCCCTAGCAGGAGCGGCCATGAGTACCGAAACCCAGGTCAATTGTCCCCAATGTGGATCTAAGGGCGTGGGATTTGATCCCACCTCTGGTGAGTTAAAGTGTCGCTACTGTGGCTGGCAAAAGGGGATCCCCCAGACCGAGGCACAGGTGGAGGAGCTAGCTTATGAGTCTTATTTGCAGATCACCAAAGATCAGCTTGTCACCCTGTCTCCAGAAGCCCTGGAAGTTACCTGTACCGGATGCGGAGCCGAGACAGAATTTGTACCCCCACAGGTGGCGGGAGACTGTCCCTTTTGCGGCACCCATCTCAGCAGCCCTGCCCAAACCGCCTCGCCGATGCTGATGCCCAATGGCATTCTTCCCTTTGCCCTGGATCGCAATCGTGCCTACACGGGTATGCAAACCTGGCTGGGACGCAACTGGTTCTGCCCCAATGATCTAAAAAAGCTGGCCCAGCGGGAGGGAATGCAGGCGGTTTATCTGCCTTTCTGGACCTACGATGCCTACACCGTCAGTTTTTATCGAGGGGAGCGGGGTGAGTACTACTACGAGACCGAGACCTACTACGAAACCAATGAGGATGGGGAGCGGGAGCGCAAAACCCGAGAGGTGCGTAAAACCCGCTGGTATCCTGCCTCAGGCCGTGTGAGTCGCAGCTTTGATGATGTCTTGATCCCTGCCAGCAAGTCGGTAAAGTATGACTATCTCAAGCGGCTGGAACCCTGGCATTACGAAGGCAAACTCAAAGCTTATGAACCTTCCTATCTAGCGGGCTACAAGGTGGAACGCTTTCAAACCGATCTGAAGGCGGGTTTTGAGCTGGCCAAAGAGGATATGGAGCGAGCGATCCGGGGAGATGTGTGCCGCGACATTGGCGGAGACGAACAACGGATCCACAGTCTCTCGACCGAGTACAGTTCCGTTACCTTTAAACACCTGCTTCTGCCCATCTGGATCGGCAGTTACCGCTACCGCAACAAGTCCTATCAGGTGCTGGTGAATGCCCGTACAGGGGAGATCTTGGGGGATCGCCCCCTCAGTGTCTGGAAAATTGCCCTCACCGTCCTGCTCAGTGCTCTGTTGATCGGCGGCATTGTCTGGTTTATTCAGACCCAAGAGAATCAGCCCCCTCCAGATCAGCCTGTGCCAGTACAGGAACCCTAGCGAACCAGTCTCTGGCAGCCGCAGGGGAAAAACAGCAAGAATGAGGAAGCCGTACCCTTCTGACCATGACCTCTCTACTGCAACATCCCTGTCTTCCAGACGGATCTCTCCAACAGCTGCAAAACGCTGATCAACGCTGGCAGCAACTCAAGAGCAGCGAATCCCTCCCTATCCCTGAGGTGATCAAGACCGATTCTGCTCTCCTGGGGGAACTGGAGTGGGATGTGGTGATCTGTGGAGGGACACTGGGGATCTTGCTGGGGGCCGCTTTAGTCCGGCATGGTTGGCGGGTGGCATTGCTAGAGCGGGGAATATTACGGGGACGGGAACAGGAGTGGAATATCTCGCGGCAGGAGTTGCAGGCATTTATTGATCTGAATTTGTTGACAGAAGCGCAACTGGATCAGGTGATGGTGACTCACTACAACCCGGCACGAGTGGGCTTTCACCAGGGGGGTGAGTGGTGGGTCCGCAATGTACTCAATATCGGCGTGGATCCGGTGCAGTTACTGGACTTCTGCAAGCAGAGATTTTGGGAGCAGGGGGCCAGCTACTGGAACAGACTGCCTTCCAGGGGGCAGAGATCCATCCCGATGGAGTACTGCTTAAAGCTGCGGAAGATCTCCGTCTGAAGTCGCGTCTGTTCGTTGACATGATGGGTCACGGATCTCCAATTGTGGCTCAGGCGAGAGCTGGGGAGAAGCCAGATGCGGTCTGTCTGGTGGTGGGAGGCTGTGCTGAGGGCATGCCAGATCTGGAAATGGGTGATCTGCTCTATACCTTCACCCCGATCCAGAAGCAGTGCCAGTACTTTTGGGAAGCCTTTCCCGCCCATGATGGTCGCACCACCTATTTATTTACCTATCTGGATTTGCATCCCGACCGACTGACCCTGACCGAGTTACTGGAGGATTATCTGCGTCTGTTACCGGAGTATCAAGGAGTGGATCTGGATCAGGTACAGTTTCGTCGCCTGCTCACCGGACTGTTTCCGGCCTACCGCAACAGCCCTCTCCAAAGTCCCTGGGATCGGGTGGTCTTTGCCGGGGATAGTAGTGGATCCCAGTCTCCCCTGAGCTTTGGGGGATTTGGCGCGATGGTCCGCCATCTACAGCGTCTTGATCAAAGTCTTAACGAAGCTCTCAAGGTGGATGCTCTTGAACAGTTTAACCTGGCCCTGATTCAGCCTTATCAGCCTAATCTTTCGGTCACCTGGCTTTTTCAAGAAAGCATGAGTCTAAGTATAGATCAGCGGATACCACCAGATCAGATCAATCGGCTCCTGAGTACAGTGCTGGGCACCATGTTTGATCTGGGGGATGAGGTGGTGCAGCCTTTTCTGCAAGATGTTGTCAAGTTTGGAGGGTTGACTCAGGCTCTGACTCAGGTGACGATCCGGCATCCTCTGCTGGTGTTACAGCTACTACCTCAACTGGGACCGATCAAAATTGCCCGCTGGCTGAAACATTTTGCGGCCCTCGGGATCTACAGTGCTATGGATCCTCTCAGTCACCGCCTGGATGATCTGACGAAATCTCTATCTGATAAAGAAAAATACCGCTGGCATCGCTGGCAACAGGCATGGAAGTACGGCTCTGGGGGAGATTATGCTTGATCTTTTATTGCTTCGAGATCCAGGGTAAGCGCATCTTATTGTGTAGCATTAGACACAGGTTTTTTAAGGGAATCTATGATTTTCGCTTTTGAAGCGGCATCGAGTATCCTTAAACGAGTAATAGAAGGCATTTTCTCTAACATAAAAAATGGTTTTATAGGCCAAATTAACAAATCGTAGATCTTGGAATCCCTGGAAATGGTTTGAGAAGGGTGCATACAGACAAAGGGTTGGAAAATTCGTTTTAAAGTCATAGTAGAGTTAATACTTTTGTATCTTGTGATACGAGTTTTGATGAGCTTACCCAGGAGAGTAGGCCAGAGGGCATGACCCTGGATCCCTTCCGTGGCACTCTGCGCTGGACTCCGCGAGCGGATCAGGTGGCTGAGGTGAATGTCGAGATTGGCCTCTTCAATTTGTGAGGAAACAGAAGATCCGAAGTAGGCAGGGATCCTCGAGCTCATGCTGCTCAATCTGGACCCTTTGATCTGAAACTGTCACCTGGGGATAAACCTTAAGTAGACTGGATGTCTGCTCTCTGCCCCTGTCATGACGGATCCCTCTCCCCCCTCAGATCTGGACGCTGCCTGGAAAGAAACCCTGGATCTCTATTTCGAGCCTTTCCTAGCCTTCCTCTTCCCAGAAGCTCATGCCGCCATCAACTGGGATCGGTTGGTTGAGTTCCTCGACAAAGAATTCCAGGACCTGATCCCTGAGGCTGAAGTCGGTCGCCGCTATGCCGACAAACTGGTGAAAGCCTGGCTCAGCAACGGAGAGGAAGCCTTTATCCTCATTCATGTG
>JAAUUJ010000194.1 GCA_012030715.1 Synechococcaceae cyanobacterium SM2_3_1 | reverse complement strand
GTAACTGCATCATGTGTGTGCTTGCTACTCAGATCTGTAATGCCCTGGAGGTGAACTCAACCTTTGTGGGTCCGCATGCTCTGGCCAAAGCCAATCGCTTGGTGCAGGACAATCGTGATGATCAGCAGCAGCAACGTCTGGAGCAGCATAACAGTCAGGCTGGGGTTTGGGGGTGTACGCGTTGTTTGAACTGTAATTTTGTCTGCCCAATGGATGTGGCTCCTCTGGATCAGATTACCCAGATCAAGCAGCAGATCCTGGCGACCGAAACCCGGCCAATTGCTGAGACTAGCCGCGAGATCCGTCATCGCAAGTTACTGGTGGATCTGGTCCGCAAGGGGGGATGGGTGGATGAACGCCGCTTTGGGATCGAGGTGGTGGCCAATCAGGGACGGGATGTGAACGGATTTCTCAGTATTTTGCCACTGGGATTGCGGATGTTGAATCGCTGGAAGTTTCCTCTGCAGTTTCATCCCTCGCAGGGGACAGAGACCGTCAAGCGCCTGATCGATCAGGTGCGATCCCAAACCAGCAAGGACAAGTAGAACTCTCAACCCTGATCCAGAGCATACTGCTTCAGATCATTGAGAGAAACATGCTCCAGAGCCATGACATGGGTAGCTTCCAGAACCACTGGGGGGGCAACACCCGCCTCCAGAGCTTCCTGCCAGCGGGAGGCACACAGACACCACCGATCCCCAGGCTTCAGTCCGGGAAAGTTGAATTGCGGGCGGGGAGTACTCAGATCATTGCCTTTGTTTTTGGTGTAGGCCAGGAACTCTTCAGTCACCTGGGCACAGACCACATGAGCACCCATATCACCCGCCCCGGTATCACAGCAGCCATTGCGGTAGTATCCGGTCATGGGATCCGTACTACAAACTGCCAACGGGCCACCCAAAATATTTTTTGCCTCACTCATCTCTACTCTGTCCTTTCAACCAGTAATTGTGATCACTGCCTCCACTGTCACCATTGTGGATTCTTTCTGGACAGAAGTGATGGCCCAGCGCAGAAGTTGGAGGGCGCCTACCTGAGATTCTAGGGCTGCAATCACACTTTTCTCCAGATCAGGGGCTTGGAGGGGAAGCACCAGAGGCACCTGCACAACCCAAAATTCCACCTGCATCGAACTTACTTCACCTGAGCACTGCCAAACTGCAGCTCATAGACTTCATCTTCTTTATCGGAGTCGATTTCCAGATCTGATGTCGCATAGGAAACGCACAACAGTGCATACCCCTGTGCCTTTAACTGCGGAGCGATCCCCATCGCCTCTGCTTGAGCCAGAGTCCCCTTGCGCACACGAGCTGCACAGGTGGTGCATACCCCTGCCTGACAGGAGGAGGGTAAATCAATCCCTGCCTCCAATCCAGCCTCCAGGATCGTTTGATCTGCAGGAGCCTGAAAGCTATAGTCCTGGCCACGGTGGTGAAGGGTGATCTGAGGGGTGGGAGATGCGCTCATGGGAGGGAAGAAACTCTGAAGTGTCCACTGCAGCCGTTAGTGTAACAGGACTTGGAACCAGCGCTTTACTTCTGTGCTTGCCCCCCCAGCTCAGAACGGGAATGATCCACAGTCAGGACTTCAGGACGCTGGCATCGCAGGAACTTGACTTCAATTCCTGTGGCCCCTTCCGCTTCTAGATCGGCAAGGTAGGCGGGCTTGTGCTCTTCTGCTTCATTTTGGGTTAAAAAAGGGCCGAAATAATAGGTGTAATGGGGATCTGAGGTTGTGATTTCAATCCAGGTGGCCATCCCCAGGTTTTCCCAGATTGTGGTCAGGGTACTCTTCAAAAAACTCACAACCCGCTCCTCTCGTTCTGCCGTGATGTTAAGAAATTATGCACTGCCTGTCATGATCTGATGATCAATTCATGGATCTATGACCTGAAGACCGTGAGGGTTTTCTGCCAGCGTTGCCGAAAGATCTCGTACAGTGCCATCCCAGCTGCCACAGAGGCATTGAGGCTCTCGGTTTTTCCCACCAAAGGGATGGAAACCAGAACATCGCAGTGTTGCTGAGTCAGCAGACTAATGCCCTCTCCTTCAGCCCCTACCACCAGTACCACTGGACCATCCAGCTGACTGCGGTGCAGTGGCTGCTGCCCTCTCTGATCGGCACCATAAATCCAGAAGCCGCGCTTTTTCAGGGTTTCCAGGGCTTGATTCAAATTCACGACCCGTGCCACAGGTAAGGATGATAAGGCTCCTGCTGCTACCTTGATCACTGCAGAGGTTACCCCGACGGCCCGTCTTTGGGGAATGATCACTCCCTGGCCTCCCAGCGCTTCAACCGTGCGGGCAATCGCCCCTAAATTATGGGGATCCTGGACTCCATCCAAAGCCACCAGGACTGGAGCTGGGGTATTGGCAAGAGCTTGATTGGCTAACTCCTCGAGATCCAGGTAGTCATAGGGAGTGCCCTGGGCAGCAATTCCCTGGTGTTTAGACCCTTCCGTGATCTGATTCAGACGTTGGGGTGAAACCTCGTCAATTACAGCTCCTCGGTGTTTGGCTTCCTCGAGCAGCCGATGAAATTTGGGGTTATAACGCAGGCTCGGGAGAACCCAGATCCGGTTCAGGGTCTTCTGGGCCTCGAGTACCGCCAGTACCGCCTGTCTGCCAAAGATCAGATCATTGCCCTGTCCCTCAGCTTTTTGCTCAACCTCGGGGGGAGAAGGCTCCTCTTGGGGACCTGCGGGTGTGGGTTTGGAGGCACGAATCGGACGAGGTTTGGGTTTTCTCTTTCCTCGGGATGGGAGGACTGAGAGCGTTTGATCGGTTTACTGCGACCAGTGCGCTCCAAGGGTTGCGAAGGCTTGCGGGGTTTCCCCCGATCAGAAAAGGGTCGAGATCGTCCCTGAGATTGACCAGAGGAAGAACGGCGGGGACGGGGAGGAGGGGCAGCCATAGCTCAATTGGGTTAGGTGAAAGGCCGGGGATGACGGATCTTCTGGTGCTGGGCCAGGCAGAGACCAGAAAGGGATGGCGAACGAAAATGGAGTATCAGTAAGATTTTAATCATCCCTGATGATCACCACCCTGTCATGCTGCGAAGGGTTTTGGCTTCGCCTATGGGCAGAATGGTGCAGATGCTACAGGATCAGGAGTTAATATCCCCGCTGTACTGCTTAATTGTCATGCCTGATGCAGCCGAAATCATGGTGATGACCCTGGATCAAACCCTCAGACTGGCTTGTATTCTGGGGGAAACGGCAGTAGCCGGAACGGTTATCCTCCTGCGGGGTGAACTGGGTAGTGGTAAGACCACCTTCGTCCAGGGCCTGGGGATCGGCCTGGGGATTGCAACGGTGATCCATAGTCCTACGTTTGTCCTGCTCCAGGAGTACTGGGAGGGTCGCCTTCCCCTTTTCCATGCAGACCTCTATCGCCTTGATCCCCTCAGCGTCCTGGATCTGGGATTGGAAGAGCTGTGGTCAGGACCAGGCATTGTGGCGGTGGAATGGCCCGAACGGCTACCTGAGCTCCCCCAGCAATGGCTGGATTTACAGCTGGAATGGGCTGGAGATGAGACTCGCAAACTCCAGATCCAATGGCAGGGACAGGCGCATGGTCAGCTGTGGCAACAGGTGGTGGAGCAATACTCCAGCATGCATTTCTGAAAGCCTACCATAGAGAAATCCTGATGCCTAATCCCTGAGACTTTCAAGCCTGTAGCCTGAATTACTGGCTCAAGTTGCGATTAGAATGGAACCACTCTGGCGTTTCTCCTCAGGGGCATCCATGTCCGAGACTTTGCTAATCTTGCTGATTTATGGGGGATTGGCGGGAGCTTACCTGCTGGTGATTCCGCTGATTGCCATGATCTATATTGATAAGCGGTTTAATTTCGCTAGTTCCTGGGAAAAAGTGTTTATGTTTTTTCTGGGGCTGTCCTTCTTTCCCGGAATGCTGTTGGTGGGAGGATTTATTAATTATCGTCCCCACTTACGCCAGCTTTGACTTCTGTTGATCCTCCCGATCCGTTGGGATCTCCTGAGTTCATGACTCGTCTAGCCATCTTGAAATTGAGTTTGGGACTGCTCCTCGTTGCCGGAGTAAGCTACTGGGGACTGTCTTGGGCGGGAATATCTCAGGACAAGATCCAGGTCGGTCTGAGCAGCCTCCTGATGCTGGGGTTTGCCTTCTGGGTCATGGGCTATGTCAGACGAGTTCTCTCGGGTCAGATGGCCCTACATGAACAGCAGCAACAGTTTGAAAAAGCCGCTCTACAGGAAAAGTTGCAGACCCTGACTCCAGAAGCGTTAGCAGAACTGGCTCGTGAGCTGGAATCGGAAATGTAATTTATGTACCGACAAAGACAGGAAAAATCTATGATCTTCTCTAGGTCAGTCGTATATATGGCTACGCTTTCCCCTAGATAGGGATGTTAAGTTTACTCAAACATTTTTCATTATGATCGGCCTTCTACTAGCTCACCCACTCATGGTGGGGAGGAGTTGTTAAATCTCATGCCCGAGGTTTCCACCAGCGTCTTGATAGCGCAGTCTCAGCCCGAGCAGTCCCATCTCTGGCAGTTGATTTTTCAGTCTCAGGGGCATCAGGTGATTCAGGTCGCTCCTCAGGCGCAGCTGTTTGAAACCGTTCTTGCCCATGCCCCAGGCGTTCTGGTGGCCGATACCACGACAGGGCTCTTTAATCCCTTTGCCCTTTGTCGGGAGTGTAAAAGCAAACTGCCGGGCACGAAGGTGCTCCTGACGCGAGAGCGCCACCGCCCTGTTGAGCCAGCTGAACAACGGTGGGCCAAATATCAGGGCGCAACCGAATTGCTGCCCGGTCTACCCGAGAATGGCCAGTTGTTACCCACAGCAGAGTTGGTCTTGGAGCTGATCGGTTGCACTCCCATCAACAAAACAGCACTCCAACAAGCGTTAGTTGCTCCTGAACCTGAAGTAGACACGAATATATTTGCGGAGGAGCCACCTGCAGAGACTCCCTCTCATCCCCCTGCTCCTCCAGAACCTGAGTCGATCCCCCCCTCCGCGGCTCCCGCCTATAAGCCTGTGATCATGTATCGCGGTCGGCCAGTTAAGGGTTGAATTGGTAAGCTGGTGAAGGATTTTGCCTTTCTTGCCCTGGCCCCTGCCAGCTTTTCACTTCATGTCTGATCTGGATCCCACAGCCCTCAATCTCACCTTCCTGGGCACAAGCTCCGGCGTTCCCACCCGTCATCGCAATGTTTCCGGCGTGGCTCTGCAACTGCCGCAACGCTCTGAGATCTGGTTGCTGGACTGTGGGGAGGGGACTCAGCATCAATTGATCCGGCATGGGCAGCTGAACCTGAATCAGATCCGGCGGATTTTTATCACTCATATGCATGGCGATCATATTTATGGGTTGCCTGGGTTGCTGGCCACCTGTGGTATGAGCAGTCCTCCAGAAGTCATTGATGTCTACGGGCCTCCTGGTCTGGAAGACTATCTCAACCTGGTGATCCGCTACAGTGAAACCCGTCTCCAGTACCCCCTGAATATCCATACGCTAGAGACGGGATTGATCCTGCAGGAATCAGAATACTCGGTCTACTGTGCCCCTCTGGAACATCGGATTCCCGCCTATGGCTACCGGATTGTGGAAGCGGATCGGGTGGGGACTTTTGATATTGCTAAGGCACAGGCCGATGGCATTCCCCCAGGTCCCCTCTACGGACAATTGAAAGCTGGGGCCACTGTCACTCTGGCGGATGGTCGTGTCTTTTGCGGAAAAGATTATGTCGGCGCTTCAATTCCAGGACGGAAACTGGCCTATTGTACCGATACCATTTACTGCTCCAATGCCATCGATCTGGCTCGGGCTGCCGATCTGGTGATTCACGAGGCCACCTTTGCCGAAGCCGAAAAGCATCTGGCCCGCCGCAGTAAACACTCGACCGCTACGATGGCAGCTCAGGTGGCTCAGCAGGCCCAGGCCCAGACCCTGATCCTTACTCATTTCAGCCCCCGCTATGGCAAAGACAGTGCCATCACATTAGAAGATCTGCTGAATGAAGCCCAGGCCATTTTCCCTAACACCCTGCTGGCCAGGGATCGGCACACCTACGCAGTCCCCCGTCGATCTCAGCATCCTCTGTCAACTCGGGAACTGGTCTCCCTCTGAAGTCTGATCCCTTTTACCAGGTCAGGCGGTCGCCGTTGTCAGCAAACGATATAGTGGGGGTAGCTTCCGCCAAGGGAGCTGAGGCTGCACACAAGCGAACAGGAAGGGATATGGCTTACAGTAATACAGCACTGATGCCAGACGATCTGGATTTCGATGCATCACAGATTAACTACATCGATTTAATCGCTACTGTGATCTCCAGTCTCAAGGAGGACGCAGCCTACGAAAACCATCAGCAGGGACACACCTGGAAGTTTACCTACGGCTCGGTGGAAGTGTTTATTCACCTGAGTGGGGATTCTACTGACGACACGCTGGCGGTCTGGTCCCCTGTCCTCAAGTTTCCGGTCAAGGATGAAGCACGGCTGCTGCGCACTCTGCTGGAAAAAAGCTGGATCGAGACCCTAGAAGCACGCTTTTGTCTCTGGAATGATCAGGTGATTCTCAATCATTTCCGTACCCTGGAGGGGATCACTCCGGCGGAGATCTCTCGGGCCATTACTCTGGTGGCCACCTGGCGGATGAATACGATGAACCCCTGCTCCAGGAGTTTGGCCTCGAGGGTGCCTGAAGGTCGGCTGCTTCCCTGGCGGATGGAACCCGGTGTTTTTAATATGGCAGCGGATCGGTGGCTGCTGGATCAGGGGGTGGCCTTTCCGGAACGAGGACCGATCCTGCGCTTTTATGGGTGGCAAGAAACCACCCTTTCGCTGGGGATATCATCAGTCCCCGCTCTATCCTGCAGAGACTCTGGCGAAAATGGGGATCAGGGGTGTGCGCCGTCCCACTGGAGGTCGAGCGGTTTTGCACCAGGCCAGTACTCAAAAGGCAGAGCTAACCTACAGTTTAATCGTGCCAAATCTGGAGCCCCGTTCTCGGCGTGAGGTGTATGCCTATCTCTGTCAGTTCCTCTGGAAGGGGCTCAGGAATCTCGGTGTCCAACTGGATCCTATAGGAGCTTCTGCTTCCCACCCTCGGGATGAAATGTGCAGGACCTATCATCATCGTGCCAGCTGTTTTG
>JAAUUJ010000193.1 GCA_012030715.1 Synechococcaceae cyanobacterium SM2_3_1 | reverse complement strand
TACTCGTGGGGCGCAGCCGTGATGCCGGAGGGGCGCAGCGCTTTGAACAGGGTGCGGCCATAATCATGCTGCACCAGACGCATGAAGGAATCTGCCACAAACTTGTGGGTTACCTGCAGACGAATGCGATCCCGCACCGCTGGTTCACCTGTCTCGGTGTAGCGGCTGAGGCGCTGCCAGGAATGCTCAGAAGCAACCGTCAAGAAACCACCCGTGAAGGGATTGCGGTAGAGATCACCCCACACCTGCACAACACCGGCATTCTTGTCCTCATCTAACATGCAGTCGATTTCGTTAAAGGTGGGGAACAGGTTCGCTCCAATATATTCAGGAGAATCACCACTGCAGGGTAGAACACCAACACCAATCAGAGGAATGCGGCGGCCCAGTTTGACACTGGAGAGGTGGCGAGCCAGATCCACAACCATGCCACTGCCAGTGCCCTCACCCATACCAAAGCAGCAGAGCACCATGGAGGGCAGCTGTGTCTTGTCTACGCTCTTGGCAAAAGCTTCTAGTTCTTGCTCAAGCATGCGTTCGCCGTCGTAGTAAGCCATGCCATAAATCGCCTTGGCCACTGCTCTGGGGAAAGCCTCTCCTGCTGCTGGGATGGGCACATCTTCAGGTAACCAGGGTTCGTAGTTGGGGTTCCAGTAGTAACGTGGATACTCCAGCTTCAAAAACTCACGGTAACGGCGCATTGAGGCAAACATTTCATCCCGTGTTGGCACCGCTAGGGCGACAGTCTTGAACTGGAAACGCTCTAAGGGAATGTTGCGGGATTTGAGACGCTCTTTCATGCCCTCGGCGTAGTCTTTTGCCTGCAGCATGTCCTGCTCGCCGATATCCACAATCAGGGCTGTGAACCGTGCCCGTGGATCATCAAGGATGTCCTCTACTTCTCCAGTACGCAGCATGGCATCCACCATACCTGCGCCAATTTTGCCAATACCCACAACATGCAGACAGTGGGGTGACTGTGATCCAGATGCACTGTGATACATCGAGCCTAAGGACATAACTTTCTCTCCTTACATAAGTAATTGATGGCCTGCTGCCTGACATAAACAGCAGCAAAAATCGTGATCAGGTCAGGTTGCAGTGAAAACGGCACTCAAATCATGGACACCAGGTAGCTCAACAGCCCCCGGGACGAAACCCTGTATCTTTGTCAATCAACCCTAGATCCCGAAAGATATGAGCAACAGATGTCGCCCGCTCATCTGCAACATAGATTTTGTAGTCTTCAACGAAGTAGCCCGGATCTCTTGAGATCAGACCTTCTTCCAGCAACTGAGCCCCTTTTTCTAAATGCTCTCTACTCAGACTTGCCTTCCAGAGAGGTGACTGGATGTAGATCTTCTCGTCATCAGCTCCGGTGACATTGAGAGTTTTATTACCAGCCACTGTTGGGACCTGGGCACCACTGCCGTATTTTGACTTCACTAATGACCAATCCAAGGACATAGAACGACTCCCCTGTTGAGGAATTGGTAAACTTTCATCCGTAGGGATGGATGTGGGTGGTTGCAGACTCTCTAACCACTGCCGCACTTTTGACCAGCCAAACGGCATGAGGAGGCTCCTAGGCTTGCACCACTTGCTCAAGTTGCTTGCGCAGGGAGTCAATCGCAGCATCATCTCCACGGATCTGGTCATAGGGCACCACAACCCAACAGGCACAACCCCAGAGACATTCTCCAGCCATCCCTTCAAAACGAATCGCTGGCTCAGAAAGGAGAACACCTAGCTCGAGGAGGGAAGAGTGGGCTAGCAACTTCTCATCCCAGCTGAGCTGGTCATAGACGTCACGAGACTTGAAAAAGACTTCGAGATCCGTCTTGCGGGCACCAGGCAGCACAAATTGAGCTGAGGTACGGCTGCCCCCCTCACTTTGAATCACCTCTGGTTCTACTAGCGGGGTAAAGACTTTGCTCATCCGGCTCGCGTAGTCACTGAGGGTGTCTGCACTAGCAGCCCCAGTAGATCTCAGCTCAAAGTAGTTGGGGTGGAAACTCTCACTCATGAGGCCCAGTTGCTGCGGCAGGGTCTCAACGTTTGCGCCAGTGTCTAGATAGCCAAAGAGTTGACACCACTGGCGTCCGTACTGACTGCGGGCTGCAGCGTGTTGTGTAGGAGAGGCTCCAACCCAGTTCAAGAGTCTGAGGGTTTCATAGAGATCAACACTCTGGTTGTCCATCAAAAAGCTGGATAACTCACTGAAGACTTGCTTTTGGGCAGCTGCTTTATCCTGTGATTTTTCGAATGCTGCTTTTGGATTAACAACCAGAAAACCAGCGGTAAAAGGATCCCTGTAGAGATCGCCCCAGACCTGTAGAACACCTTTATTCTTTTCCTGATCGAGCATGCAGTCGATCTCATTCAGGGTGGGAAAAAGCGAAGGATTCGCTTCATCGCCAGGGGGCAGCACACCAATGCCAAGGACAAGGGCACGTCTCCCAAAACAAACATTGGTCAGGTGACGAGCCAAATCAACACTGATACCACTGCCCACACCTTCACCCAGGCCAAAGACGAGACAAACTACAGTTTGAGACCGGAGACTGTCTACTTTTTTGGCAAACAGTTCTAACTCCTGGGCCAGCGTTTTGGGCTCCTCGTAGTAAGAGATCCCGTAAATGGCCTTGGCCAGTGCTCGAGGAAACTCTTCTCCGGCAGCAGGGATTGTAATGTCTTCCGGTAGCCAGGGTTCGTAGTTGGGGTTCCAGTAATAACGGGGAAACTCTAGCTTGAGAAACTCACGGTATCGTCGCAGGGAAGCAAAAAGCGCCTCACGCGTGGGAACCTCCAAAGCAAGGGTTCTCACCTGGGCTTTCTCTGCTGGCAAAGTACCAGCTGCTTCTCGAACTTTTGCCAGGTGCTGATCCCCAATATCCAGCGCAAATGCCGTGAACTGCTTGTTATCCCCGAGCAAAAAGTCACTTGGGGCCTCTTGAATGGCCTGGGTGATAAACTCTGCACCAACTTTCCCGATCCCAACATAGTGAACAGTTGTTGGCAGCGGTTGATCACCTTTAAGGCGATGGACCCCCCCTCTTTTGAGGGCCTCCATACGCTTGATGGTGATGGCATCTCCGCTGGGTCCAGTTGTGGGACTTGTCCTTAAATCTGCCATACTCTTCCATATTCCTACAGTGCAACCAAAGACTCAGCGCAGCAGTTCGCTTGACTTAAGAGAATCTCAGCCTCAATCACTAGTAAAACCAGATGATCTTAAGTACTACTTCGCAATGAGAAACCCTTTTTCCGCTTCAGAATCAGGAGTCATCTAGGTCGTTCAACTACCACAAGCACATGCCCATTCCCACAAGGGCACCAGCTAACCTTTCTCACTGTTTCTGGCAACCTGACCTACTTAAATTCTGCATGCTTACGCCAACTCTGAAACTAACTTTATCACAGCCACCAAGCAAAAAATAAGGCCTCAACAGGAATTGCCGACATAAATATGACATAAATTTTTTGGCAAAATAAAAGAGCTATATTCTGGGACTTTATTCCCAACTCATGCTGTATTTTCTGACACAAATCCAAAGAAACCAACAGCACGAACTGATATTCTTAAGTATATATGTATATTTATATTCGATTTTAATGTGTCAACTGTTACAAGATCTTGGGCGGTATTCAACATGGCAAGAGATAGAAATGTTGGCGGGTGAGTTAGCAACTTTTGTGTAGTTCCATTATGATAAAGTAATCCTAAAGCCTCTGAGGGCCTATGTTTTTGTGATATCTGTTACCTTTTGTTCATTGAGTCTATTTTGTGGTGCAGCTCAGGGTTGAGTAGGGCTCTTTGACGAAAGTGATAGTACCAGTACTTTGTGTGAGAACTGTTGGTCATTGGTTTTGGCTATGTCTAAACATGCATTATTTGTATGTGAATCCTGCTTCTTCGCCCCCAACTGTCCCTACCATGAGGGGGAAACGGGAGGGCGCATCCTGCTTAATAAGTTGAGTAGGATGCATCGAGAATGGCACTTAAATGAGGATTTCACGATCAAGCCTGTGAAATGTATGAGTGCCTGCCAACGTCCCTGTGCAGTGGCGATTTCTGGTCCCCAGAAGACCAGTTGTATCTTCGGAGATATGCCACCGCTGGAGTGTGCGCCTGCCATTCTCAAGTTTGCAGAACACTACCACAGCAGTGTTGATGGTTTCGTCTCTCGAGTCCGCCGACCTGATCTGCTCAGAAAAACAGTTGTGGCTCGCATTCCCCCGCTACCTTTTGTGTAGGCGTCCAGCTCCACCTTCTTCACTCGCATCCTCCTCCGCTCTGTTATGCCCAACCGCCTTGCAGCCAGTGACAGTTTGTATTTGCGCAAGCATGCTGATAACCCCATCGCTTGGTGGCCATGGTGTCCGCAGGCTCTTGCTAAAGCAAAGCAGGAACAACTTCCGATCTTTCTCTCAATTGGCTACTCCAGTTGCCACTGGTGTACTGTCATGGAACGAGAAGCCTTTTCTGATTTAGAGGTTGCGGCGTTTCTCAATCACCACTTCTTGCCAATCAAAGTTGATCGCGAAGAACGTCCAGATCTGGATAGTATCTACATGCAATCTGCCCGACTGATGTTAGGGCAGGGAGGCTGGCCCCTGAACCTTTTTCTCACACCTGATGAGCTGATCCCTTTTTACGCTGGAACCTACTTTCCGCTGGAGGCAAAATTTGGGCGTCCTGCCTTCCTAAGGGTACTGCAACAGGTACGGCAGTACTTTGACACTCAAAAAGAGAAACTGATGAGCTTCAAGGCACAATTTATGGAGCTCCTAGTTGTAGAGGCTGAGAAAGGCTCGATCTCAGATCTCTCAGGTGCGCTACTCCTGACAGGAATGCAAGAGAGTCTGGAGGTGCTCAGCCAAGAGAGTGTTAATCAATTCCCGATGATGCCCTACACCCAACTTGTCTTGCGAGCAGCCCGCTTGACTGAGGATGAGCATATTGATGCAAGCGAAGCCAAAGCGAAGGTATACGAGCGAGGTCTAAATCTTGTTTTAGGGGGCATTTTTGATCATGTCGGGGGTGGCTTTCACCGCTATACGGTGGATCCCAGCTGGACCGTCCCCCACTTTGAAAAGATGCTCTACGACAATGGCCAGATCCTGGAATTTCTCGCTAATCTCTGGGCTTTTGGCATTCAGGATCTTGCGATCGAAAGGTCTGTCAGGTTAACAGTGTCATGGCTGCAGCGGGAAATGACGGCTCCTCAGGGCTATTTTTATGCTGCTCAAGATGCTGACAGTTATGTTTCAGCCGCTAACCCAGAGCCTGAGGAGGGGGAGTTTTATGTGTGGGGATGGTCACAACTACAGCATGTTCTCAGTCAAGAAGAGTTGCAGCTGCTAGTTGAGGCATTTGATCTGCCCGCAGAGGGTAATTTTCAGGATCGGCCAGGTTTCACCGTGCTGCGGCGGAACAGGGCAGGTGCCCTCTCAGCGCAGTTGGAAGAGCTACTGGAGCAGAAACTCTTTCAGATCCGGTATGGACAGGCCCAGGCAGAGGGAACTTTTCACACACCATGTTCCCAGCATGAGGCACTCTCCCAGCAGTGGCCGGGCCGCATTCCGCCAGTGACGGATACTAAACTCATTGTGGCGTGGAACTGCCTGGTCATTTCTGGTTTGGCACGGGCCTATCAGGTCTTTGGCGTAGACAGCGCTTTGGATCAAGCTATTAAAGCAGCAAACTACATCCTAGAGGCGCAAGTGATCCAGGGACAACTGCTGCGTCTCAACTACAATGGACAGCCTCAACAGGCGGCTCTCTCTGAAGACTATGCCCTCCTGATCAAGGCCCTTCTCGATCTGCATCAATCAGTCATGCTTGCCCAAGGTAGCGAGGCAGCTAGCTACTGGCTTGAACAAGCAGTGGCCTGGCAAGCCAATATGAGTGCAATATTCTGGGACCCAGAAGCTGGAGGCTACATCAACAATGGATCGGAGCAACAGCAAGAGTTACTGATCCAGGAAAAGCCATTTCAAGATCAATCAACACCTGCTGCCAATGGAGTAGCACTATGCAACCTGGTGCGACTGGCGGCACTGACAGGAGATCAGCAGTACTTGCAGCAGGCAACTGTAGGACTGCAGTCCTTTGCCCAGCTCATGCATCAGCAGCCACGTGCCTGCCCAACGCTGTTTACAGCACTGGATTGGTATCTTAATTTTCAGAAGGTAGCAGCATCACCTGAGACCCTAAAGGATCTGATGCAAGGATTCTGGCCCTCCTCAATGTTTGCTGGTTCTGAACAAGATCAGCATAGTGAGTATCCCTCAGTGGGTGTTGGTCTGGTGTGTGCTGGACTCAGCTGTCTTGATCCTGCTCAGTCCTTATCAGATCTGCAGGATCAGATGCTCGTCAGTCAGAGTCGCCTCAATAGTACAGGTTGATCAGGATCATGTGATGAACACTTTTGTCAAAGCGGCCCGCGAGTTATTCAACACTATCTTGCCTTCTTTATCCTATGCTTCGACGATGAATAAAGGAGGGGTATTTAGCAGTGCTTTTTATCGTTTAGGAAAGATGGGAAAGGTTGCTGTAGAGCAAGCTCAAGCGGGAAACCTACTACTGCAATTCGAACCAGATGGCATAACTTACTCAGAAGTTACCAGAGATAATGTAGTGCCAGAAACATATGTGGTTGCTGAGTACAACAACACCACTGATCAAGAGCAAACATACACGCTGCAGGAGACTGAGCAATTTGAGAGCCAGCTGACATTTAGTTTTGCTGAGGATGGCAACCTGGACTGCACCTGCAGTATTTCTCTGGATCTGCCAGCCTTTTTCCCCACTGAGGAAAATTACAAGCCAGGCTTGACTGTGGCCCAAGTATGGTGAATAAAGTTGCACACCCGCAAACTGTGCATCTTGATCAAACAGTCGTTGTCCCTGCTCATGGATCCGCCACGTATGCAATGGTGATTGAGCGGTGCACTTTTCAGACTCAGTTCAGTATCAGCTGGCGGCCAACACTCACAGCTGCGGGACAGGAGCTCTGGGGTGCAGAGTCCTTTGAGGCTGCGGTGCTGGCAATGGCGTCGCTCAAACGATTACCCCTTAGTGGTGCAGAAAACTTTTGATGGGGCTCAATGGACGAAAACAGTGACACGAGAAAACTCAATGCGAGCTTTAATCATCTTTCGTTTTTTTCGTGAAGCACAAGCTGGTGGAATTCGCTTTG
>JAAUUJ010000034.1 GCA_012030715.1 Synechococcaceae cyanobacterium SM2_3_1 | reverse complement strand
TTTATAGTAAACTTTATACCTACAATGCGCCAGTATCCGAATAGATGGTTTGTATTACTTATTGATTTTGATAGCGATCAAGGTCGCCTTGATTACATAAAGCAACAGATTCCAGATGATGTAAAGGACAGAGTATTTGTCCTTGGAGCCTTATCTAACCCTGAGGAATTAAGGAGTAGCCTTGGGAGGAGCTTGGAAGCGATTGGAGAATCTCTTTCAGCCAATTGTTCTGATAATAATGATGGGTTATGGGGGCATGATCTTCTCAGGCATAACAAAACTGAGTTGGAGCGTATGATTTCTTCTGTCAAGCCGTTTCTTTTTAATCAAGCTAGATAAAGCCTGACACTTACAGCAATCAGACATCAGATGGAAGACGCAAGCAGACTCAAGTCCCTATCTATCAAACAGGGCAACCTCACAGATCTCATGAATCACGCCTGATTGCAATAGTTACTGATTACAGTCAACGTCTACAGCGTTTCCCAATCTAGTGAACTATAGCCATCCTCAGTGTCTGTGGCCCATGGAGGCCAGGATCCTACCTCAGGGGACTGGGAAATGCTGTATGTATCAGCTTAAGAGTGGTGCTAAGAAACATCCAACTAATAACCCCAATGCACCCGACCTTAGTTAAAACCCCGGGCCGTCGCCGCCGGACGTGATCAGGCCTCGCTCTGCATCCAGGGTGACAATCGCCCCATTGCGGATCAGGCGAGTGGCATCCTTCACCCCCACCAGCACCGGGATGCCCAGCCGCATGGCAATCACGGCTCCGTGAGAAGAGATGCCCTCCTCTTCGGTGATCACTCCGGCAGCCTGCTTGATGGCCTCCACACAATCGGCGTTGGTAGAACGAGCCACCAGGATGTCTCCAGCGGTTAAGCGACCGGCATCCAGCATCGAGGAGTCAATGATCCGCGCCGGACCACTCACCTGACCTTTGCCAATGCCGATGCCCTTGGCCACCACCGCTTTGACCACATCCACCTTGATCAGATCTGTAGAGCCCGACACTCCCTGCAGGGTGCCAGCGGTGAGAACCACCAGATCCCCATCCTTAAGCAACCCTTCTTCCTGAGCCAGATTGAGAGCAGACTGAAAGGTCTGACGGGTGGAGGGCAGATCTAATACGATCAGGGGTGTGACTCCCCAGACCACCTGCAGGCGGCGGGCAATATTGACATCGGGAGTAACGGCCAGGATCGGGATATCGGGCCGGAATTTGGAAACGTTGCGAGCTGTAGCGCCGGATTTGGTCAGGGTCATCACGGCAGCTGCATCGAGTTTGCTGGCAATGTCGGCCACGGCACGGCTGATCGCATCCGGGATCATGATGCGCATGGCAGCCACGGAACCATTGTGGGGTTGGGGAGCCACCTGAGGGGGTTGGATCTCCTGTCGCCGCAGGGATGGATTCGCATAGGCCTCTCGTTCGGTGCGCACGGCAATCCGGGCCATGGTCGCCACGGCCTCCACCGGAAACTTCCCCACAGCCGTTTCATTAGAAAGCATGACGGCATCAGTCCCATCCAAAATGGCATTGGCTACATCCGAGATCTCGCGCGGGTGGGACGAGGGCTGTTCACCATGCTGTCCAGCATCTGGGTGGCGGTGATCACCGGAATGCCAAACCGATTGGACATGCGGATCAGCTGCTTTTGCAGAATGGGTACATCCTCGGCGGGTAACTCCACCCCCAGATCTCCACGGGCCACCATCACCCCATCGCTAATGGAGAGGATCGCTTCCATCTGCTCAATGGCTTCGTGTTTCTCGATCTTGACGATGATCGGCACTCGGCGTCCCATCATGGTCATCAATTGTCGCAGTTCCAGCACATCGGAGGGCTCCCGCACAAAGCTGAGGGCGACCCAGTCCACCCCCTGATTGAGGCCGAAACGCAGATCCTCTTTGTCTTTGTCGGTGACGGCGCGGATGGAAAGGCGCACCCCCGGAAAATTGACCCCCTTATTGTTGGAGAGCACCCCCCCCACGATCGTACGGCAGAAAAGTTCTCCGGCTGTGGGATCTACCGCCTCCACACGCATTTCTACCCGACCATCATCCAGCAAAATTGTGGACCCTTCCGGGACCTCCTGGGCCAGATTGTCGTAGGTCACCCAGCTACGCTCCTGGGTTCCAGCGATCTCCTCACTGGTAAGAATGTAGGGATCCCCCGCCTGCAGGTGATGGGACCCTCAGCAAATTTCCCCAGACGGATCTTGGGACCCTGCAGATCCTGCAGAATGGCTGCCTGCACCTCCAGCTCCATGGCGGTTTGCCGGATCAGACGAATGCAGCGGCGGTGAATGTCATGGGTACCGTGGGAGAAATTTAACCGTAGGGTTGTCGCTCCAGCGGTGATCATCTCCTTGAGAACCGCAGGCTCAGAGCTGGCGGGCCCAATAGTGGCAACAATCTTGGTGCGGCGGTTGATAGAGCTGATCTGCATTGCGGGAAGTGCCTGAAAGATAATAAGAAGTCAGTGGGCAGCTACAGCAATCCTACGGCAATAGTGACGAACTCCCCCCGAAGATTACAGATCTGCTCAAGGGATGGATCGGTTGACAGTAGAAAGCGATGACAGATGCTGCCACCGCTCTACCATTTTATTCAGCTGCATTCAACCCCAGAGGTCTATCTGGTTGTTGCAGGGATGTGCACACTTCACATCAGATCCACCGTTTTGGTGTCTGTACCTTACGTATTCAATTGGTGCTGGTCACTGTCGTTGACAGAATTGTCTTCCGATCACAGGACTTAAGGATTGGCCGAACCACGATGCTACGTTTTAGCCTTGAATATTACTCAATAATATCCAGTTCGCTGGCATAGCACGGGGATCCATGGAGTCGATACACATCATCGGTGATGGGTTGGTAGCCTACAGGAATCCAGCCAGGAGTTGCGGGAGCAAACACACGAGCCACTGCCTTTGCAAGCTGGGATACAAACCCTAGCATAAACACCTCCATACAAGATATGGCTGTCTAATTGATCAATTTGATCTAGCTTAGCGTCGGCAAGTTTCTCGAAGTTTTATCCACCAACTTCCAGCTCAGCCAACGATGAAAATCGTCCCAGCAACCGGGAAAAGCCCGGACCCAAACACAGCATTCTCACAGTTTTCAACTTACTGAATAGAGACTCAAAGAAAGGGATTGATTCCGATTTCCTTGCTTAGCTCCCATGGTCATTCATCATGGAGAAGCGGGTTCAAGAGTCGGGCAAGTAACAGAGAAGAAGTGGAAGTAACAGGGGAAAAGATCTGTTAACTTATCACGGGTCACCGCAGGCAGAAATAATCTCCCAAAACTGTTATTCCACTTGGAGGGAGAGACTGGGATAGCAACCTCCTTGCAGAACCCTTATATGTTCAGAGTAGTCACTTGCATTCTCGGCTACAAGAGGGCGCAACCTTTCTTTATCTGGCGTTGTGATTTGCAAAAATATCCCAGAGTTTCTATTGTTTGTGCCAGAAAAGATCACATGAAAAAGTAAATACATTTTTTGATTGTTGGAACTGATTGTGTTAGGCAGATCATGGTTTTACAGGAAAGGGGGCAGCCATTACAGCTGCAGGATCTACCTCAATCTTGAGACTACTTGAGGGCGATCAGTTTCTCAGGCACACCTGGACGGGGGCGGCGCAGAGGGGTGGGGGAGAGGGAGCACTGACCTCGCTCATAGTTGGGCATCACCTGTTGTTGCACAATCGCACTTAGCTGATCGGCTCCACCAATATATTTTCCCTCTAGCCAGATCTGGGGGACCGTGATCGGGGTTTTCAGCGGCAGCATTGGATTCACACGGGCCAGCATTTCATACATGTCGCGGGGACTACGGACTACGTCATGATAGGTGTAGTCGATCTCCGCGTTTTCCAGATAACCCTTGGCCCGCAGGCAATGGGGGCAGTTCGCTTTGCCAAAGAGATGGTTCCCCACCACACGGTGATGACGGGAATAGGCCTCGATCACGGCTTCGGTTAAAACCCCACGATTTAGAGCACGGCCCTGACTGATCACGCGGCCATCCACCATAACAATGGGAGCATGCCAGCCCCCCCTGAACAGAGGTTTCCACCACTCACTGAGCCAGTCGCGAATGTCCAGATGGATGGGGATCCCTGCCAGTTCTGTGGCCAGTGTATCCAGGATGACGTCATGGGTGAGAGAACATTCACCACAGGGCACTTTGACCTTGAAGGGTCCCCAGGCCCCGGCCCAACGAAATAGGGTGACCACAACGGTATTGGCTTCCATCTTGCATCTCCTGTGGGGAGGATTGGTTTGGGTCAAACTCTCCAGTTCACTATCAATGCTGGAGACTTTGAGTGCGTTAGAAGAGCGTTAGATTTATGTTAACCGCTGTCCTGATCCCACCATAAGTCTCCTGAGGATCGGAGTGCTTTTGCTCACGTTGAGCCAGGAGAACTTCAGGTCAGAAGCAGTGGCGATCCGGTGACTGTCTGCTGCCACCCGATTCTGAAGCGAGATCCGGTGCCATACTGAGGATAAGTAACGTTAAGTTCATTTCCTTCCTATTCAGCATGACAGCGACAACCCTTCCTATCCAGGATTCCGGTCTAGATTTATCTGCGAAAGTGCGATCAGATTTTTCAATTTTGCAGCGCCAGATCCATGAAAACCGCTGGTGTATCTGGATAATGCGGCCACTTCTCAGAAGCCAGAAGCGGTGCTGGAGGCAATGAATCGCTACTATCACCTGTCCAATGCCAATGTGCACCGTGGGGTGCATACCCTCAGTAACGAAGCCACGGATGCCTATGAAGGGGCTCGCCGCATTCTGGCTAGCTTTATTGGGGCTGCGTCGCCACAGCAGATCATTTACACCCGTAATGCCAGCGAAGCGATCAATCTGGTGGCCTACAGCTGGGGCATGAACACCCTGCAGGCAGGAGATGAAATCATCCTCTCGGTGATGGAGCACCACAGCAACCTGATCCCCTGGCAACTGGTAGCGCAGCGGACTGGAGCGGTGCTCAAATTTGTCGGCCTGACTCCTGAGGGCACCTTTGATCTGGAGCAATACCGAACCCTGCTGACGGAGCGGACCCGTCTGGTGGCAGTGGTGCATGTCTCCAATATGCTGGGCTGCATCAATCCGGTGGCGGAGATCATTCGCTTAGCCCATGAACAGGGGGCTCGGGTGTTGATCGATGCCTGCCAGAGTGTGCCCCACATGGCCCTTGATGTGCAGGCGATGGACTGTGATTGGCTGGCCTTTTCCGGGCACAAAATGTGTGGGCCTACGGGGATCGGAGTGCTCTACGGCAAGCTGGATCTGCTGCGCAGTATGCCTCCCTTCCTGGGGGGGGGGTGAGATGATTGCGGATGTGTTTCTCGATCACGCCACCTATGCGGATGTGCCCCATAAGTTTGAGGCGGGGACCCCGGCCATCAGTCAGGCGGTCGGGTTAGGGGCTGCGGCCCAGTATCTCAACCAGATCGGCATGGAGACGATTCACGCCCATGAAGAGGCGCTGGTGCAGTCCATGATGGCTGGACTTGAGAGCATTGCTGGGATCACGGTTTATGGACCTAAAACGGGACGGCGGGTCTGATCAGTTTTTCAGCTGCCGCCGTTCATCCCCATGATCTCTCCACGTTGCTAGATGAAGCGGGAGTGGCGATCCGGGCGGGACACCACTGCACCCAACCCCTGCACCGCTATCTGGGGGTACAATCCACAGCGCGGGCCAGTGTTTATCTCTATAACACTCAGGCAGAGATCGATATTTTTCTGGAAAGTTTGCGAGAGGCGGTGGAGTTTTTCTCCAGTGTGCTGGGCTGATCCCTAGGGCAGCCAGGGATAACGGCGAAAATCGGGGGCTCGCTTTTCCAAAAAGGCATTTTTGCCCTCCTGGGCTTCTTCGCTCATGTAGTAGAGGAGGGTGGCGTTGCCCGCCAGTTCCTGGATCCCAGCCTGTCCATCACAGTCGGCATTGAAGGCGGCTTTGAGACAGCGGATCGCCAGGGGGCTTTTTTGCAGAATCTCCTGGGCCCAGCGGATCCCTTCCGCCTCCAGCTCGGCCACCGGAACGATACAGTTGACCAATCCCATTTCTAAAGCTTCTGCTGCACTGTACTGACGGCAGAGAAACCAGATCTCGCGGGCTTTTTTCTGCCCCACGATCCGTGCCAGATAGCTGGCCCCAAACCCCCCGTCAAAGCTACCCACCTTCGGTCCCGTCTGACCAAAAATGGCATTGTCAGCAGCAATGGTCAGATCGCAAACCACATGCAGAACCTGTCCACCGCCAATGGCATAGCCCGCCACCAGCGCGATCACCACTTTGGGCATCGAACGGATCAGGCGCTGTAGATCGAGGACATTGAGCCGAGGTACACCTTCTTCATCCAGATAGCCTGCCTGCCCCCGAATGCTCTGATCCCCGCCAGCACAAAAGGCATACTTGCCATCCGTATGGGGTCCGGCGCCCATGAGCAATATCACCCCGATACGCGGATCTTCACGGGCATTGGTGAAGGCATCATAGAGCTCGATCACCGTTTTAGGACGAAAAGCATTGCGTTTATGGGGACGGTTGATGGTGATGCGGGCCATGCCATCGGTTTTGTCGTAGAGAATATCTTCGTAGGACTTTGCGCTGTGCCACTCCACATGCATAGGTGAGTTCCATGAATTGCAGGTGATCCTCAGGCTACGGCGGTTTGTGAGCCAATGTCACCTATGCTCAGGATCGGATCGGGAAAATCGAGCCAGTCCTTTGAACACTGCAAATGCTCGGGGTGGAGCGAAAGGGAAAAGCTTAGTACTTGCTCTGGGGAGTTCGACCTGAAAAAAGTTGCTGTCCCCACAAACCGTAAATTAAGGCAAGGATCTGGAGCGGTGTCAATACCAGAAAAAATTGCAGCAGGTGATCGACTCCAACCCGATTTAACAACTCTGGAGATACACCTGCGGAGAGAGCTCCAAGACAGCATAGGGCAATGACCATGATCTGGTTTTTGCGCTTTATCCCAGTGATTGGTTTCATCATCATGCTCTAGATGGTTGACCCGATTTCCCGCTTCTCATCATTGAAACATCGCCCTCAAACTGGTGCCAAGTGGGGTGTAGAACTGGGCAAGATCCAGATTGGTCGTGATCAGCCAGGTGGAAAGTCGTATCCCGTAATAGCCGCAATAGGCCAGCAGTAGGATCCAGAGGCTAAGGGGACGGAACCACCATGCTTGCAAGGGCCATTTCAGGGGTTGTCCCTGCACCAATTCCAGGCTCAGGTGCAGCATGAGCAGGCCCAGAGCCCCCAGAAGCAGCGGGCCAAAGGCATGGTAGCGAACCGCTTCTCCCCAGTGACCCTGAACCGAGGCAACCACTGATCGAGTCATGCCGCAGGTGGGGCAGGGAATGCCGCTAAGAGACAGAAATAAACAGGGAGGGAGAGGGAAGTGTCCTCCATGGCTTGTGAAGACTGCAATACTGAGTGGAGCTGCCCCCAACCCCAATCCCAACCCTCGAGATCGATAAAAGTGGTGAGATCTTCCCATGAAGTTGACGAAAAGAAGCTATCGTTGATCCCCAGCCCTACTCCCTGATCAGAGGCTAGAGCGGGTTCGCAAATTTCAATGCCCCTTAGAACCAGCCCTTCTTATTTAAGACATAGGTATTGACAAACACTTCGTCAGATTTTGTGAGATAAATAATGCCCTCAATCAAGCCAATAATACCCATCACAGGGGACCCAATTCCGCAGGTTAGCACCGAAACCAAGAGCATGATCACACCCTCAGTGGTGTAGCCCAAAATAAACTTATGAACTCCCAGGGCTCCTAAGAGGATCCCACAAATCCCTGCAGCAACCTTCTTGCTTGCATTATTTCCACCTGACGATTCGGTCATGGCCACAACCTCAATTTTAAGAAGTAACACAGGGCTTTGAATCGTCTTGAAATCCTAATTACATCGAGTTTAGGAGATGATGCTGAACTGATCAGTGCAATCGGTCTGATCTAATAAATACATCCGCCCCTTTTGACCGTGACGTGTCAAACCCCACAACCGTCATGATATAGAGCCAGCCCAACAGGAGCTATAGGCTTAAGAAAATTATAAGATGTGGAATCTTACTGATAATCGTGTCTTGTGCTACATCAGCTCGGTCCAGCGCTGCTCCTCGAAAAGCCTCGGATGTTTAACTCAGGTCCGAGACAACAGCTGTGCCGCTTCTGAAATCGTCCAGGCTCTCAGGATCTCCGCCACTGTCCAGGCCTGGGCAATACACCCGCGGGGACGTGCAGGCGGATCCCCATCAAAGATCTCACTCAAGCTCCCCATGCCGTGATCACTCAGGTGGTGGGCCATGGGTTGCAGCCATGTCTGGGCCGCTGCAGCATCCCTATAAACCCGCCAGTAGGCCAGCGCAAAGGGACCCAGAAGCCAGCCCCAAACGGTGCCCTGGGGATAGGCCCCATCGCGGTGCACCCAATCCCCAATGTAGAGGCCCATACTGATAGCCCTGGGGGTTGACTTGCCCTCAGCCCATTGGTTGGTAAACAGAGGATAGGAAGCCTGGTCGTAGAACACCTCCTCCTCAGCAACATCATGACCAAAGCGAATGGTCATGGAGTATGACTCCTGCGTGATCCACCAATGAATTTCCCAGTTGAATCCAAATCCTGGGGTACTGAGCCTTTGAGTGTTAAAAATTTTGCATTTTACGACAAGGTTCCCTGCCCCGATGCAATCTCATCCAGTCAGTCTGATGACTCAGGAATTGCTATTATCCTATCGCCGAGAGTCCTTCTGGTGGCTGAGAAATCTCTGATTTGTAACTGAGACTTGCAGCCAGTTTTCACGGAAAGCTTTCTGGGAATCATTGTGTCTGCTCTCCTCTCTTTGAGGTTCAACTTGCTCTGAAAAAATGTTGTTAATCCTTTGATCTGTAATTATGACTACGCTTTTGATCTAAATTAAGGTCAAGCAAAAATATCAAGTTCTATCCTGACTGCCCCAAATGCTGTGTTGCGGCAAACATAGACATCCCCAGGGTGATCAGCTACTCTAAATCTGTTTTGTTGTTAATATCTTGCTTTGGGTCTGGCTGCCGAATGCACTGGCATCCTGTTGGCTAATGCTTAACTTTGCTTATATAAAGTAGTTTCTAACTTAGCCCGTTTACTTGTATCCTTTTGTGTTGGGTCTCGCAGAGAGGAATCATGGGGAGGCTTGCAGCTGGTTTTTGTGTCTCAGCTTACGAAAATCGTTACTGTAGCTTCTAACATGAGTCCAGATTGCCCTACTCCGATCTGGCGAGTCCACGTATCTGTACCTGTCTGCAAGAGGATCAGCTCTGATGAGTCTGACTAGAATCCGACGCCTGGTTGAGGCTGCTGTTGCTGAGCCTCCCGCCCAATTACTAGAGAGGGCAGAACTGCAGGGCCAACATCTGTTGCTTATGGATGACGGCTCGCCTCTCGTTGATGCCCTGGTGGAGGTATTGCGCAGGTCCGGAGCCTGGGTGATCATCCTGCAATCTCAGCCCTGGCAACGCAAAGCACCCACAGTTCAACTTGAGGCCACTGCCGCTCCCGAAGCTGTAGAAGCAGTGGTGCAACGGATTCAGAAGGTAACTAAGGGTCTCCAGGGGATCTTGCTCGTCCATACTACCCGGATCCCGCTGGATCAAAAGTGGTGGGCGGAAACACAACAAGAAATCTTAACAGCCATTGCGGTTGCCCGCGCCATCAGTTTGAACAGTGACTTTCCTCCTCGTTTTCTTTACTTTGTTACTGCTCAGGGGGGACGGTTTGCCTGCAGGGAAATGTTCCGGTGGATGCTTTAGCCTCAGGGTTGGAAGGACTTGTGCATCCTCTGCGCATGGAAATGACTAAGACTTCCTTTCGGTCCATTGATCTGGATCCCGCGACTCCGCTGCTGGATCAGGCTCAACAGGTGGTTTTGGAAATTGCGCAGCCGGATCAACCTTTCCGGACAGTCTATGGCTGGCAGAACGGGGAACGGGCCGCCCTGAGTGTCAGGGAAATTGCCTCGGCATCTTCTGATTTGCCGCTCACACAGGATGCCGTTATCGTTTTTGCGGGAGGGGCCCGTGGCATCGGAGCGATCTGTGCAACAGCCCTGGCCCAGAAAGTGCCCTGCCGGATTGTTTTGCTGGGACGGACCGCTCTGACTCCGGAGATCTATGCCCTGAGTGACCTGTCTGAGGCTGAGCGAAAAGTGAAGGGAGACGAAATGATGCGGGCCTATAAGGCCGAGCACCCTGGCTGTTCTCCTCGTGAACCACGCGATTGGTGGCGACAATATCTGCGGGCGGTGGAAGCGGTGGATACCTTAAAGCGGTTGCAGGCTCTGGGTGCTGTGATCGAGTACCACGCTGTTGATGTCCGGGATCACAGCGCAGTGACCCAGATCCTCCTTACGATTAGAGACCGTTATCAGCGCCTGGATGTGGTTGTCCATGTGGCAGGGTTGGGGGGAGTGGAGACGGATCGCATGCTCAACCGCAAGGAATGGTCGGTGATCCGCAGTGTTGTGGATACCAAGGTCGCAGGAGCCATCAATCTATTACAGGCAGCAGAAGCAGCCCAGGCTTCATTGTTTGTGGGCTTTGGATCCATTGCCAGTCGGTTTGGCAACAGTGGCCAGGTGGACTATGCGGCAGCCAATGCGTTGTTGGCGGGTTTGGTGAGAGCCCATAATGCTCGAGGCGTTCTCCCTGTGGCACGGGTGATTGCCTGGGGAGCTTGGGATGGCGTGGGCATGGCGGTTTCCGGCCCCACCAAGGATGTTCTGCAGGCGCACGGAGTCGAATTTATTCATCCAGAGCAGGGGGGATTGAGCTTCCTGGGGGAACTGGGACCGATCCTCAGCCCTGCTTCTCCGGCGGAAGTGTACATCAGTCCCAATTGGGCTGGACTGGATGAGCTGTTGCAGCGGGAGGCTAATCTGCTCAGTCCAGTTGCAGCTGACACGGACGAGCGATCCCTTTTGGGTGAAGTAACTCAGCATACTCCTGGCGTTAGCTTACGCGCCGAGCACTGGCTGCAGGCCAAGGAACTTCCCTTCCTGGATCATCACCGTTACGATGGCACTGCCTGGGTCCCGGCAGTGATGGGCATGGAAGTGGCGGTGGAGGGAGCGGCCCGCCTGTGTCCTCACCAACAACCATTTGCGTTGCGGAACATCCGTCTGAAAAAAGCGGTGCGCCTGGTGCGGGACGAGCCTGTGCTTCTAATCACCGAAGCAAAGGTAGCAGGGGAAACCCCTCAAGAGACTCAGGTGCAGGCGACTGTCTCGGCTCAATACAAAGATCGCACCTGGGTTTTGCAGAGATGCAGGTGATCTTGAGTGATGACCCGGCATGGATTGAGAAGGGATTAGATGACCGTGCCCATTACCACAGCGCCCAACCGCTGGCCTTAGAACCTGGAGAACTTATCCATTGGGATCGCAAGCGCTTGTATCCCTCGGATTGGCTCCGTTTTCAAACCTATGGATCGACGTTTCAGGTCCTGGAAACTTTGGATCTTAACTGTCAGGTGGGTCGCACTGAGGGGCGCATGTTGACCACGGCTGATCTGAAGCAGTGTTATCTCCCGATGACCCTGATTGATGGGGTCTTTCAGGCCTATGGGGTGACGTTGTGTACCCTGCTGCAAACCTGGGCCGGGCCTCCTCTTTTTATTGGGGAGATTCGCTGGCGACCCGGATCCCATCGGGTGCGCGAAACCCACTACCAGATCCGTACCAATCTGGATGATCCCACCCATTTCCCCATCCTGCACATGGTGGATAGCCAGGGAACCTGTTTCCTGCGGATGCAGCGCGCTGACCAAGGGGGCACAGGTCTGAAACAACTGACCGAGCGGATGGCGACTCTGCAGGCTACCACTGCCACAGAGGCATCAGAAACACAGACATCAGGGTTAGGCAATTTCCCCTATGTGGGCACAGTAGTGGAAGTGCAGCAAGAGCAGTGGCTCAAGGCGGAACGACTGTTGGATCCCAAGCAAGAAGCGATGTTGGTCGATCACAGTTTTCATGGCATTGCCATTGTGCCAGCCGTCTATTTTATGGAAATGGCGGTCGAAGCCTCAGCGCAGCTCCTGGGAGAGAACCCTCCTCCGGCTGCCCTAGAAACTTTCGCATCGATCAGGTGCTGACCCTGGTGAAGGATCCACGCCCCGTCTCGATTGAGGTTCGCAGGCAGAGTTCACACCAAACTCATGTGCAGATCTACTCCCAAACCGGAGGAAAGCAGCGGATCCATGCGGAAGGGACCGTGCGACATGAGCATTGCCAGTCTTTAGGTGTTCTGACCCCGCCTCAGCTGCAGGATGCTCAATCGCGGGTACGGGCTGGTTTGTATCCCCATCGCTTTCCAAATGGTCCAGTTTTTCAGGTGATTGAAACCATGGAGTTAGGTCGAAATCATGTGGCACGGGCCCATCTAGCCCTGACCTCGCCTCCCCCTGAGGGCGGATTTCTGCCAATGACTCTGATGGATGGGGCATTTCAGGTGGAATCAGCCACCCGCAGTGGGTTTGATCGTTACAGTGGTTTGCCCAAACACTTTACCTCAATGGTCTGGATGCCAGGGTTTGCCCAGGTGGAGCAGGCCCTCTGTATTGCAACAACGGAAGACGATTCCACCACCAGTTTGGGTGAGCTATGGTTTGTAGATTCTCAACAACGTATTCTTTCTCACCTGCAGGGGTTAACCCTGACAGCTCAGGTGCCGCGTCTGTAGGTTGCGGTGACTTGGGGATTGGCGCAAATGGCACGATGTTTGACTGACTCATGTCTTCAGGACTCAGGAGTATAGGTTATGACCAGCGTACTGACTCACCCTACTCTGACAAGTGTTAGCCCTCCCCTGGCAACACGGGATCGGCTGGCCATTGTAGCGATGGATGGGATCTTCCCAGATGCGTTGGATTCTGCGCAACTGTGGGATAACATTTTGCGGCGGCATACCTCCGTGAGTCGGGTTGAGGATCGCTATCTTTCGCCTCACCTGCGGGAACAGTTGGGCAGCGTTCTGGGGGCCTTGATTCCGCCCGTGCAGATCCGACCCCAAAAATTTCGGATGCCGCCTAGCACCACCCGCAACTTTGATCCTCGGATCTTACCGATGATGGATGTGGTAGATCGAACTCTTGCCTCCTATCCTGACTTGCCGCGACAAAGAACCCGTGTGATCCTCTGTTGTCAAAAAATGATCCCCAAAGAGGAGGCCAGTAGTTCTGTAAGTCGGCGTCTGCGGGTGCTGTCTGCCCTGGAGGAGGTTGAGAGTCTGAAGCGTGTGCCCCTGGATCTAGTTGCCCAGATCAAGCAGGAATTTACGGATGCCTATGATCGCCAGTTTCCCAATCCTGGATTCGAGGGCTTTTTGGCAGAATCGGGCAGCCTCATGACCTCGATCATCAGTAAAACCTTTGATCTGGGGGGTGGGCATATCACTATGGATGCCACCTGCGCCAGTACGATGGCAGCCACCCAAATGGCCTGGGATGCTCTGGTGTCTGGCCACTGTGATGCTGCAGTGATTGTGGCGCTTTCAGTAGAAGTGGTGCCCTCCCGTTTCCGTCACTATGCCCAGATGGGCTTGCTGGCCAAGGATGCAGTTCTTCCCTTTGATGCCCATGCCACTGGATCTGCAATTGGTGAAGGCATTGGTGTCATGGTGGTCAGGCGGTTAGCGGATGCAGAAGCCGCGGGGGATCGAGTTTATGGGGTCGTTCGGGGAATTGGCTTCAGTTCTGATGGTGCTGGCTCTGGGTTCGTCTCTCCCCAACAGGAGGGGCAGGTGCGAGCGATGCAGGCTGCCTATGAAATGGCAGAGGTTGATCCTGGGGATGTGCGGTTGGTGGAAGCCCATGCCACAGGGACCCAAAAGGGAGATCTAACGGAATTGCAGTCGATGGACGCGATTTTTGGCAAGCCATCCGATGCGGAGCAGGGGTTTGTCACGGGATCGGTGAAGGGCAATATTGGCCATCTCTTAGCTGCCTCTGGCATGGTAGGCCTATTCAAAGCTTGCTATAGCCTTAACCGGGGAGTGTTGCCTCCCACGATCTTCAATACTCCCCGTCGCGAACTCCAGGAGCAGTTCAACCAGTTTCGTCTGCTGGATCAACCCCAATCCTGGCCCAATGAGGATCCCTATCGCCTGGCTGCTGTCAGTTCTTTTGGCTTTGGGGGTGTCAATGCTCACATGATTCTGGAATCCCATCCATCTACAGCTCAAGGTTTGCCCAGCTCGGTTCCCAGTTTTTTTGCTGTTTCGGATCTAAAGAGGAGTGAGATGCAGTTGTCCCCACCTGCTTATGGGATCAATGGCCACACAGTTTCTCGGGTGGAAGCTAATGGAGAGGCCCAGGTCATGAATACCTCTCATCCCACTGATCAGCTGCAGACACGCTCGGATGCGGAGATCGAGTTCGGGGTGTTGGAGATTATTGCCGAATGCACTGGCTATGAAGTAGAAGAACTGCAGCTGGATCACGATCTGGATGCGGATCTGGGAGTCGATTCCCTCAAGCATGTGGAGATCCTGCTGAAGGTGGGGCAGCGATTCCGGGTGCAGGCCCAGGAGGATGACCAGATCACGGACTATCCCACGATTGCCGCGTTGGTGAAGCTGGCGCAGGAACGCCAAAATACAGCCACGGGAGATCAACCTGCGGGATTGATGGCCGGGTTAATGGCGGGATTGGAACAGGCAGGGATGGATCTGCCCCCCGACGCGATGTCTCAATTCAATGAAGGCATGGCAACGGTTGCTCCACCAGCTCCATCAAATTCGCGATCAGCCGATCCTGCTCCTCAACCGAGCCCCATTCCTCCTGCTCCCGTGACTTCATCTCCTGGAGCCCATTCCGAGACAACCCTGAATCGAGTTAAGTGTACGGTCGCTGCTCTGCGCAATTACGAACCGGAATGGTTGGAGCCCCATCTGCAACTCAAGTCTGATCTGGGACTGACTCCCACAGAATTTTCGCAGGTGTTTGCTCAGCTGCAACTGCCAGAAAATGGTCAGCAAGACTACAGTCTGCAGGACTTGGCGGTTGTTTTACAGAAGCTCGACGCTCCTGCGCAAGCAGACCCGATAGAGCCCATGTCCCTCTCGTCCACCAGTCAGGAGTGGGTACTGGTCTACGGACAGGCAACCCCAGGATCTCCTGATCTGGCAAAGCGGATCCAGGAGCTACTCACCCATGCCAGCGCCCCGGTATTACAGTTGCCTGGTGCTGGATCACACCATCTGGCCCTGGTCCTAGATCGCACTCAACCTCACCTCCTGGATCATCTCTCAGGCCTTCTGCGACAGGATAATTCGGTGCCCGAGCAAGATCTGTGGTGGGGGCAACCCAAAGGCCCTGCACCCCTTTTATCCTTGATCTTCCCTGGATCGGGATCTCTATATCCTGGGTTGCTAGAGGAACTGGGCTCCCTGCATCCCGTGGTTCAGGAGGTGATTGATGCTGCTACCCGGACCTTCCAGGCGCTTGTGGGCGCAGAATTATGTTTTGACTCCAGTCGTGATCCGCTCTGGCAGCGTCCGGCCACCGTTACCGTCTCCACAGCCATTGCCCGCCTGCTGCAAACCTTTGGCATTCAGCCAGGGCTCGTGGGCGGACATAGTGTTGGGGAGTTGACAGCCTGTCACATCGCGGGGGCGTTTGATCTGGCGGAGCTGATCCGGTTGACAACTGCACCCTTTAAGGGGCTCACCACCTATCCAGAAGGGGCCATGGTGGCATTGATCGGGCCAGAAACGCTTTCGATGCAACTGGTGCAAAAGAGCCGCGGACGGGTGGTGGTCTCCAATCGGAATTCAACACAGCAATTGGTGGTGTCTGGCCAGATGGACGACATTCAAGCCCTCATGGAGCAGGCCCTGGCGCTTGGCATTCAGCCTCATCGTCTGGATGTGGCCACCGCCTACCATTCCCCCTTGCTCAACCAGGCTCACCAACAATATCGGGAAGCGCTCTTAGCCACGCAGTTTCAGATCCCCTCTGTGCCTGTGGTCTCGGGGTTGACGGCAGATGTCCTGCCTTGGTCCAGCCTGGATTCATCCCAAACGCGGGCCCTTCTGGATTGTGCCTTTATTGCACCTGTGAACTTTCCGGCCCAGCTGCAGCGCATGCAAAATCTGGGCATGGGAACCCTGATCGACGTGGGCCCCACCAGTCGCCTCAGCCGCCTGGCTCAGGATACACTCTGCGCTGATCCCGTGGAGATTCTGGTTGCTAATCGAACCAAGCGCAGTAGCCGCAAAGTTTTTCTGGAGCTGCTGGCCCAGCTTTATCACCTGGGTTATCCGGTGACACCTCCCCCCGATCTACGCCCATCTGCCTCCGTGACAATCCCCACTGCCCCTGAAGCGATCTTGCCCACCCCTGCCTCTGAATCCAGCCAAGTATGGGAGGCCACCTCTACACCTGCCACACTGGATCGGCCTGAGATCAATGGCTACCAGATCCCTGCCACTGTTTTAGATCCTCCTATTATCGATCAGCCTGCCCCTATGCTCCATCAAGGCTTATCCTCCTGCCCCATGTTGCTGCAGCCGATTGCGGTGGTGGGGATGGGAGCGATCATGCCTGATGCCGAGAATCTGCAGGAGTTCTGGCAAAACATCCTCTCTGGTCATGATGCTATTCGCGTGATCCCGCAGGATACTCCCTACCGCTGGAAGCTTTCCACCTACTACAACCCTGATCCAAAGGCGGTGGATAAGACTTATTCCAAGATCGGGGCCTTTGTTCCCAACTTCAAGTTCAAGCCGATTGAGTTTCGCATCACCCCCAAGACTGCGCTGCAGATGGATCGGGCTCAGAAAATGGCGCTGCTGGCCACCCGTGAAGCCTTCCAGGACAGTGGCTACCAGGACCGCCCCTTTGATCGCAAGCGCGTCAAGGTGATCATTGGCACCTCTGTGCCGGAACATCATGATCTGGGTGCTCCACGGCTGGTGTTTGATGAGGTGGTGGAGGCCTTTGCCCAGTCAGAGGTGTTCTGCAGTCTGCCGGAGTCGGTGCGAACTCAGATGGTGGACCAGGCCCGTCAGGTGATTCAAAGCCAAATCCCGGCCTGCAGTGAAGACACGATGGCGGGAGGGTTGCCCAATATTGTGGCGGGGCGCGTGGCCTTCTGTTTCGATCTGCAGGGCGGCAATGTGATTCTCGATGCTGCCTGTGCGGCTTCCATGGCGGCGCTGGATCACGCCCTCAAGTGTTTGCGCATGGGGGATGCAGACATGGTGGTCATGGGGGGATCGGATTCCACGATGTCCGCGAGTGCCTATGTGGGATTCTGTAAAACCTATGCCCTTTCTGCTAGAGGCAGCAGTCCTTTTGACAGCAAGGCAGATGGCTTTGTCATGGGTGAAGGCTGTGGCATTCTCCTGCTCAAGCGCCTGCAGGATGCCGAGCGGGATGAGGACACCATCTACGCCGTGATCCGTGGGGTGGGCAGTTCTTCCGATGGTCGGGGTAGCGGTATTACGGCTCCCAGCCCCAGTGGGCAGACGCTGGCCATGCAACGGGCCTATGAGGATACGGGCATTGATCCGGCCACGATTGGTTTTGTGGAAGCCCATGGCACCTCCACCTCCGTGGGAGATGCGGCAGAGTTTGCCTCCCTGATGGATGTCTTTGGTCAGCTCAAGCCCCAGCAGCCCATTTATCTGGGATCGATCAAGTCGATGATCGGGCATCTGAAGACCGCTGCCGGAGTGGCAGGCCTGATTAAAGCCATCTTGAGTGTGAAGGAAGGAGTGATCCCGCCCACCCTCAACTTTGAATCTCCAGCGGCCCGCATTGATCTAGATCGCAGCCCCTTCCACATCAACGGTGATACCCAGACCTGGGAGCACAGGGGGTCTACACCCCGCCGCGCCTGTATCAACTCCTTTGGGTTTGGCGGCACCAATTTTCATGTGGTGGTGGAAGCCTATGATCCTCTGTTCTATCGCAGTCCTGAATTTGAGCAAGAATTACTCCGTTCTCGCCACTACCAGACTCTGATTCAACCCCTGCTTCAGGCGAAGCAGCCCCCAACCGTCGTCCCCACCAGCCCAGTGGATGTATCTGAGTCTCCTGCGAAGGTAGCCTCCCCTGCGGCCCTGATCACCTCCACCTCCGAGATCACGGAGGCACTACAGAATCTGCAGCAACCTCTAGCAGTGATAAAGGATCGAGCGCAGGGTATGGGACTGCTGGCGGCGGCGCCGGAGTCCCTGCCTTCTTTATCTACGGGCAACTTGCAGGGCTGGATCCCAGCGATTCAACCGTCCGATCTGGGAGCCCCCAGTTTCCGCCGATCCCATGGGGTGCGGTTTAACTACATCGCTGGAGCTATGGCGGGTGGCATTGGTTCCGCCGAGATTGTGGTGGCCATGGCCAAGGCAGGGATGCTGGGCTTCTTTGGTTCCGGAGGACTGGATCTGGGACGGCTGGAGAAGGCGCTGCAAGATGTCACGACCCAGCTGGCGGATCATCCCCAGGCTCCCTTTGGCTTTAACCTGCTGCATAACCCGATTGAGGCGGAGATGGAGGATCGCACCGTGGATCTCTATCTCAAGTATGGGGTCAAGCGGATTTCTGCCTCTGCCTATCTGCGGCTGATGCCCAGCGTGGTGCGCTACCGGGCCAAAGGCATGCGACGTCGGGCGGATGGCCAGATTGAGGCCCCCAACCAAGTCTTTGCCAAAGTCAGTTCTCTGGATGTGGCAGCTCAATTTATGGCCCCACCCCCTGCGGCTCTCCTCACCCAACTGGTGAATCAGGGCAAGATCACGCGCGAAGAAGCGCAACTGGCGGCCCTGTTCCCGGTGGCAGAAGATATCACAGCAGAAGCAGACAGTGGTGGCCATACGGATCGCCGTCCCCTTTCAGTCCTCCTGCCTCAGATGCTGCGACAAAGAGATGATCTGGCGGCTCGCTACCGCTATTCCCAGCAGGGGGTGGAGCTGCGGGTGGGAGCTGCGGGCAGTATGGGAGATCCCCTCTCGGTGCGGGCTGCCCTGGCGGTGGGAGCTGACTACATTCTGACGGGATCAATCAACCAGAGCAGTTTGCAGGCGGGGACATCGCCCCTGGCCAAAACCATGCTGGCAGAATCTCAGATGGCCGATGTGGTCATGGCACCCGCTGCCGACATGTTTGAAATGGGGGTGCAGGTGCAGGTGCTGAAACGAGGAACCCTGTATGCCCGCCGTGCCCAGAAACTGTATGAGATCTACAAAACCTATCCCAGTCTGGAGAGCATTTCGGCAGAGGAGCGGATCAAGCTGGAACGGGATATCTTCCGCCAGCCTCTAGAGGAGGTGTGGGCTTCTACTGCAGCCTACTGGGAGAAGCGGGATCCGAAACAGCTGCGAAAGGCTCAGGCTGATGCCAAACACAAGATGGCCCTCACCTTCCGGGCTTACCTGGGTCTGAGTTCCCGCTGGGCGCAGCTGGGCGATGCAGAGCGCAAAATGAACTACCAGATCTGGTGTGGCCCGGCCATGGGACTGTTTAACCACTGGGTGGCTGACACCTGGTTGCAGCCGCTAGAGAACCGCGATGTGGTGCTTATGGGTCTGGCGCTTCTGCATGGTGCCGCAACCTTAACCCGTGCGGATCTGGCGGCCCAGGCAGGTTTGGTTTTGCCTCCGCGGCGAGATCTATCCCGAGTGACGGATCAAAAGGTCCTGTTGTCCTACCTGAATGGGAGTGCCTGCGGTTGATATGCTGACCTTCCAAGCTCTGATTGCTACCCTGCACCAGTTTTGGGGAGAGCAAGGGTGTCTGATTGTCCAGCCCCATGACATTGAGAAAGGGGCAGGCACGATGAATCCCCATACCTTTCTGCGGGCTTTGGGACCAGAACCCTGGCGGGTGGCCTATGTGGAACCCTGCCGTCGGCCTACGGATGGGCGTTATGGTCAGAACCCCAATCGCCTGCAGCAGTATTACCAGTATCAGGTCCTGATCAAGCCTTCTCTGGATACGATCCTGGATCTGTATCTGGCGAGTTTAAGCACTCTGGGAATTCATCCGGCGGATCATGATGTTCGCTTTGTGGAGGATGACTGGGAATCTCCCACCCTGGGGGCCTGGGGTGTGGGCTGGGAAGTCTGGCTGGATGGCATGGAAGTCACTCAGTTTACTTACTTTCAGCAGGCGGGTGGGCTGGACTGCCGCCCCGTTTCGGTAGAGATCACCTACGGCCTGGAACGTCTGGCCATGTATATGCAGGGGGTGGACTCCATTTTTGACATTTGCTGGAATGAACACCCCGCCACCGGGCGGATTACCTATGGTCAGGTGCACCATCAAGGAGAGGTGGAGCATTCTGGTTATAACTTTGAGCACTCCGATCCCGAGCTGTTATTTCAGCTCTACAACCAGTTTGAGGCGGAGGCCAAGCGTCTCTTGGGACAGACTCGGGAAGCTTATGAAGCTGGTGATCAACCTCTAGACCTGATCCTGCCTGCCTACGATTATGTCCTGAAGTGCTCCCACACCTTTAACATGCTGGATGCCCGTGGAGTGATCGCGGTGGCCGAGCGCTCTCGCTACATTGGCCGGATCCGGGCCCTAGCACGGCAGGTGGCGGAACTGTATGTGCAGCAGCGGCAACGGCTGGGCTACCCCCTTTTGCCTGCCGATCCGATGGCAGCCTGAACTAAGAACTGGGTAGCACCGGATCCAGGGTGGGAGGACGGTCCTCTCCGGTGGCAAACCAGCGGCAGAGGCGATCCCATTCCACCTGAGCCAGCCCATCCACTACCCAATTGGCCCGCCGTTGCAACATATGCAGCGGGAAAAGTGTGGCGATCCCCAGCATTGAGATCGCTGCGGCCTGTCCGGCAGCCAGACCCGGGTAGGTGGCCTCGATCCCCAGGCATTCCCTGGCGGTAAGGGATAGGTGCTCTAAAGCTAGACGGTGCAAGTAACCAGGGGAATCGATCTTGTCCAGGGGCAGATCGGATCCGGTGATCTGGAGTCTGAAGAAGCTTTCCAGCTGACAGCGGCGCAGGACTTCCTGAACTTCCCCAGCAGCATTGCCACTCACCAGAATAATGTCAAGATCCAGGCGGTGCAGTCGTTCCAGTGTCTCGACCAGGTGAGGAATCAGGGGAATTCGAGATCGCTGCTGCATGGCCTGCTGGTAGAGCTGCTCCTTTTGCTCCAGAAGCGTTTGTAGCTGTTTGGGGGGCAGGACCCGCCCGCGTTCTCCCCAGAGGGTACGGATCCGCTCTGCATCGCGGTGGCCCATGTAGAGTAAACGGTAGCCCTGCTGATCCGCTAGATTGAGAGGCCGCAGATTATCCGCTAGCAACAGCTGGTTGATCACCTCGGCATGAACGTTTTCATCGTTGACAACAACGCCACTATATCCGAGCAGAACTGCCTTTAAAGTCATAGCGCCAGCATTAGAAATGGAGGGGCAGGGAGTCTGGTGCGGATCGATGTTACGGCCATTCTTGTTGGGAATCACGGGTTAATGCCAGGGTGGGGGTCAGCGTTTCCGGTAGGGCGGATACGGGCTGCCAGCGATTGACCCAGAGCTTGAGGAGCTGTCCCTGCTGGACTCGAGCCCCCTCCACATCCGCACCTGTATTCATGATCGCAAACCACAAGATCCCTTGATCCTGGGTGGGTAGGGCTCCGGCCAGACTGCTGACCTGATTGAGAGTGCCGGATTTAGCCACCAGGGGAGTGGGCAGGAGGCGCTTTTCCAGAACACCGTCATCAATGCCCACCACTTCAAAAGCGTCGGCAATCGTCAGATCCTGGGCCTGGAGCAGTTCGGCCAGATGGATGAACAAAGCCGTGGCAGCGCGCGGGGAAAGGCGATTCTCCACCCCCAGGCCAGACCCGTTAATCAACTGAATTTCCTGGGCAGGTAAACCGATGATTTCAGCCACTTGAGCTGCCACATTAGCCGGACCTCCCACCTCTGCCGCCAGCATGTCTGCCATGAGGTTATTGCTGTAGCGGTTCATTTTCTTGATTAATTCCACCAGGGGTTGGGAGGAATGTCGCAATAGGGGTTGTGGATCCGTTGCTGTCTGGGTGGCTACGACCACGGCTCCCTGGACTGTAATTTGAGGACGGGGGGTACCGGAAGGGAGGGACTGAAACTGAGTTTCTGCTTCTGGGGGCCAGATCTGAGCATTGAGGCCCTGACGTAGCAATTCACCAGCCTGCTGAGGATCGGTGAAGAAGTTCATGTAAAACTTGCCCGCGATCACCAGATTGCCGTTGATCTGACGAATTCCCCGTTCCTGCAGACGATTGGCCACGGCCATAGCCTCTTCCCAGACAAAAAAAGGATCGGCTCCCCCAAAAATGACCAGATCCCCCTGCACCACCCCCGCTTCAATCGGCCCCGTCACCCCGATCTCTGTAGTAAAGCGATGCCCAGGCCCGAAGCTGTGGAGGAGCGCCAGGGAGGTGGCCACCTTGGTGAGGGAGGCGGCAGGTAAAGGGGTGGATCCCTGATGACTGGCCAGTAGCTGCTCATGGGTCTGCACCCAGATGCCCTGATTGGTGCTGACGAAGCCCTGTTGGGATAGCTGGTCTAGATAGGCCTGCAGCTGGGCCTGAATCTCCGGATCCGGTTCACTGGTGGCCAGCAAGATGGGAGCCACAGCGGTCACCTGAGCCACAGATGAAGTGGGCAGGGGCTGGGTCAGGATCTGCGGGGGGGCTGCGTCCTGCTTCTGCAGGGAAACTGGATCCGACAGGCTGCGATAGGCTGTGAGAGCTCCTAGCAAGGCTGCCGTGGGGACGAGCCAGAAGATGAGTTTATGCATGCACGCTATTTTACCGAGAGGGCAGGGGCGGTGTAGTCCGGTCCAGGAGAGTCTGGATTGTGTCCTCCTGTCGGAGCATATCCCGATAAATATTCAGCTGACGACGACAGCGGGCCAGGTTATGGGCTGATCGATTGGGGTAGCGCTGCGGATCCCAGTGGAAATAGGAGTCGTCATAGTAATCTTTGAGGAAACGCAGGCCCAATTCAAGTGTGATCAGCTTCAGACCCTGAAACACGTACCGGGGATCTAACTCTGCCGCCGCTCCTGTTTGGGTATAGCCCTCCCATCCCGCTGCTAAAGCCTGCAGGTTAAAGCTCTGATCCTGACTAGCCCAGGAGCGTAGGGCATCCCCCAGCTCCACATAGAGGCTGTGCTCCATAAAGGTGTCCAGATCGAGAAGGGCGGTGACCTGTCCCTGCTGATCGAAGAGGAAATTGGCCAGTTTCAAATCTCCGTGAATAATCTGGCGGGGCAACTGAGGAGGCAGCAGCAGGGGGGGCAGCGTTGACAGCAGAAAGTCAGCTTCAGGATCTACCTCTGGATTGCGGGGATAGGTGCGAAAAGTGGCCAGGAGAGCGGCTGTGTCATGAAACCCAGGCAACTGAAAGCGGAAGGTGTACCGCCAGGAGGCCAGAGCCTGGTGTAAGTGCCCAACGGTCGATCCCGCCGCCCGCAGATGATCAGGCTGAGGCGAACAGGTTAAGACCGCTCCTGACAGGCAGGGCATGACTCGCCACCACTGTTCCTGCCATTGCAGATGTAAGTCGGATGTCTGGGTATAGAGATAGGTGGGGGTGATCACCCCCTGGCTGCGCAGATAGGCACTCACCGCCTGACCATCCTCAGTGACACGGGGATCAAATGCAGAATGCAACCGCTGACAGATATAGATGCCACGCTCAGTGGTCAAGCGCCAGCTCTGCTGGATCAGGCCAGTGTCAAGTTGGTTCAGGGTCTGGGGGTGGCCCAGCTGGAACGCCCGCACGAGAGGCTGTAGCCAGGAGGGCTCCATTTAGTCACGCTCATAGGGATAAGCGGCGGTGGTGACAGGCAGCTGGCGGCGTTGTCCTCCCCGCTCGATTTCAAAGCTGAGAGACTCGGCGACGGAAGCGGTTTCCACGCGATTCTGCACATCGTCGGCCCGCTGGATCGGAGAGCCGTCAATGGCCACGATCACATCTCCGGCCCGTAGTCCGGCAGCCTGAGCAGGCGAGTCCTGCATCACTTCCCCAATCAGCACACCGTGATCGGCGGTAATCAGCATGCGGCTGTTGGGATCTTCGTTGATCCGTTGCTTTAACTCAGGGGTGAGGGTGAGCATGCGAATGCCAATGTAGGGGTGATCCACCTTGCCCTTGGTGATCAGCTGTTGTGCCACCCGTTGCGCGGTTTCGATGGGAATGGCAAAGCCCAATCCCTGCGCCCCCTGAATAATGGCGGTATTGACGCCGATCACTTCTCCCCGTTCATTCAAAAGCGGTCCTCCCGAATTGCCCGGATTGATGGCCGCATCGGTTTGAATAAAAGCCACCCGCTTATCCGGCACCCCGATCTCTCCACTGGAGCGGCCCAGAGCACTGATAATGCCTGCTGTGACGGTGTTGTCCAGACCCAGCGGATTGCCAATGGCGATGGCCCACTGTCCAGGTTCTAGATCTTCGGAGCGGCCCAGGGAGACCGTGGGGAGGTGATCCGCCTCAATCTGGACCACCGCGACATCGGTAATCGTGTCACTCCCCAGGACACGCCCCTCAAACTGGCGGCCATCCTTGAGGACCACCGTCACCCGATCGGCCTTATTGACCACATGGGCATTGGTAATGATCTGGCCGTCGGAGGTGACCACAAACCCTGACCCTGTCCCCTGTTGCCGTCGCTCCTGGGGTTGAGAGGGAATGCCAAAAAATTCTCGAAAGAAGGGATCGACAAAAAACTGTTCTGGTAGGCGGGAGCGAGTCTGGATCACCCGCTCTGAATCGATGCGCACCACCGCCGGGCCCACCCGTTCAGCCACCTCGGCAATAAAATTGGCGGGGATCGGTCCATCCGTGGCCAGAGAGAACTGCGGAGCCGCTTGAGCTGCAACCCAGGTGGTGGGGGGAAAGGAGAACCAGATGCCGATCCCAATCCCCAGAAGAATCAGGAAGAATGCATAGACAGATTGCTTGAATTTATCGCTCATATTCCCCATCCTGCAAGCCTTCAGGAAGTTGTCTAGACTCCCAATGTCCTGTCCAAATTTAACATGCCTGCCGAAATTCCCTGGTTTGTCCCCAGAGTCAGCTGGCAGGATCCAGACATCGGGCTAAGATAAGGGCACCTGATCCTGGTGGACAACAGTGACAACCTCCACTCCGGCCAGGAATACCATTCCGGAAAGTGCTTAGGATAGGGGGGGCAATCCTCACTGCTCAGAAAGGTTCAGACATGTCCGATTCGGGGTTTGTTCCAGAAAATATTCTGCAGTTGGCCAGACAGTATCAAACTCTGGGTCAATTGCAAAAAGCAGCAGATCTTTACCAGAAAGTTTTGCAGGAGGATCCTGGCTCTCTGCTGGCCCTGGAGGGGTTGGCCCAGCTGGCCCAGGAATCGGGGAATTTGCATAAGGCACAACAGCTATGGCAACGAGCCTGTGATCAAAATCCTGATCACCCCCGTTTTGCCCTGCAGCTGGGGGATGTCTATGCCGATCTCAATCAGTGGCAGGAGGCTGCCGACAGTTATCACTCTGCCCTGACCCTGGGATTACAGGCGGAGGTCGATGTGGAACCCTTGTATACCCGCTTGGGGCAGGCCAAGCAAGCCCTGGGACTTGTGGAGGAGGCGCTGATCCACTATCAGGAGGCACTCCGTCTGAACCCGTCCTCTGTCACATTGCTAGCGGCCATTGGGTACGTCTACAGTTGTTTAGGAGAGTGGGCCGAGGCGGTCCAGGCTTATCAGCAGGCTCTGCACCTGGATCCCAGACTGGCGGATGTCCATTTTGCCCTGGGCAATGTATTACTCGTGCAATCGGCGTTTCCGGAGGCTAGCCGTGCCTTTCAGCAGGCGATTCACCTCGATCCCAGTCATCAAACTGCTGTGGCGCATTGGATCATTGCTGCCCGCGAGAGTAGGGAATCCGAGAAGGTCTCCACCTGGCTGGACTATGACCACCTGATTCAGCTCCGGTGTCCTGACCCCCCCGAGGGGTATGCAAGCTTGGAGGCCTTTAACACCCAGCTGGCGGAGAAACTCTTGCGTCATCCCTCAATGGCCTGGGAGCCTCCGGTTTACTATACCTGCGGTGGATTGCAGTCCCAGAATCTCCTGTGGGATAAACCCCTCATTCACCCCGTTTTAGAACTCCTGCGACCCGCCGTGACTCACTATCTGGAGACCTTGCCTGCGGATGCCGATCACCCCCTGCAGTGGAACCGTCCTGCTGACCTAAGTTTGAGCGGGATCTGGGCGGTCAGCCTAGAACCTCAAGGTTATCAGCGGTTACACCTGCAGGATCCCGCCTGGCTGAGTGGCATCTATTATGTGCAGGTGGATAAACCGGAGGATACAGAAAAGGGAGGAGGCAGTTTGGAGTTTGCCAGACCCCAGCAGAATTTCCCAGTTACCCTGCCAGTCTCAACCCGCCAGATCCAGCCCTACACAGGATTGCTGGTGCTCTTTCCGGCCTATTTTTACCACCACACCCCTCCCTGGCCCCCCTCAGGACGATGTATCAGTCTTTGCTTTACTGTTGCGGGGCAGTTGGAAGGTGCGGAGCATTGCCTGCCCCTGTGAGATCCATTGGGATGGGGCGCACTGAGGAGACACAAGTGTATGGGGATGCCCAAATTTCTGCAGGATCAAACCCTGCAACTGGCGCAGGACTACTATCGCCTGGGATATTGGCAACAGGCTGCTCAGCTTTACCAGGAGGTGTTAGCGGCGGATGCAGAAGTAACGGCGGCCCTGGCAGGTCTGGCAGGTCTGGCTCAGGATCAGGGAGATCTGGTGACAGCCCAGAGTTTATTGCGGCGGGCCGTAGTGCAGTGCCCGCAATCAGTGTCTCTGCAGATGCAACTCGCAGACGTCTATCGGGCTCAGCGGCAGTGGTCAGAGGCGATTCGCTGTTATCAGGCGCTTGAGGCTCTGGAGTTGGTTTCTGCTCAGGAGCGAGTCCGACTGCATACTCGCTGGGCTCAGGTGCTGCAGGCCATGGGTGCACTGGAGCAGGCTGCTGTCCATGTGCAACAGGCAATCATCGAGGATCCCACGGCAGCCCATCTGTATGCCAGCCTTGGCTATCTCCGCAGCCTTCAGGAAGACTGGCCAGAAGCAACCAGCTGCTATCAACGGGCATTGCAACTGAATCCTCATCTGCCGGATGTCCACAATGGGTTGGGACACGTCCTCCTGAGCCAATCTGCCTGGATTGAGGCCAGTCTCGCCTTTGAGCAAGCCCTACAAGAGGATCCCTCCAATCAGGCGGCCCTGGCCCATCTTGTGATTGCGTTGCGAGAGGCCGACCAAAGCGCCCGCATCCCCTCATGGCTGAATTACGATCAGCTGGTTCAAGTGTACTCCTGTGCCTCACCTCCCGCTGGCTACAGTAGTGTTGCGGATCTCAATCGCATCCTGGTACAACGCTTACTTCAGCATCCAAGTCTGGTCTGGAATCCAGAATCTCTCTCCACCTGGGGGGGATTGCAGACCACCGATCTACTGGCGGATCCTGCTCTGAGCGAGCCGATCAGAGATTTGATTCGCCCCTACGTGCAGAATTATCTCCAGGCCCTGCCTCAGGATCGGGATCACCCGCTGCAGTGGAATCGTCCTCAGGAGCTTCGCCTGGGCTGGTTATGGGGTGTGAGTTTGCATCCCCAGGGCTACCAGCGACTGCATATCCATGATCCGGCCTGGTTGAGTGGGGTGTACTATATCCAGGTCCCAGCCATGATGGGGGCGGCAGGAGCGGGCTGTTTGGAATTCAGTCAGACGCCTGCGGAGTATCCGATCACTGAAACCCTTTCCAGCAAACGCATCCATCCAGAAAATGGGCTGCTGGTTCTCTTCCCCGGCTATTTCTATCACCGCACTATTCCGTTTCTAGCTGGAGAACCCCGGATCAGTATCTCCTTCAATATTGCAGGTCGCCTGGGATGTCCACCCACTGCCCTTCCCCTCTAGAGATAGAAAAAAGATCCAGATCCGCCGAGGGCACAAGATCTGGATCCAGATAGCCGGATAGGAACTTAGGCACGAATGCGGCAAATGGCAGCACTGACAATGGAATCATCACCACACCCACTGGCGGTGGGCTTGACGGGTGGATTGAAGGTGGTCATGACTCGTTGCTGGGAGATGGGCTGAGCAGCTGGGGGCGCAGGTGCAGGAACTGGATTAGGCACCGGGTTTTTAGGAGGGCGACTGACCACAGGACGCGCCGCTACAATCGGGACCTCTGCTTTAGGGGCAGGTGGCGGCGGGGCTTCGACTTCCTCCAGGAAAAAGAGAATGGCAGAGCGAACACTGCGATCAGGCTCTTTGTATTCCCCTCCCTCAGGCTTCGCCAAGCGATCTTGAAGAGCAGGGTAAGCCACGCGGAACTGCTTTAACCGCAACGCCTGTACCGCTTCTCTCCGGACCACTGGAGCCACTGCATTGTTAAGGGCTTGCTCCTTCAGGATCAGGTCCAGTTGATCTTGATCGAGAAGTTTGACGACATCAGAGCTACTGAAGTTGAAGCCCAAGCGAACCGTGACTTCGCTAGGTGCCGTGGTGGCCTCCGGACTTGAGGCCGCAGGGGGTTCAGGACTGGGGGAGGCGGGCTCGGGTTCGGCCAGGCGGGCTTCCAAAGCCGGAATATCCAGTCGGTCCACAAAATCAGCCCAGAGGAAATAGCCCTTCTCCAGATACAGATCTCGCGCCCTTTCAAACTCCTGCAATGCCTCCTGGAATTGCTTCTGACTGCGACGAACAGCGGCCAACCCGTAATGGGCATCCGGAAACTGAGTGTCCAGCTCCAGGGCACGGGTATAGGAGGTTACAGCCTTTTCCAGTTGCGAGATGGCCAGCTGATTCAAAGCAACCCGAGTGACAGCAACGGGATTTTGAGGATCCTCGGGTAGGGGTAGATCCAGACTGGGCTGAGGAGGTAAGAAACCGGAAGCAAAGGGCAGCGAGGCCACCAACTGCGGCAGTGAGGGGTGCAGATGCTGGGCCAGCAGCTGGCGGTAGTGATCCACATGGGCTTGAAAATAAGCCGTGCTCTTGGGAGGTAGGGCTGCCATTACCTCCAGGGGATCCGGGGAGCGAGCAATGCGCCGGGCAGAGGCCGCCAGTTCGTACTGAACATAGCCTCGATCCCGGAAGCCCAGTGGATCTTCAGGAGCCAGAATGGTCACCTGGCCGTAATCGCTCTCGGCCTCCTCCAGATCCCCCAGATCGAAATGGGTTAAGCCACGGTTGGCGAAGGCAATGGAATAAGTGCGATTCTGGCGCTCCGCTTCCTGAATTGAAGTGTTAAGGGATTCCAGGGCAGGTTGCAGCTGACCCTCCAGATATTGGGCCACCCCCCGACCGTTATAGCCGCGCTCCCGCAGATCAAACTCTACCTCAGGGGAAACCGACTGATCAAACGAGGTAACCGCCTGGGGATAGTCCGCCTGGTGGGTGTAGGTAAGTCCTTCCAGGAAGTACCCCTGACCATATTTCTGATTCAGGCTGGTGGCCTGTTGAAAGCTGCTCAAGGCGGTATCGTAGTCCGTCTGGGCTAACTGAGAGATCCCGAGGTTGTTGTAGATCTCCTCGGGTTGGACGCGGTCCAGCGACTCGGGACGAATGCGAAATTCTTCGGCGGACTTGCGATAGTTCTCGGCGGCGGGTTCCAGTTCCCCGAGATGGTCGTAAGCAACCCCCAGATCGTAAAGGTTATCCGCGTCATAGGGATTGATCTCCAGAGCCCGACTGAGGATATCAACCGCATCCTGATAGCGCTGCAGACGCAGAAGGGATCCCCCCAGATATTCCAGGGGAGCAATGGCTTTGGGATTGATCTTCAGGGCAGCTAGAAAGCGCTCACTGGCAGCTTCGTAGCTTCCTTCGTTGTAGAGTTGCACACCCTGGTTGTGCAGTTGGTCAATGGATTGAGTGAGGGCGGGGATTGACAGTGGCAGAATCAGCCCCAACAGCATGGCTAAGACAACACTGATCCGCCGCATGCATTTCGACAGTGGCATATGCGGCCTTCCTCTTGGCAGTGGACACCTGATCTCTAGCCCTATTATTGGCAATTGTCACCTGCTTTCGTGTGATGTAGATCGTGCCATCCTGTGACCCATTCCCGCAGAAGGGGTTGGGGTTTAGGGATAGAGATGTCAGGATCTGATCACCTTGTTGTCCATGAATATGCATGATCCGGTCCCTTTGAACTCTTCACCCGCTTTTCAGGCCTTCACCGATAGTCCGATCCCCATCCCTCCCCCAGGGTTTCGTTCTGGATTTATTGCCCTGGTGGGCCGTCCCAATGTGGGTAAGTCCACCCTACTCAACACTTTGGTGGGGGAAAAAATTGCCATTACCTCGCCGATTGCCCAGACCACTCGCAATCGTTTGCAAGGGATCCTCACCCTGCCAACAGCTCAGCTGATCTTTCTGGATACGCCGGGAATCCATAAGCCCCACCATCGCCTGGGGGAGATCCTGGTGCATAACGCCCAAGCTGCCCTGCGGGCCGTGGATGTGGTGGTGCTGGTGGTGGATAGTTCGACCCCAGCGGGGCGGGGGGATGCCTTCATTGCTGAGCGGTTACCCCAAGATTTGCCTCGTCTGATTTGTGGTAATAAAGCCGATCTTTTGCCCCTTTCCAGTTCCGAACAGCAGGCCCTGATCAGCAGCTACGAGCAACTGTTGCCAGGGACTCCCCTGATCCTGACCACAGCTCTGGACGCTAGCACTTTAGAGGAGCTGCTCCAGGCGATCACCGCCCGTCTTCTAGAGGGGCCATACTACTATCCCCCTGACCAGATCACGGATCAGCCGGAGCGCTTCATCATGGGGGAGCTAATTCGGGAACAGATCCTGTTGCATACCCGCGAAGAAGTACCCCACTCCATTGCCGTTGTAGTGGAAGCAGTGAACGAAGGGGAACACCTCACCCGTGTGACCGCCAGCATCATCGTGGAACGGAAGTCACAAAAGGGGATCTTGATTGGGAAGGGAGGCGAGATGCTGAAGCGGATTGGGCAGGCGGCGCGATTGCAGATGCAAAAGCTGATCCTGGGCAAGATCTACCTGGAACTTTTTGTCAAGGTCAGGCCCCACTGGCGTCGCTCTGAAGCCACCTGCGCAATTTGGGCTATGTCATGGAGCCGGACTGATGCACCCCCCCACTCGGATCAGCCGAAG
>JAAUUJ010000192.1 GCA_012030715.1 Synechococcaceae cyanobacterium SM2_3_1 | reverse complement strand
CCTTCGGGACTTACCTTCGGGGCAACGGCTTCTCCAGAAAGAAGGGCAGCACAAAAACCGGTTTGCGTTTCCCTTCGGTAACTTTGCCGTGCTCTCGAACATCACATCCAAACAGCTCTCATCGATGAATGCAGGGGATGCGACTGAAGTTTTCCCGCTCAACAAGGTGGTACTGCGCGACCGCTTGGTGGAGTGGGACGAGGGCGGGGTGGAAGGGGATGCGCTACTAGACACGCTGCGCGGATTCTTCGATCCGTTCTGGGAAATCGACCCTTTGCGTGAAGAGCAGATTGCAGTGCTGCGGGCGGCGATTCACCCGGAGGTGGTGATTTCTCAGGCAATGGCTCCACAGAAAGAGAAGCCAGTTGCCAATGCGGTGGACCTCAAGGTATTAGACCTGCGCCAAGAGAACAACGCACGCCGAATTGGGGACGGTCATCGCATCATTTTTGGGGTGGCGGGGTCCGGCAAGACCGTGCTGCTGATCGCAAAGGCACGGCTATTTGCTACCCAACAACCAGAATCAAACCTGCTGATGCTCTGCTACAACGTTTCGCTAGCGAGCTTTCTGAAGCAGGCTTTACGCGACTGCCCGAAGGTGAAGGTGTATCACTTTGACGGCTGGGCGAAGGAAAATAGAATAGTCCGCAGGGAGATTGCCCCCCATCAGCTAGAAGATAACGAGAGTTTGGGTACTCGCTTGTTGGCGAAGCTGGAATCTGGACAGGCGCTGCACTCACGCTACTTTGACCTAGTAATGGTCGATGAGGCTCAGGACTTCGAGCTGAACTGGTTTAGCTGCGTGCTAGCAGCTATGCAGGATCCGAATGACGGCGATCTTATTATTGTTGGAGACGGCAGCCAGAGCCTATACGGGAACCGCAAGGTGAGTTGGAAAAGCATCGGAATTCAAGCTCAGGGGCGCACGATTCTAAAAACTTCGACCTTGACAAAAACTATCGCAATTCACGGGAGATTGCGGAGCTGGCAGCAGAGTTTGCAAGTCTGACGGCAGACAGCGAGGCAGAGGAGACGATTGTCGCAATTGGGGTGGATCCGAGCAAGTGTCTGCGTTCGACAGGCTTCAGGCCCTATTTCGTTCGCGAGAAGTCTCGCGAGAGCGAGGTCAGCCGCGCGATCACAATCGTACGGGGGGCTACTCGATGGCAACTGGTTCGGGAATGCGATCGAACCACTGCAGCCGCATGAGATCGCAATCTTCTATCCCTATGGCGGACGAAGACTAAAACCCCTGCTTGAGGAGCTTGAGGAAAGCATCGGCGAGCTTTGTCCGGTGGTGTGGGTCAACAAGAACCGAGAATCTCGCAAGCTAGTGACCGACCAGGCGATGAAGATTCAGACTATTCACTCGGCGAAGGGGCTGCAGTACAAGGCAGTGGTGATGCTGTGGGCGGATCTTTTGCCCAAGGATTTGGGTAACTCGACTGAAGAAGAGGATCGCAAGCTTTTTTACGTGGCGCTGACTCGCCCGGAAGATTACCTCGCGATTACAGCCTCGGGGTCGTCAAAGTTCGTAAGTGAGATTTCAAATTCGGGGAAGGTCGTGATCGCGTGAAAGCAGTTCCGGATATCTTCCCAATCCGGCGGGCGGCAGCAGTTCAAAATGTCTTGCCGAAAGCAGGAGCCCTCTCGGCGAAATGGTCAGTCTCCTGAAATGCCAAAGGTTTATGGGGCTGAGAGGTGAAAATCTCTGCCTAGATCTCTGAATGCTAAAACATAAGATCTGATCAGATTGGGACGGTATTTGCTGCTTGGAAAGCCCGCTCAAAATCCGACTCCCTTAACCAATGCGAGTACACATCTGTATGCACACTCGGCGCATGCCCCATCAAGGCTGCGGCAATACTCACATCGACCCCCAGATGGATCAACCGGATCCGCATAGGCATGTCTCAGGGCATACGGGGGAAATGGGATCCCAAACTCCTTGAATTTGATGGCTGGAATCGCTCCGATGGTCCGGTTGGGCTTACTCCGATCCACCCAGGGCAACTCCCCATCTCGCATCTGCCATTCCTCAATCCAGTTGGCATGATAGGGCCAGACCTTACGGGATCCTGTTTTCGTCTTCTCCAATACCCGAATCGTCCATCCTCCATTCTTCAAATCCTCCAGATCCAGGTGCCACAGTTCATGAGGACGCAGACCATAACAAGCCATCACTCCGTAAGCAAACTGCCACCGCTTATCCTTGATCCGCTCCCACTGCTGTAGGATCTGCTCCTCCTCAGGCACATCCCGTGGTTCAACACGCCTGGCGGAATAGGATCCTCTTAGTGAGGTGAGTTTCACCACATCATCAAGGCCAGCAAACTTGCCAAAACGCACCAACACACTTGTGACTTTCTGACGAGTACAACTATTGGCTTCCGTGGCAATGATCACTCTCCTCAACATGGGAGTCGTCAGCACTGAATCCCGATCCAATCGATTCAGAGCCCGTAGATAATCCTTCCTCCAGTTCAGCTCTGCTTCAGGGCTGCGACCCCTTCTCTCAAAGAAGTCAGCCTCATACTTATCGATCCAGTAGCCCACCGTCTTACGCTGCTCAGACTTATCCGCCTTCTCATAGTCAGCCAGTCGAACTGATTCAGGGCTAGCAAGCTCCCCACCTTCCTCGCTTCCGCTTCTGCACGCTTCAACCCCGCTGGATTGGCATAGATTCCCAGGGTGATCCGCTGCTGGTGTGGTTTGGGCTTTCCCGAGTTGGGTTTGGGCGGCAGAGTTGCCTGCAGGTAGAGGCGCTCACCAATTTTCTGGATGCGCACACCAACTTTCTGGTCTTTGAGGGTCTGATTGAGCTTTGCGAGGTCGATCTTGGGTTGAGACTTGCTTACACCCATCTTGCTTACCTGCTTAATCCTTGCTTAAATCTGGGGGGCAAAGTGGGGATCTAGAGGGCACGACAAGGCACCATAGAGAAAACCACCTATCTAGTGTAACCTAGACAGAGCAAGGATCATAGAGCTTGAAATGAACGGAGAGGGAGGGATTCGAACCCTCGATGACGTTGCCGCCATAGCGGTTTTCGAGACCGCCGCATTCAACCACTCTGCCACCTCTCCAGGGGTTGGTCAGTCAATCATTTTGGCATTAAACCAGGGGATTGAGCAACGCGAACCCTACAGATCTCGTCTGGCTTCCAGGGCTTTGGAGAGTGTAACCTCATCGGCGTACTCCAGATCAGAGCCCACGGGAAGACCAAAAGCCAGGTGAGTAATGCGGAGAGAGGAATTGATTTCGCGCAGATAATCTTTGACTACATGCATAGTGACTTCCCCTTCGACACTAGGGCTGATGGCAAAGATCACCTCCGAAATCTGACCTTGAGCCACACGTTTGATCAATTCGCGGATGTGGAGATGATCAGCTGTGACCCCATTCATGGGGGAAATAACGCCACCCAGGACGTGGTAATGACCTTTAAACTCGCGGGTTCTTTCCAGGGCAATCAGATCCTTAGGGTCCGCCACAACGCAGCAGAGACTCTGATCTCGCTGGCATGAACGACAAATTTCGCAGGGATCTTCCGCAGACCAGTTGAAGCAAGTGGAGCAATGTTTGACCTTTTGCTTCGCTTCCAGGAGCGCCTGGGCGAGGGATTCGATCTCCAGAGTAGGTCGGCTGAGGAGGTGAAGTGCAAGTCGCTGAGCTGTTTTGGGTCCGATCCCGGGTAAGCGCTGCAATTCCTCGATTAAACGGGTGAGAGGGCGTGTGAACATAGAGTGTGGCTATCCAGGCTACCCAGCTTAACAGGGCCCAGGAACAGATCCCAGGCCCGAAAGTGTCAGCACATCAGGAGGGTTATTTACAGGCCTAAACCGGGGAGGTTGATGGACCCTGTCAGTTCTTCCATACGCTGGCGCATGGTTTCAGCCGAGCGGGTGTAAGCATCAACCATGGCGGTGAGGATCAGATCTTCTACCACATCGGGAGCTTCATTGAGAACGGAGGGATCGAGGGAAACTTTGCGGGGTTCCTGGTTACCGTTGACAGTGATCTTAACGAGACCGTTACCGGATTCCCCAGTGATCTCCATCGTTTCCAGTTCTGATTGCAGTTGCTGGGCACCATCACGGACCTGCTGCGCCTTTTTCAGAGCTTCCTGAATTTTGCCGAATGGCCCAAAACCCTTGGACATGGTGTTTCCTACCTGTGTTGATGACTGCTAATCTACTGTACCCATTTCGGTAGTTCTAGCCCAAACGGGAGAGACGACCTAAGTTTATCCTATGACGGCGAGGATCGTTTCTGCTCTCCACCAATTTTCTCAACTACACTGAGGTCTGAATAGCGACCCAGCCTGCAGGTGCAGAGTAGGTGGAATGACAGCGACGGTAGCCATTCCGGTGGATCGGTATGACCTGTTTGTGCAGGCCTCGCGGTTGCTGCGGTGTTACAGGCAGTTGACACCCGAGCTGCGTCCTGTGGGGGTGGAAGTAGCTCTTGCCATCCAGTATCACCGTGCTCGACATCCTCAGGAAGATCGTCCCCAATTGCCCTGGATTGGATCTGGCCATGGCATGCCCATCGAAGAGGTGGCCCAAGAAATCTGTGATCCGTTTTACATGAAGTCCCACCATTATTTGCCTCGTTTGCCTGAAGGGGCAGTACATGCAGCGACCTCTGATCTGATCTGGCCGTTGTTTAACCAGGGGGAGAATGGGCTGGTTCGGCCTCTGGCTCCCAGTCGGGTGGGGGGGAAACTGACGGAACGGCGCTGGATGAAAGCCTGCAATAGTCAGGAAGGGATCGGGTGCCATGCGCTGGCGGCTCATCTGTGGAGGGATGAGTCATTTTTGGCAGAGGATCGGGATCTCTGTCCTTTTCGTCTGTATGATGGGCAGTTTCCGCTGATGGTAGACCAGGGGCGGCAGACCTGTGGGTTTGATGATCATCCCTGTGGGTGGAAAACGGGGCTACCCAAGATGTTGCAGGTGGTGGGCAAGGGCAAGCAAGCGGAGATCATGCAGGCCCAGTGGACTCAGGAGATGTGGGCGATGCTGGTGCCGTTACACCGACCTTTACCTGTATATCCGGTGCTGGTGATGCTTTATTTTGGTCACCCAGGATTGCAACAGGGCGAAATCAGGTGACCCCGGAACAGCTGCGCCTGGATCTGAATTTTTCTTTTTCGATGTTTCGGGTGCTGTTTGATGTTGATCCTCACAGTGCTTCCAATCGGCAGTTGTTGCTTCAGGCGGAACAGCCACCCCCCCACTGGGAGACGCTGCCTGTAGATTTACAAATGCCACCCCTTTTGCATCAACCGGCTGGAGGACACATTGTTCTGGATCCAGATGAGAAGCCTTCATTCCGCTCCAGTGGTCTGGCGGGAAACCCCAGTAGTGATCCTTTATTGGCGGAGCGGCGGCGGCGGCGGCAATTGGAACGAAGTCCGCGCCATAACGAAGTGCTGCATCAATTTCGGCGCTGGTTTCGACTGGCGGGTTTAGAGGTGCGGGAGGATCAGCAGTATTTTGATTTTCTGGCAGTGGGAGATGATTGTCTGCTGCTGGCCGAGGTGAAGTTGCTGTTCCAGCAGGATTCTTCAGAGACGATCCAGGAGGTGGTGGGGCAGTTGTTGTTTTATGAGCGGTTTGCTCTGATCCCATGGCTTTCGCAGGGGTATCCGGTGCGTAAGGCGGCTGTGTTTGATCGGCCTCCAGAGGGGGAGTACATTAGTTTTTTGGAGGATCTGGGAATCGCCACCTACTGGATTGACGAAAAAGCGATGATCGATGGGCGTGAGGAAGCGTTGAGACTCCTGCGGCAGATGGCGGTGCAGGTGACACCGGATCCAGAGTTTCCAGATTGAATGGATCGGAGTGAGCGAATCTAGAGTGTTCTCTGATCAGGGTTGAACTGTAGTTGAAATATGCTCTTGCCAGCGTTTTGCCCTGTGGTGCGGCGAATATCTCTCCAGATCTGGATAGCAGCTAGAGCCCCTTTATCGGTAACCAGATTGCCTCCTTGCTTCTCCAGTTCAAATTTCTCCAGATATTCGGTGTGGTATTTAGAGCCCATAGAGATCAGGCCTGCCTCCAGATCCACAGTACGGCCATCCGTGAGTTCTACAATGATGAGGTCGTAGCTATGCTCTTTTTTCTCTGTATTTATCGGGCCGATCATGAAGAATGGGTGCTTTCGCTAGTCACGACAGGGATGGGGGTAAGCATTATGCCTGTTTGGAAGAATCTCAAAAATATTATTTATATACCCTTCTCCGCTCTGTCTCTTTGTCGATCTGTGGGGATGCGGTGGCGACAGCAATAAAACTCTGAACTTGTAGCAAAGTTTCGAGACTTTCTCTTCAACTCTGATTGGATCTGAGCTTCAAGATTGACTGGATTCTATCTCCTGGAAGATAACAACCAGATATCAAATGAAAGACCCAGGTAGACTCATGCCCCTAAATTTCATGCAGGGTCATCTCATCAATCGCAGGAGTGATACCGGATCCCTCAACCGATAGGTTGGGATCAATGCCCTGAGGACGTTACAGGCAGTGAGTCCCCCTTGATCCCCTCGGGATGGTGTAGCATCATGTACGGGACATGATCATCCGTAGATTCAGCAGGTTGCCCCCTCAGAAGAGGAAGGATCAGCACCTTCTTTTCAAGTGCTGGGGAAGACTTCTTGAAACCACGAGATCGATCAATGTAGGATTTTTCCCTAACTACCTGATTGAGGAATTCCATGGGAGCTTGGCAGGCAGGTTTTGCTTCCCTTGTTTTTTTGATCGTCCTGCTCCTGATCATGACCGAACGGTTGCATCTGACCATTGCAGCCTTTTTGGGAGCCCTGATCTTGATCTTCAGCAATATTCTGACACTGGAAGAGGCTGTGGCTTACATCGGTCAGAGTCATGAAACTATTGCCCTCTTCTTTGGGGCCATGATCCTGGTACGAGCTTTTACCCCCACCAAGGTTTTTGATTTAGTGGCCACCTATATCCTGATCCTGGCTCGAGGGCGTGGGCGGATGTTGCTGCTGGGAATTGTGGTGGTCACGGCCCCCCTCTCAGCAGTGCTTCCCAATGCCACCACAGTCATTCTGCTAGCGCCTTTGGTGCCTCCTATTGCCCAGGATCTGGGGGTGGATCTGAAACCGCTGCTGATCCTGATGGTGTTTGTGGCCAACAGTGCTGGGTTACTCACCTGGTGGGGGATCCGCTACGTTTGTGGTTGGGGAAGCTCT
>JAAUUJ010000191.1 GCA_012030715.1 Synechococcaceae cyanobacterium SM2_3_1 | reverse complement strand
GCTCATGCCCCCTTTTCATTTGTCCAGAGAGATTGATTAAGTCACGATCCGCCACCTGGGAAATAGCGCCAGCTTACCCCACCCCGCCGACACCCGGACCACCCCTGCATCGATCTCCACCATCTCCGGGGCGGCAAAGCTTGTTGACATCGATCCCGTCACAACAGGCTGACCTCCCGTTTTTCAGTCCAGGGCTCTTCGGTGAGGGGTTCCACCAGACGCAGACCCACGCTCCGCAATCCCAACCGCTCAAACCAGGGCACCGCAACCCCCCAGCGCATTTTCGCCAGAAAGTAGCGTTCGAAGGATTTTTTAGCCCAGCTCACCCAGGGTCCCTGCATGGCAATCGCCCGCCGTCGCCGCCCTAACGCAGGGACCGGCAGCACTGGATCTGCCAGAAAGAGAATACCCGTGTTGCCAAAGTCGGCAAAACAGATGGCCTCTAGAGTCGGAGCCATGAGCTTGCCCTGGACAGCCCCCAGATGCACGGCAATGTTATGGGCAACCGCCATTCCCATGGACTCGGTCATCTGCCCTGTTTTGGGAACACCAACCGGCAGGGGGGTTTGTTCTGGGGGTGGGAGCTGAGTCACTACCCCGACGCTGTAGACCGAGGTCAGGTCGGGATGTTGATAGGTGGGAAGGACTGGCACAAACCCCTTGGCATCAGTCAATCCAGGGGACTGCTGCAGAAAGCCCGCTCCCCGAAATGGCGGCAGTAGCATGGAAAAGGCCTGGGGCAGGCTACGACCCTCCCTGAGGCGGATCCAGTCGGGACCAATTTCCTCAATGGCGGTGTTTTCCAGGATCTGAATATCCCGTTTTTGCATGAGTTTGTGCACCAGTTCCGCAGAGTTAGCCATCCCCCCAATGCCCAGGTGTCCGGCATACGGTTCAGGGGTGACTAAGGTGATGGGAACCTGGGAGCGGAGGCCCTTCTGACGCAAGACATGGTCGGCCAGCAGCGCAAACTCGTAGGCGGGCCCAAAACAGCTGGCCCCAGGGACAGCTCCCACGACTACAGGCCCTGGAGTTTCTAGAAAGCGCCGCCAGGCAGCACGGGCCAGCTCTGCATGATCGGGATTGCAGACCGATTGGGTGTAGCCCTGATCCGGTCCCAACCCTGGAATTTCCTCCAGGGCCAGATCCGCACCCGTGGCCACCACCAGGTAGTCATAGGGGAGTCTTTCTTCCCCCACCTCCAGAGTTTGCCTCTGGACATCTAGATTGTGCACATCCCCCTGCCGCCACTCGATGCCCATGCCCGTCACGCGCACAGGCAGATCCACCTGAATCTGCTCCAGCGGGATCAGATCCAGTCCCACCCAGGGTAAAGAGGGAATAAATGTAAACTTTGAAGATTTGGAGATGAGCGTGATCCGGTGCTCACGCGGCAATAAATGGCGAAGCTCATAGGCGGTGGGTAAGCCTCCCAACCCTGCGCCGATCACGATGATGTCTGCCATATGAATAATCCCGATAAAGAGTTGTTAGGGGCCAGATTGATTGTTAAAGAGCCAGGTCCAGATGCTCATGCCCGCCCCAATAGCCTGTAAACAGGCGCGTCCCATCCGGCAGAATATGAATTTCCATCTGATCACTGGCCCATTGCATCCGGTTCCTGAGATCAGAATTGAAAATATGCACCTGCTGATTGCGCGAAGACACCAGGGACTGGGGATCATGGATGGCCTGCGACTCCAGAAAGGGACCATCCACCAGCAGATCCAGCTCCCGTAACAGGTCGGCGGCGGCTGGAGGGGCCTGAGGAGATTGCAATTCCTGCAGCCGGAACCCAGTGAAGGCCATGACATTCAGACCAGCCCTTTTCACCCGTCGAGCCAGATCCGCTAGCCCTGCCGCCTGCCAGAAGGGTTCCCCTCCCGAAAAGGTCACCCCCTCGTGCTCGGGGTTGGCCAGGATCTCCTGAGCCAGGTGCTCAATGGCGTAGACCTGATTCAAGTGAAAGGGCCAGGATTGGGGATTAAAACACCCAGAGCAACCACGGTGACAGCCCTGGACCCAGACCACAGCCCGACACCCGGGACCATTCACCTGCGATTGCCCCACATACCCCATCAGGTTGAGATGTCCTGCTGGGATCTGTTGCAACATAGACTCTGGAGCTGAACATTCAGTCATCGCACATCTCCCATTGATCAGGATCGAGCCGCCACTTTCTGCCATTCCCGCATCACCCTGCCCGGGATCGGAATCACAACCGTCGTGCCATCGGATGCTTGCAGAAACAATTGCAAAGGAATTTCAGGCTTCAAAACGGGCAGGATCTCGTGGAGATCGTACTGGCCCACATTGCCTTCTGGATCGGATGCCCCAAACACCTGGTCCGTTATGTCAGGAGCTTGATAACGCTGCCCCAGGGAGGTAACCAGCGCCAGAGGGTGGGGATGCTGCACATCAGTCACTCCGGGGAATCCCACCAGGCGCAGGGTCAAGATACTTTCACCCTCAGACCGGATTCGCTTAAAGGCAATCGCCTGCCATCCCTGTGCCGATCGATCTGTTAGGGTTTGTCGGGATTGATAGAGAACCTGCCCCGGAGCTTCCGTTTGCTGCAGGATCACCGCCGCGACGGGCAGAGCCAGACTCCCTCCCCCAAGCCAGAAAAGCAACCCCAGCAGCAAACCGATCAACCCCAGCCGAATCTGTCGTGCCATCTCTCGTTCCCACCGATCCCAAACTCTGAGCGAACCCAGCCAGAACAAACTCGATCCGCCTTCTACGAGAATAACTTAGATATTACTATCTAGCAATACAGTGATTGAGTAGAGTTATCAAGCTTTGTAAGTCTGGGGTAACAATGGTCAGAAGCAGAGGACCTTTCCGGCCCAGGGAAATAAAAAGAAGCGCCTACAATAAAGATGTGTTCATTATTTCTTCATGGTTATGTCCCTGGATAATCTACGCGGCCTTTACCAGCAGGTGATTCTGGAACGCTACAAGAAGCCACGGCATCGCGGCACCACCGATCCTGTTCACCGGCAGCAACGTGGACATAATCCCTCCTGCGGAGACACGATTGACCTGACGCTGCAACTGGATGCGGAGCAGGCCCGCATTGAGGATGTCAAGTTCTCTGGGGAAGGGTGTGCCATCGCCATGGCCTCTGCCGATCTGATGTCTGAAGCTCTTAAAGGTCGTAGCTTGACCGAGGCACTTGCGTTTGTAGAAAAGTTTCAAAATATGATGAAGGGGGATGGGGAATTCCCTCGAGAGCAACGGTCCCTCAATGCCATGAAAGGCGTGGCCCAGTTTCCAGTCCGGATCAAGTGTGCAACCTTACCCTGGCACACCCTCAAATACGCCCTGGAATCCAGCCTGACGGAGAGTTCGGGTTTCATTAGTAACGAGTCGGACGACGAAGCTGTGGCGTCTTCGCTGTCTTCTCAATAATCTAAACTTCTCTGGGTTTGGACGCTCTGTAACCAGAAGTTCACACACCACAATAACCACGCCTGGCCCCTGTCCTCTGCTGCTGCTTGGGCAAACAGAGGGGGAAAAGTGGCAGTGATCTGCATGACCGCGCATCCCAGAATCAACAAGTGAAGGGTCGCTGTGGCTTCGGAAAGCTGAGTGCGATCCAGGTCTGCATCCACCACCTGCTCTAGATAGATCTCCAACTGTGATTGAGCCTGTAGAAACCCCCGTTGCAGCGCCTGACGATGAGCCTCTGAAAATAAATCCGCTTCTCCCACTACCGATCGCACCAGCTCAGGATTTTCCACCAGAGCATGAAAGCAACGGTGAGCATAGTCCTTGATATCCTCATGCCACTGCCCACCCGCATCCATGTTGGTAGGTCGGTGATCCCGCGAAATACCCCCAGATCGGCAAAGACTGCCAGCAGTAGCCCCTGCTTTGACTTGAAGTGACGAAATAAGGTGACTTCATTCACCCCAGCAGCTTCGGCAATCTGTCGCGTAGTGGTATGGGTGATCCCCTGCCGTGCAAACAATTCTTTCGCGGTATTCAGAAGACGTTGGCGCGTGGTATGACTGGATCTGGGCATAGAGTGCAAGTAAAACTTGCATTTACCCTGGAATATCGTTAGGCTGAATGTCAAGCAAGTCTTGCTTGCATCATTGGGGGTCTAGCCTTTATCTCCTGTCGAGGGAATTCCCTTAGATGGCAGGCAATGGCTGCTGATTTCCATTATTTCTGGGTCCGAGAAGATTGTGGTCTTCCTTCAGGATCTCTACAGTTGGATTGCGATTAAGGGGTTTTTCTTTATTCATGAATGTCTCCGTTTCTGGTGAGTCGGTTTTGCAGCCCGAGGTTGCTCCCGCTAAATATTGTTGGCTTCATATCACCTTTTTTGGTCTATTTCATCTCATTGCCCTGATCAGTGGCATTTACTTCTTTTCCTGGTCAGCTCTAGGAATCGCGGTGGTTTTGCATTGGATGTTTGGCAGTCTCGGCATCTGTCTCGGGTATCACCGTCTACTTAGCCACCGTAGTTTCCAGGTGCCCAAGCTGGTGGAATACTTTTTTGCCACCTTGGGAGCTTTAGCCCTGCAGGGAGGGCCGATCTTCTGGTGTGGGGGCCACCGACAGCATCATGCCTTTACTGAGGATGTGAACAAGGATCCCTATTCCATCAAGCGGGGCTTCTGGTGGAGTCATATCCTCTGGATCCTGGCCCCTCGGGATGAGTTTTTTCAGCCCAGTCATTACGATGCTCTGGCCCCCGATCTGAGTCGCAATGCTTACTATCAATTCCTGGATCGCTACTTCATTCTCCTGCAAATTCCACTGGGTGGCCTGCTCTACCTGTTGGGGGGATGGCCATTTGTCTTCTATGGAATATTTGTCCGAGCCGTGCTTCTCTGGCATTCCACCTGGTTCGTGAACTCCGCCAGCCACTACTGGGGCAACCGTCCCTATGATAGTGATGACAATGCGCGCAATCTCTGGTGGGTGGCGCTTCTCACCTACGGAGAAGGCTGGCACAACAATCATCACGCTGATCCCAAATGTGCCCGAGCGGGTCTTCAGTGGTGGCAGATTGATATGACCTACTGGGCCATCGCTCTCATGCAACGGCTGGGCATGGCCAGAAAAGTGCATCAGTCTGTCCTGTGATCCTCTGATCTAGCGGACATCCCTATACCAGCGCACCAGATCCTCCGGCCTAGCTCCTAAACGGTAGCTGAAGCGGAGGATTTGCATGAGGGCGATCGTTCGCCAGGGGCCGTGACGTTGCCAGCGACGACTGGAGGTGAGAATTGGGCCCTCCAGAAAGGCTCGCTGACCCCAGGTTTGCATCCGACCCGAAAGTTCCAGATCCTCCATGAGCGGCTGACAGGGATATCCGCCTAATTTTGCAAACACCTGGTGGCGAATAAAGATGCCCATGTCTCCGGTGAAATACCCCGTGAATTGGCTGCGCCAGTTAATGGCCCGACTAAAGAGGGGATAAGGCCATCTCTGGCTATCCAGCTGGACACGAAACCGTCCCCCTACGATTTGCGGATCCTCAAGGCTGCGGCGGATTGCCTCCAGACCTCCAGCGGGTAAGCGGGAGTCCGCGTGCAGAAAGAGCAGAATCGGAGCATCGGTTTGCTGGGCTCCCCAGTTCATCTGGACGGCTCGACCCCGTTCTGGTGCCACTCCCCAGTGCAAAGGGTAGGTCAGGGTGGCTTTCATGTCTGCAACTCGATCCAGTGTGAAATCCTGGGAGCCTCCATCGGCAATGATCACCTCAAAGGGGGGACTCTCCAGTTGCAAATGGGCCAGGCAGGATGCAATGGTCTCCTCCTCCTCCAGGGTGGGAATGACAATCCCGATCCGCGCAGTAGTCGAGTGATAGGAGCCCATGGTCGATTAGATCATCCTGTCGCCTGGGTTGGACTAGTCATAGGAGGGTTGATTCTCTAAATTGCGCATCACCTGCTGGGAAGGCCGCATACCCGCAGCCATCGGATTAAACCCTGAGGCGAAGAGGGTATTGTCATCGTAGAGCGCCCCCTCCAGGTTGGTTTCCACCAGTGAGGCTCGATGCAGATCCGCAGCACAGAGATTCGCCCGTCGCAAATTCGCCCGCCACAGATTCGCTTTGTCCAGCCTAGCTTCCCGCAGATCGGCCTCACTCAGATTTGCTTCGCTGAGGTAAGCGCGGCGCAGATCCGCTCTGTGTAAATTGGCCTGATACAGGTTGGCCTGCTGCAGGTTGGCACCATTCAGGTCGGCATCGGTTAGAGAAGCTCTAGAAAGTTCGGCTGAGATCAGGACGGCTTTGTCAGCCAGTTTGATCTGCCGCAGATCGGCATTCTGCAAGTTGATCCCACTCAGAGTCGCCCCATTGAGATTGGCACCTCGTAGAGAGACTCCCGCAAAGTCACGCTCACCATTGGCATAGCGTTGCAGCAACTCTACAGCATCGACGGGTTCTCCGACCATGCCTTCACCTTTTTTTGATCGAACTAGCTTATTCTAGTCAGGCCGAGACCCGATACTGCTACTTCAGGTCCGTTTAGGCTCATGGGTATCTCCAGATCGCCTGAGAAGCATGGGATCTTCACCCTCTCACCTTGGCTGGAGGAACGCTAGGTAACCATTTCTGAATCTGAGCTGCTGTAGGCTAGGGGGTAAAGGCCGTGATGGATAGTGGCATGGCAACTGAGATCCTGGTTGTGGAGGACGATCCTGAGATTGCCGAACTGGTGCGTTTGTATCTGGAACAGGAAGGATTCCGCTGTGGTTGGGTCACGGATGGATTACAGGCAGTGAACCAGTTTTTTGCTCATCCCGTGCCGCTGATCATCTTGGACTTGATGCTGCCTGGACTGGATGGGTTGGAGGTGTGTACCCGCATTCGCCAGGGGCCTGGAGGCAGGGAGCCTTTTATTTTGATGCTGACTGCCCGAGGAGAAGAGATTGATCGGATTGTGGGTTTATCTACAGGAGCAGATGACTATATTGTTAAACCTTTTAGTCCTCGGGAATTGGTGGCGCGGGTGCGGGCTTTACTGCGCCGGACTCTCCGAGAACCCGCAACGGCCAACCTGCTGCAGACCCCACACCTACATCTGGACCTGGATCAACGCGTGGCCAAACGAGAAGGCAGACTTCTGGATCTCACCCCGCTGGAATTTGAGTTGCTGAGGGTGTTAATGAGCTATCCCGGTCGGGTTTGGACCCGTTCTCAGCTCATTGATCGGTTGTGGGGGCACGATTTCTTTGGGGATGAGCGGGTTGTAGATACCCATGTGGCGCGTCTCCGCAAAAGGTTGAACCCAATCCCTCCCAGTCCCAGTTCGA
>JAAUUJ010000033.1 GCA_012030715.1 Synechococcaceae cyanobacterium SM2_3_1 | reverse complement strand
AGCAGGATCAGGTGAATACCGATGATGGTGGTCATTTTGTTCTTGTCCTTCCAGTCGTAGCCAAAGAAGGGGGAAGGACTGTTCGAGAGTCTCAGGGCCGCGAATGGCGTGGTAGATACCACCCAGACCAAGAACAGCAGAGGAAATCAGGTGCAGAACACCCACCACAAAGAAAGGATAAGTGTTCACAATTTCACCCCCAGGGCCAACTCCGTAACCCAGGGTGGCAACGTGGGGCATCAGGATTAGCCCCTGTTCGTACATGGGCTTGTCGGGGACAAAGTGAGCCACTTCGAAGAGAAGCATGGCACCAGCCCAGAAGACGATCAAGCCTGCATGAGCCACGTGAGCTCCCAGCAGACGACCGGAGAGATTGATCAGACGAGCATTCCCGGCCCACCAGGCGAATCCGCCGTAGGTACGGTCCTGCATCATCCCTGTATTAAACGTTGCAGTTGTCACAGAGGACAGCCTCCCAAAGCAAAACAAAGACCGATGATGTCAAAACTTATTTCACAGTGTAACGGGAATGTGCTACCTTTCCATACCTCCACAAAGGAGATGAAACCGTGTTGCTGGTTCAGGTTCGGTAGCACGAATAGCCACGTTCAACCTAGAGAGCGTTACCGCGAGGCAGCACTTCTTCAGGGAAGACAAAGCGCTTGTGCGGCTGGTCCTGCGGCGCCATCCACGCCCGGATCCCTTCGTTCAGCAGAATGTTCTTGGTGTAGAACGTCTCAAACTCAGGGTCCTCTGCCGCTCGGATCTCCTGGCTGACAAAGTCATACGCCCGTAGGTTCAACGCTACGCCCACAATCCCAATCGAGGCCATCCATAACCCCGTCACAGGCACAAACAGCATAAAGAAGTGCAGCCAGCGCTTGTTGCTGAAGGCAATCCCGAAGATCTGGCTCCAGAAACGGTTGGCCGTCACCATCGAATAGGTCTCTTCCGCTTGGGTGGGCTCAAAGGCACGGAAGGTGTTGGCCCCTTCGCCATCTTCAAACAGGGTGTTCTCCACTGTGGCCCCGTGAATGGCACACAGCAAGGCTCCCCCCAGCACACCCGCCACACCCATCATGTGGAACGGATTCAGGGTCCAGTTATGAAAGCCCTGGAAGAACAGCAGAAACCGGAAAATACCCGCCACCCCAAAACTGGGCCCAAAGAACCAGCCGGACTGTCCCAGTGGATAGATCAAAAAGACAGAGACAAACACGGCAATGGGCGCACTGAAGGCAATGGCGTTGTAAGGGCGTACACCCACCAGGCGAGCGATCTCAAACTGGCGCAGCATGAAGCCGATCAGACCCAGGGCCCCGTGCAGAGCCACAAAGGTCCAGAGGCCGCCGATCTGGCACCAGCGGGTGAAGTCCCCCTGAGCCTCCGGTCCCCAGAGGAGCAGGAGAGAGTGGCCCATGGAATTGGCCGGGGAGGAGACAGCCACGGTCAGGAAGTTGGCGCCTTCCAGGTAGGAGGAGGCGAGGCCGTGGGTGAACCAGGAGGTAACGAAGGTGGTACCGGTGAGCCAACCGCCCAGAGCCAGGTAGGCACAGGGGAAGAGCAGGAGGCCGGACCAGCCGATGAAAACGAAGCGGTCACGCTTGAGCCAGTCATCGAGGGTATCGAACCACCCCCGCTCTGGCGCTACGCGTCCAACTGCTATGGTCATAGAATAAGTCCTCTCAGTCGAACCATTTTCAAGATAGAATCCAGCACGATAAGTAAATACTGTGTGCGGAAATATCAATATCTTACGAAATATCAACGAGTGTTGCTACTTTCTGGGATGACTTACCCCCCCTGGATCGAATCCCCTCGAGTTCAGGCTTGTACTGGCATTTCATGGAACTCTGGGTTAAACACCATGACGCAATTGCGCCCCATGGCTTTGGCAGAGTAAAGGGCCTGATCAGCCGCAGCAATCAAATGACTAGCAGAGGTGATTCCTCCCAAAGGCATCGTGGCCAAACCAATGCTGGTGGTGAGGGAAATCAGCCGTCCTTCGTAATTCAGGATTAAGTTTTCCACCTGTTGTCGGAGTCGATTCGCCAGGGAGAGCCCCAGATCCCCTGCAGTATCGCGAGTGAGGACCACAAATTCCTCGCCTCCATAGCGAGCAAAAATATCCTCATTGCGAATATTGATCTGCACCCGCTCTGCAAACCGGGCCAGCACCCAGTCTCCTGCCAGATGACCATAGCGATCATTAATTTGCTTGAAATTATCCAGATCGAAAAGCAACAGGGATAAGCAGGACTGCTGCCGAAGTGAAAAGTGGACTTCACTGTCTAGCCGATCCATAAAGTAGCGTTTGCTATAGGCATTGGTGAGCGAGTCGCGCAGCGCCAGATCTCCCAGGAGCCGGGCCACCCTTTCCTCCAGCTCATCACAGTAGGTAAATCGCAGGACGGTCGATGAACCGATTTGAATCTTGTCTCCATCTGTCAACACTTCCCGCCAGATCCGCCGACCATTTAAGTAAGTGCCGTTGCTACTGTTACGATCCTCTAGAATTACACCCTCAGCCTTCAGCAGGATCCGGCAATGCTCTCGAGAAATACCGCTTCCCTGTAATCGCAAATCAGCTGCAGCGCCTCGTCCGATGATCAGACTGGAGCGCAGCGGATACAACTTCCCGATCTCAAAGCCCATCAATGTGATCAGGCAGGGACGTGTCCGTTGCAACTGCTGTGCCGATAAGTACGCCACTTCCGGAATCACGGTCGTATCATCTTCGTCAGTCATCCGGTCTGATACAGGAGAACGGTTGTCCATAGGTCTAGGCAGAGAAGAAAGCAACAGACTGCACATGGGTACTGTTTCCTCACGTTCAGTCTGAAGTCTGAACACAGTGAGATATCTAACACTTGACCAAGTAGATTCTATTATTCTGAAGAATCGGTTCCCCTGTCGACAAGGGCCAAAAGCAGGATCGTTTTAGGCATTATCGCTGATCAGATTGGGCAAAATAGCTGCAACATGACCCAGTTGCGGCAGAGATTTGCTCAAAAACTGGCCCAAGTCCAGGGAACAATCCCTGTGGAAGCAGATTGAAGCCTTAGGGTGCAGTTAAATCTATTCAAGAATCACTTTCAGGAAAACGGGACAGTAGCCTGAAGGGTACACTGGGGAGATATCAATCTAAAGTCACTGGATCTTCAAGGTTATGAACTCCAACCCCCCCATCAAGACTGCGCTCCTTCCTCAGTATTACCCTCTTTATGATTCTGCTGCTGGGGGTCTCGTTGATGAGCTGGAACCTGGTGCAGGCCCTGATCAACAAATTTTCCTAGCTAGAGCAGAAACTTTGGGCGTAGGAGTGCCGTCAGCATTCCCTGTCCTGCCTGCAGTTTGCCCCCAGGAAAAACCACCTGAGCGATCCCTGTTTTTTTCAGCTGGATGACTTCGCCAGTGGAGCTGGCCTGTAGATTTGTTTCTCCCCAGAGGGCCTGAACCACCCACTGTCCTAGATGCGGTTGATGCCCCACCAGGGCTAGGTGGTGAATATGGGGTTGCCTCTGATGCCAGGACTCCAGTTCGGCAAAGGAGCCTTGAGGAGCCAGAGGTGCAAAGGTCTCCATTTGGGGAGCCAGTCCTGTGTCTACCAGAATTGCAGCAGTTTGCTGTGCTCGCAGGAGCGGACTGCACAGGATCATCTGCCAGCTCCATTTCCATGACTGTAGCCGTGCTGCCACCTGTCGAGTTCGCTGTTGTCCGGTCTCAGTAAGGGATCGGCTGTGATCAGCTTGACCCACCTCGCGCGCTTCAGCAATTCCATGCCGGATCAGATCCAGAATCAGTTCCTGTTGGGCCATACACCGATCTCTCCTGATGAAATCTGCTTGCATTGGTTAACCTACGGACTGATCCATCGCTTGGGGGGGAACTGGAGGTAAACCCGGAGACCAGATCTCGCTCCAGAAGAGGGACTCCGTGACTTCATCCTGCGACAACCTGTCCGGTTGGAGAAAGCCTGAGGAGGTGGAGGTGAGCCCTGCCGATTCTCCCAGAGGCAAAGGCCGGATCAAGCAACTGGGGGGGTTGTGGCCGCAGATCTGCATAGTGGCTGTGGCGGATCTCCAGAATGTCCTGCTGAATGGTGGCCAGAGGCTCCCCCAGGGTCTGAAGCACATAGCTGCTCAGTTCCAGACTGGCTTCCCATTCCGGTTGCACCACTTCTGCGGCCCCAAGCTGATACAGCAATTCCACATCCTCACGGTGCAGGGCCCTCACCACAATCGTGAGCTGGGGAGCCAGTTCCAGACTTCGTTTCAGACAGAGGCGTGTACTCATCCGATCCGGAAGGGCAATCACCATCGCCCGGGCAGCTTCCAGGTGGGCTCGCTCCAGGACCAGGGCACTGGCAGCATTTCCATACACATAGGGAACCTGCCGTTGACGCAGCTGTTGAATCACCCGTTCAGACTGATCAATCACCAGCAAGGGAGTGCGGCGAGATTCCAGCAGATGCACCATGTCGCGCCCCACCTGCCCATAGCCACAGATGACCACATGATCCTGCAGAGCTGCCGTTCCAATTTCGCGGGGATAATCGGTGGCCAGTAGTTTGCCCCATCCGGGGGAGTGTTCCAGACGTGTAAATAGCAGCGGCACCAATTTCATCAGCAGGGGAGACACCAGCAGGGTCACTGCCGTTGTGCTGATAATCAAGAGATAAAGTTGACGGGAGATCAGCCCCAGAGCCTGCCCCTTACTCGCCAGCACAAAGGAAAATTCACCAATCTGAGCCAGCCCCAGACCCACCAGGATGCTCACCTGCCAGGAATAGCGAAAACTGCGAGTTAACGGGGCCACGATCAGCCACTTCCCCAAAATCACCAGGGCCACCAGCGACAGAATTAAGGGAACATGGGCAGCAATAAAACTGGGATCAATGAGCATCCCAATGGCGGCAAAAAAGAGCGCCGCAAATAGATCTCGCAGGGGTTCCACATAGTCCAGGGTTTGATCCGCGTACTCAACTTCAGAGACCATTAACCCCGCTACAAAGGCCCCGATCTCACTGGAAATCCCCAATCGGTGGGTGAGCAGGGCAATTCCGGCACACAGACTGATCACCCCCAGCAGAAAGAGCTCGCGACTCTCCCGTTGAGCCAGCAACCGTAAAAAGGGAGGAATGATCCACACCGCTGTAACCAAGGCAGCCAGACTAAATAAACCGATCTCCAGGGTAGAGCGGAGCAGTGCCTGTCCCAGTTCCTGCACAGGTTTGCCCAGCGCAGGCAAAAGAGCCAGCATTAACCCCACCGCCAGATCTTGAACAATTAAAATCCCCAGCATCGCCTGTCCATGGGGTGTGCCCGTCTCATCCCGTTCCGCCAGACTCTTCATCACCACTGCGGTTGAGGAAAGGGAGAGAATCGCCCCCAGCAGGACCCCTTGAGCAATACTGGTCACCCATCCCGTCAGCAGAGAAAGGGCAGTGGTCAGACTAATCGTGAGCAGGATCTGCAGCACCCCACCTCCCAGGCCAATACCCAGAACCCGCCGCAGCTGAGCAATCGAAAACTCCACCCCCAGGGTGAAGAGCAGGAGGGTCACCCCAAATTGGGCCAGGGTTTCCACCTGGATCACTTCCTTAATGAGGCCCAGTCCGGTGGGTCCCACCAGCAGGCCAGCCAAAAGATATCCCACCACCACAGGCTGGCGTAAACAGGAGGAGAGAAATCCCCCTAAGGTGGCAGCAGAAATAACGACAACGAGATCAAGAATGAGTCTGTAATCTTCTTGCACAGGGTTAACAACGCTTAAGAGGGCTTCATAACCCCACTGTAGTCGAGTCTGCTGCCAGCAGGATGAAGCGTCCCGCCGGGATAGGGGCAGATCAGGGTTAGGGGAAGGTTAGGAAGCGGATTGAGCCTGCAAGTGCTCCTGACGCAGAGCCTCTAGCAATTGGGAACGACGGTGATAGAGCTGTTTGCAGGAACGGGGCGGCACTGCCGTCAACACATAAGCGGTCAACAATGGCAGGGCGATGGTGGTATCGGCATACACCACGACGGTATCGGGAAGTTTGTCTGGATCGACTTTGCCCCAGGACACTGCCTCCGAGGGGGTCGCTCCTGACAGGCCGCCGGTATCCGGTCGGGCATCTGTGATCTGGAGAAAATAATCATGCCCCTTCTCTTCGATCCCCAGCACCTCCTGAATTTGCGGTTCCGTCTGCAGCATGAAGTTTTTTGGAGATCCACCCCCCAGGATCCAGACAGCACTATGGCCCCCCGATCGCTTGGCATCCAGCACAATGGCAGCCGTTTCATTCACATCCAGCGACACATCCAGCTGGGGACCCAGATCCCGCAGCGCCAGCGCAGCTACGTTCATGCCAATCGAGCTGTCTCCCGGACTGGAGGTGTAAATGGGAACCCCTGCCCGATAGGCCGCCGCCAGCAGCGATTGTTCCTGTAACCCCAGGGCTTCTTCTCGGGCTGCAATGTACTTGCCACAGAGGTAATGAAACTCCGCTGTGCCCATGCGGCGATTAAACTCCGGTTGCGCCATGATCTGGCGAAAAAAGGCATCGGTTGACAGCAGCACATCGTAGTCAAAAAAAATGTCATAGATGCGGACTACATTTTCTTCCCGCAGCACCACATCGCTGATATCAGGCCGCCCCTGGTGCAGATCCAGACCGATACCAAAGTGGGTGTCGTGGTAGAGGTTGGCCCCTGTGGAGACGATCCAATCCACAAACCCCGCCTTGATCAGAGGGATCAGAGCTGCAATGCCCAAGCCTGTGGGGGTGAGGGCCCCGGTCAAGCTCATGCCCACCGTGGTATCCGGCTGTAACATGCGCTGGCAGAGTAACTGACAGGCCTCCCGTAACCGCCCTGCATTGTAGGAGCCAAAGGTTTGATCAATCAGCTGCTTCACTCCGATCCCAGCAGCAATCGGAATGGGAGCAATTTTTTGCCCCTGCAGAAATCGGCTGGGTTGTCCAGGCATGATCCGGCTCCAGAAAAATCAGCAGCCTTATATCGTAGCAGGTTTGTCAGGGCACTACTCGAAAAAATCTGGGAGGAGATTCTGCAGATCCGAGAGACGATCCCGAGCACAGGAAAACGAGTTGAACCCGCCATCACTGATATCCACCAGCGTTAAGGTGGTCGTGCCCTCCGGCATGGCAGAACTCAGAAGCGGCACCGACAGCTGATCCGGACTGGCGGGATTGCTGGACACCCGCAGTACCGTTCCCCCGCGGTCAAACTGGTAAGCCTCGGCCCGATAGGCAGTGGGATCCGTCAGGGAGGTATCGGGTGTGGACTGCAGTGCAGGCACCGCCAACGTGGTGGCCAGTCCGCCTTTCAAGCCCACGTAGGCAGCCGCATTCAGTTGATTGCAAACGGCGATCACAACGGGTTGATCCTGGCTGGCTTCAGCATTGCCCAGAAACACTGACACGGTCTGGGTAGGGGCCGAATCCAGGCTGAATTCCAGTGTGGTGGCCAGCACCTGATTCAATTCATCGCGGATCAGCCCCCGCAGCGTCACATTGGTGGGCAGCATGGCGGAGAAGGCAATGCCAAAGCGATTGAGGCTGAAGCGGCTGGGAATATTTGTTTGCCCAGGGACATAGGCCAGAGCACTGCGCGCCTGCCATTCCTCGGGTGGGGGGTAGGGGGCGAGGGGATCCAGGGTATTGGGCACACGATCAGGAGGAAGATCAGGAACACCATCCTCATCGGGGTCAGGACCATTGCCCAGGAGCACTACGGATCGCTGCGGAAAAACCTGATTGCCCAGCTCATCGGTCAGGCGAGAGGTCTCTTCTGGGATCATCAGAACATTGATCGGGTTGGTCAGCGCTTCATTATCCCGTTCCCGCACCACATCAAATTCCACAAACCCACTGGTTGCACCCACCGTCTGTGATCCAGTGATGGTGTAGTTGCGCGGGACGATAAAGGCCAGGGATATGGGTCCTAGCTGAGCATCATCTTCTCCACCGCAGGCGGCCAGCCCTACTCCGGAGACTAGGATCAGGAGACTGACGCTGATAGTGCGCTGAAGCCGGGGTGGCACACCTTGAACTCGGTCCGTACCTGAGGGAGCAACGCCAGTGATCACAATCCTTTCCTCACACATTCTCACCAACTATACCGCTTCGGCTTCCCTCCGCAGCAAAAGGACCCCGACCGCGGCCCCGAAGAACTGGGATCTATACTGGAACGCCCCTTCAGTTGCCATTAATACCCCCCAGCGATTGCCGGAACAATGCTGACTTCATCCCCATCACTGAGAGGGGTATTGGCTCCCTCCAGAAAGCGAATATCTTCACTGTTGACGTAAAAGTTGACGAAGCGGCGCAGCTCGCCGGACTCATCACACAACCGCGCTTTTAATCCTGGGCAAGAGGTTTCCAGAGAATTGATCAGCTCCTGGATGGTGGCAGCTTCACAATCAAGGACCGCCTGATCACGAGTCAACTTTTGCAGGGGGGTAGGGATCAGTACTTTGACAGCCATAGGAATAGTTCCTGTGCAAAGAGAGGGAGGTTGAAGGTGTATTGAGTTGCAGGTCAGACCTCAGCAACAGGTTCTAGATCGAGACCTCTTGCCAATCCAGCCGCTCCAGAGTCCGAGCCCGCTCTAGAGCCTGCTCAAAACTATCAATTTTGGGAGAGATCTGCAGCGGATGTCCCACATGGGGCTGTACGGCTTCCTGAGTCTTGAGGCCATTGCCAGTGATGTAGGCCACGGTGACTTCCTCCGGCTGGATCCGTCCAGCTTCCGCCAGCTTCTTGAGCACAGCGATCGTGGTGCCCCCTGCGGTTTCGGTAAACACCCCTTCTGTCTCCGCCAGCAGCTTGATCCCCTCGATAATCTCTGGATCGGTGACCGCTTCGATCTGTCCCTGAGTTTTGCGGGCAATATCCAGGGCATAAATGCCATCGGCAGGGTTACCAATTGCAATCGACTTAGCAACAGTATTGGGTTTTACTGGGGTGACGAAATCCCGCCCTTCGCGGAAAGCCTGGGCAATGGGAGAACACCCTTCTGCCTGCGCACCGTTAAACCGGACTGCATGCTCCGCCACAAGGCCCACTTTTGTGAACTCCTGGAAGCCCTTGTAGATCTTACTGAAGAGGGATCCAGAGGCCAGAGGGGCCACAATTTGATCCGGCAGCTGCCAGCCCAGTTGTTCCGCCACCTCATAGGCCAGGGTCTTGGAGCCTTCGGAGTAATAGGGGCGGAGATTAATGTTGACAAAGCCCCAGCCGTAGCGATCCGCCACCTCAGAGCAAAGACGGTTGACCTGATCGTAGTTCCCCTCCACCGCCAGCACGGTGGGGTTGTAGATCAGGGAGCCCAGCACCTTGCCCGCCTCCAGATCGGCAGGAATAAAGATGTAGCACTCCAAACCGGCATGAGCCGCAATCGCAGCCGTGGAGTTGGCGAGATTTCCAGTACTGGCACAGGACACCGTCCCGAACCCTAGCTCCCGCGCCCGTGTCAGGGCCACCGAAACCACCCGATCCTTGAAACTAAGGGTTGGCATGTTGACAGCATCATTTTTAATGTAGAGATTCTGCAGACCCAGACGCCGCCCCAGACGATCCGCCTTGATCAGAGGGGTCATGCCCGTGCCCACATCAATCGGAGTGGTGGAATTCACAGGGAGGAAGGGGCGGTAACGCCAGATCGATAAAGGCCCCTGCTGAATACTCTGGCGAGTGACCGTCTGCTTCAACCAGTCGTAATCATAGGCAACCTCTAAGGGACCAAAGCAAAATTCACACACATGGATCGCTTTGGGCTCATACTCCGCACCACACTCACGGCAACGCAGATGACTAACAGCCGCTTTGGTTGAGGCGACATCAGAGGTAATCGAAGATAGAGAAACGTGGGAGGGTGCTTGCGTCATGGGAGGGCCTCATCAAGTAACAGCGCGGGGAGGGGGTGCGGACCAACTTTCTTCAGGAGTTAGGGGAGATAGTAACACCCCCTACAACCCCTGTCAAACATACCCGACTATTTTTGTCGGATATGCGTCTATGGTTTGTGAGATCAGGATCTGGGCTGTCAAGGCTGAGGAATCAGGCCAGAAAGATAAAAAATAAAAAAAGACTCTCAGGTGAGAGCCTTGTCTATATTCCACCGCGCCGTTTTACCGTCGTTTTCGACCTGGGAGATCCAGGATAGGGTCTCGGAAGTGATTTTGATAGTGTCCAGGTTATTACGCCTCAGGCAGAGCCCAGACATCCTGGCTTACTGCTCTCACACCTGCTCCCGACCCTAGTTATCGAAAGGTATAGATCAAAAAAACATAACGGCAGTCACCAACGAAGTCGAACACAGCCTCTCTATCTTACAACACAGGCGTGGGGGCTTGCCGATGGGGAGTTAGACCCTGGCAAACAGATCGGGGAGCGGCACGGCCTCAGCTCCGGGACGAGCCACAATCTCGATGATTTTTGAATGAGCCTGAGGCTGCATCAGGGCCTCGACGCAGACTTGGGCCACCTGGGCACGGGCGATACGACCTTCAAATAGGGTGTCTGCACCAGCAGCAAAGATGGGATCCGGAACCTCCTCGTTCAGCAAGCCCCCAGGTCGGACAATGGTATAGGTCAGCCCACTGTTTTCCAGATAGATCTCCGCCTGCCGTTTCCAGAAGAGGACCAGCCAGAACAGGTTAAGGGGATGAAGAAACTGGGACACGCAGAGGGAGGACACCAGGACAAAGTGCTGAATGGAGAGCTGCTTGGCACAGTCCACAAGATGTTTTGTGCCTAGACAATCGACCATGTAGGGGCCCGTGGGATCCAGGCTGGGCCGAGCCCCTGTGGCACATAAGACAACCGTGCAGTCCGCCATTCCTGACAGCAAAGAGGACGGTTGGGTCACATCCCCCTGCACCTGCTCTACCTCTGGAGGTAGGATAGATGGGGCCGTTTGGGGGTCGCGGACCAGAGCTTTGACGGGGATCTGCCTCTGGAGCAATTCTTGAACAATCCGGCGACCCGTCTCGCCTGTGGAGCCAGCAACAAAGGCTTTCATAGATCAAGCAATACCCTTAGCAGTGAGCGTATGTCTATGGTGACCCCTCATACCCTAGCTGTGCAAATCTACTACGAAGACACAGACTTCTCAGGGTTTGTCTACCATGCTAATTATCTGCGCTACTTTGAGCGGAGTCGGGAGCATTTATTAGGGATTGAAGATCTCGTGACCCTTTACCACACCTATGGGATCGGGTTTGTTGTCTACAGAATTGAGGCCAATTATCGGCGGCCTGCCGTGCATGGTGACAAATTGGAGGTTCGCTCTTATGCCTGGATGGAAAGTCCTCTGCGAGCAGCTTTTCTCCAGAGTGTCTGGCGAGGCGAGGAAACAAAACCTCTGGTCGAAGCATTAATTCAGGTGGCCTGCATTGATCGCAGCAAGCGGCCCATTCCTGTACCCAACCACATTCTGCCCACCATTCATGCCTACTCTCCTGAGATCCGACCTCAACACCTGAAGTAAAGCTCCTGAGTTCAGTTTTTAGAGGAGTGCTTAGGAGATAGCATCATCTCCAGCATCAAGAATTTCCAGCCATCGAGATGATCAAATCTTGCAATTTGAATCAGTTATTTCTCTGCTTATTTGACTTAACTATAATAATCTCTACATCAGTCAATGAGTCACCCTAACTCGGCAAGACTTCTCTGCATTTGTAGTGCAGAAAACAATATTCAACCTGCCTTGCTTAATTCAGAAAAACATGGATATGATAGCGGCATATCTTGAAAGTTGCGCTTGCTCATCATCCTGTCTATGCATTCAGCTTGTGTCTCTGTTCAACGCAGCTCCTGAAATTCTGATGGGTTGCCACATGTCAGGTGGAAAGACATTATGCAGCCATTGCACATTTTAGTTGTTGAGGGAAACCCTCATCTGCGTTCCCTCCTGGCCTGGCACATGCAACAGGCGGGACATCAGGTTCAGGTGGCAGAGAGTACGCGTCAGGCAAAGGCATTGTTAAGACAGGACTGGTTCAACCTCATGCTTCTAGATGCTGATATCTCTAACCGTGTTGTTGGCCTACAATTGTGTAGTTGGGTGCATCAGCAATTTGATCTCTTAATTTTGCTCCTTTCCAACCGCACTTCAGAACAGGATGTGATTGCTGGATTGGCCGCAGGCGCAGATGACTATCTGGCGAAACCCCTCAGTATGCAGTTGTTGGATGCCAGAATTCAGGCGTTGACCCGTCGTATTTGTCGGACCACGCCTCCAACTTTTTTACAGTACGGCGATCTCCGCATTGATCTGGTGCAACGACGCGTTACCTTAGCCAATCAGGGGGTCGAGCTCACACCCCAAGAGTTCAGTCTTCTCTTTGCGCTGGTCCAGGCCGATGGCTCTCCTCTCTCTCGTACAGAGCTGCTGCAGCGAGCCTGGCCAGAATGCATTGATAATCCCCGCACTGTTGACACCCATATCCTTTCTCTGCGTAAAAAGATTGAATCGGATCCGCGTGAGCCTCACTTAATCCAAACGGTGCGAAAGGTCGGCTATTGCTTTGCTGTTGCCACAGCAGACTCCACATCAGTGGTCCTGACAACCCATCATCAGATCAAACCGAACTGCAGCAACGTTTCAACGGCAAAGGTCTGACATCCAGAGCATGTCGCGGTCCTGATTCAGCTTTTCCTGAGAACGGGGTCTGATCAGACTGATCGTAATACACTTATAATACAACTGTAACATTAGGCTATTGCTTGCATTTAGCTTATAAGGTTGGGTATCAATAGGCTATGAGTTTTCCTGGAGACTCAGCGTAACCTGTATTCATGGTTCAGTCGCAGAGACACCGGAAAGTCAGTCCAGATTCTTGACCATTCGGATCACAGCAATGACGCGAGGGCAAAACCAGCAGCCGTTGATGGAAAGGGTGAGATCTCTGCAAACCTGCGGGGCAGTTTGGTTATGCTTGGCTCCTCGTGACCGATTCAATGCCAACAAAGCCCCCGACCGCCTGATCCGCACCGGGGGTTTTTCATAGGAGTTCAGGTATGGGTACCAATGTTCTCGAACAGTCAATTATTGTTTTCTCGCAAAATTACCTGCCCCTGAGCCGTGTGAATATTCGCCGTGCTATTGTTCTGCTGCTGACTGGCAAAGCTGAGCCCATGAATCTGGTCAAGGGGTGCAGCTGGCAGATCCACTCCCCCAGTCTGGTGCTCGAGGTTCCAGAATACATTCGTCTCACCACGCGCGGCACTGAGCGACTCTGGAAGGTGCCTTCGGTGAATCGGCGGGAGGTCTTTAAACGGGATCACCACACCTGTCAGTACTGTGGTTGCTCCAACCAGCTCACGATTGATCACGTGTTGCCCCTGTCCAAAGGCGGTCGGCACACCTGGGACAATGTGGTGGCTGCCTGTGAAACCTGCAATCAACGGAAGGGCAACCGCACCCCCGAACAGGCCAATATGCCCCTGCGCAGTAAACCCAAAGCACCCATGCACCCGATGGTGGCGTTTGCCGAACAGTTTTGGCATGGTCAGACAGAGGAGACTGAAGACGTTTCCTGAACGCATTTTTGCTGCGCCGCTTCCAGTCAACCGACAAGGAATCACTCCTTAGCTCCATGAACAGGGCTGTGATTCATCTTCAGCCAGAAAGGCCCCAGTGCCTGTTCTATACTGGGATCATTAAGGGTGTATGAAGTCAGACTCGACAGGAAATCCCCTCGGAGCGCTGTCAGGATCGGGATTGTTGACGAGGTCGAGCCTTGGGTTGTGTTGAGCAGGAGGAGAAGGCATGCCTGTTGCCGATTATAAGGACTACTACGCCACACTGGGGGTAGGCAAAAACGCTACGGTCGATGAGATCAAACGCGCCTACCGCAAGCTGGCACGGCAATATCACCCCGATGTCAATCCCAACAACCCGCAGGCGGAGTCTCGCTTTAAGGAAATTAATGAGGCCTATGAGATCCTCTCCGATGCCGAAAAGCGGAAGCGCTATGACCAGTTCGGTCAGTACTGGAAGCAAGCGGGATCGGGAGTGCCCCCCGGTGGAATGGGGTTTGATTTTGGACAGTACGGTAGCTTTGAGGATTTTATCAATGAGCTACTGGGGCGTTTCGGGGGTAGTGCCAGTGATCGTGGATTTGCTTACCGCAGTTCGGGGCGACCTGCTGGAGCAGCTGGGTTTGATAGCTTCTTTAGCCCCGGTTTCTCAGGATCGACAAGTCCAGGATCGGGGGGGAGCGAAGCCCGTCTACCCCTCAGTTTTTCGGAAGCCTTTCATGGCACCCAAAAGCGTCTGGAGGTGAATGGTGAAGTCTTAACGGTCAAGATCCCGGCTGGGGTGAAGCCCGGAAGTCGAGTGCGAGTACGGGGCAAGGGGAGTCCCAATCCTATTAGTCAGCAGCGCGGAGATCTTTACCTGAAGGTCGAACTGCAACCCCATGCTTTTTTTGCTTTTGAAGGGGATGATCTGGTGGGGGAAGTGCCCATTACGCCTGATGAAGCTGCTCTGGGGGCAGAGATCAAGGTGCCCACTCCTGACGGCAATGTGTTGATGCGGATCCCCGCTGGGGTGCAGTCAGGGCAGGTGCTGCGACTGCGGGGAAAAGGCTGGCCCCAAACCAAAAATGGACGCGGGGATCAGCGGCTCAAGATCAAAATTGTCGTTCCCAACCCGCTGAGTGAGCAGGAAAAAGCCTGTTACGAGCGGTTGCGGTCCCTCCGCCGCGACAATCCCCGAGCCGATCTGGAGGCCCAACACCTTTAGAGCAGGTTTTTGCAGGCGCAATCTTGACAATTGGGTGTGCTACTCTACTGCTCAACCCCCTCTCTCCCCAAGTCGCATCCACATGAGCAAGCAAAGACAATGGCATTGCATTCTCGTCGGTGCATGGGTTGGAGTTAGCTTTACTCCCTTTACTCTTGCTCAACCCGCCTCCACCTGTGGTGAAGATGAAAGGGATGAAGTTGCAACACTTTTGCAGCAATGGCAGCGACCCGATCTGCCTGTAGAAAATGTTGCTCTGTTTGATGCTCAAGGCTGCCTGATCGATCTGTTTCTGGATGGTCAGGATCTGCAGGGACCGATTCCGGCTGCCATCGGGGAGTTTCCCCGCCTGCAAAGCCTTTCCCTGAGTAATAATGAGCTTACTGGCTTGATCCCACCCGACTTGGGTCACTTGCAGAGCCTGCAGGTCTTGTATCTAGATTTCAACCAACTGAGGGGATCGCTCCCTGCGGAACTGGGCCAGTTGAGTCAACTGCAGGGGCTTTTTCTTGATCACAATCAGCTCACCGGACCGATCCCCCCAGAACTGGGACAGCTCCAAAATCTGCAAAACCTGATCCTGCAACACAACCAGCTTAGCGGATCGATTCCCTTGGAACTCACCCAGCTGCCGGATCTTGAAGGTCTCTTTCTCAGCTATAACCGATTAAGTGGGCCTCTGCCTGCTCAACTGGCGCAACTGGATGCTTTAAAAAATCTCTATCTCAGCGGCAATCAGTTCACAGGTCAAATTCCTCCACAACTGGCAGATTTATCTGACTTAAAAGATCTACGACTGGATGCCAATCAATTCGAGGGTGCTTTTCCGCTGGAATTTGCCGCCGTCACCCAGTTGGAGGTTCTCAAAATTGAGGGTAATCAGGGACTCTGCCTGCCAACAGAACTGCAGGATCGACCCTGGTACCAGGCTGAATGGTCCTGCTTGTAGGTACTCCTTCCAGATACCAGGGTGTTTTCGTCAGGACAAACGCTGAGCGTAGCGGCGATTCACCTCATCCCAGTTGACGACATTCCACCAATCCTTGAGATAGTCTCCCCGACGGTTGCGATAAGTGAGGTAGTAGGCATGTTCCCAGACATCATTGCCCAGGATCGGGTAATTGCCCTCAGCAAGCGGGCTATCCTGGTTCGGTGAGGTGGTAATCTCCAGATCACCAGCAGCGGTTTTCACCAGCCAGACCCAGCCACTGCCAAACTGTCCGCCACCCGCGCTATTGAACTTCTCCTGAAAAGTTTTCAGATCCCCAAAAGTATCGACAATCGCATCCACCACAGGTCCCTGAGGTTGTGAGGTGCCAGGGGCGGCCATGATCTGCCAGAACATGCTGTGGTTGATGTGTCCACCCCCATTGTTGCGCACAGCGGTGCGGATCTCGGCTGGTAGGGAGTCCAGTTGGGCGATCAGTTCCTCAACGGTTTTTTCCTGCAGCTCGGGGTAGTTGGCCACCGCCTGGTTGAGGTTACGCACATAGCCCGCATGATGCTTGTCATGGTGGAGCATCATGTTTCACGGGAAATATAGGGTTCTAATGCATCGTAAGCATAGGAAAGGGGAGGCAGTTCAAAGGGTCCCTCTGCAGCTCTGACACGGCCAGCCGTCATGCCCAGGGCCGTCATACTGAGACCGGATCCCATCAGGAGCAAAAAGTTGCGGCGGTTGTATGACATAGGTTTATTCTCTTTGGTTGAGTAGCAAAAGTGAATGGATAAAATCCGATTCCAGATCAGAACCGGAGAACCGTCCACAGCATATCAAGACCGTCAAGAGATCCCTGGGCAACCCTGTTGTGATTTGAAAATCGCCCTGAGCTTGTACTGAGAAAGCTCCTCAGATCTCATTTAAGCTTTCAACTCTAGCTTTATGATTGAATCACACCTCTTCGCATAGGATACGGATCCATGTCTCTGATCCCGTTACTGCTGATCCAGCAACCTACTCCTCTGACCCAACTTTCCGAAGAACAACTGCTTGAACTGCAACGCGCCTTGAGCCGCTTGGGATATCCGGTAGGAACCCTTGACGGACTCCTGGGCCCACGGATGCGCAATGCCTGGGCTGAATTCAAAACAGATGTTTATCAGGGTAATCCCGATCTAATTGGGCCGGGATCGATTGGCCTGCTGAAAGAAAAAGTGGAGCTTAGCCACCGGAACCATTCCCATGATTTCAACACAAAAGCAGGCGCGATTGCGGCCATACAAGCGGAGTGCCGAGCCCAGGATCTGAGTCTGAACACCCAGATTGCCTATATTCTGGCCACAACCGAGTGGGAAACGGCCCAAACCTTTTTACCTGTGCGAGAAGCCTTCTGGTTAAGCGAAGACTGGCGACGCCAGAACCTCAGGTACTACCCCTACTACGGTCGTGGCTATGTGCAGCTCACCTGGCTCACCAATTACAGCAAGTATTCCCAAATTCTGGGGGTGGATCTGGTGAATAATCCGGATCTGGCCATGGAGCCAAATATTGCGTTGTTTGTCCTCGTGCATGGATTTAAGACGGGTACCTTTACGGGGCGGCGCATCGGGGATTACATCAACAGAACGCAAACAGATTTTGTTAATGCCAGGCGCTGCATCAATGGTCTGGATAAGGCGTATGAAATCGCCGGATTGGCCGAACGCTATTTAAGAACCCTTTAACGCATTAAAACCCCTCAAGATCCGGGCCATATCATTCGGGGAAACATGGTAGCGACCAAAATCATAGTGGTGAGCCTGTTCCATCGGGGCACCCGTTGAGGGGGCAGGTTGGTTCAGGGTCCAGATCAGGGCCGCTGGAAAACTGCTAAGGATCAGCAGCGTTACGCTAGTAACCAAAAAAGACTGAAGATAAAGTTGCATCGTTTCTCCCTGTCAAGCTGTTACCAGGGTAGAAATATTTTCAATGGCTGAGGGATAGCAGTAGACCAGTTTAAGGACTGCCAACCTGCCTGGTTGACGTTAGCGTGCTGGGCTCCCCCCATCTGAATGGGGAAACGCTACATTTTCATAGAGTTCTTGCAAATTTATGTTGATCTGGAGAGAAGCCAGCGTGAGTTCTCCCGGTGGATCGATGTGATCAGTTAATAGCCACTGGCTACTTTTTTGTCTGGCGTAGTGCTCAACATGAGAATAATCTTGATTGATCAACAGGTATTCCTGAAAGGTTGCAACACTGCGATAGGCTTCGAACTTGTCTCCTCGGTCATAGCTCTGCGTGGAAGGGGATAGGATTTCAGCAATCAGAATAGGATTGATCACGGTATCTTTCCTACCTTCTTGCAACCGAATGGGATGAAGAAGCACCACAATATCGGGGTAGATATAGATCTCCCTTTTAGGGATCGAGAGGCGTTGATCTGCTATGAAAACACGATAAGGCTTTCCGCGCAACGCCAGTCTCAGAGCCACAAATAAAGCACCCGCAAGCTCATTGTGATTCGGAGTGCCACCTGTCATGGGAATCACCTGCCCATCTCGGTACTCATGACGGATCTCTGATTGATCTTCCAACCAGAAGTAATCTTCTACCGTGGCAATAGTGGAGGTCAGAGCAAGTGGAATCATCAGATCCTGTAGGAGAATCTATGCTGTCCACACTAGCAGATTAGCGAGCGGGTTACAGTTGATCTGAGCTGGGCTGAAACTGCATAAGTTCTATGGGCAATCCGTCGGGATCAGCAATAAAAGCCACGGTGTAGAGCTGCTCTCCAATTGTCTGGGAGGTGGGCGCAAGTAAAAGGGTGTAGTCCTGCAGGGTTGCCAGCGTTTCTGCAAGCGACTCCACAAGTAAAGAAAGATGGTAGTAACCCACATAGTGGGGATCATGAAAAGCATCGGGTGCAGGGGTGGGGTCGGGGATCTGGATCAATTCCAGCCGTCCCAGGGGACCAACAACCAGCAGGCCAGGGTCATGCCAGTGGTGAAGCGAGTTTCCGCCTCAAACCCCAGCTGGGCATAAAAATGCATCGCTCGGAAAATATCTGCGGTGCGAATCGAGACATGATGCCAATGCATGGGCTTACCTCTGGATCAAGGCCAGAGAAGGGGATTGCTGGATCGCCTCCACCAGCCTTGCTGCCCCTCCCGAAATCCGGATCACCGACATCCCTGTTTTTGCTTCCAGCTCCTGCCAGGTGAGATCATCCAGAAAAGCCTCGCCATCCTTAAGAGTGACCGCAGGCAGCAGAATGGCATCGGCAGGAGGGCTCTGTTGTAAAGCTGCAAGGATATCCTGCCCCGTTAACAGCCCCGTCACCGTCATCTCCTGGCCCCAGTACTGGCTGGCAATTGCACAGAGATGGATCTTCAAATTCTCAATCTGCCGCAATCGCTGCAGGATCGGTTGAAACGCCTCTTCCACGGCATTTCCCACCACCCAGATCAATCGCACAGGATGATCCAGACGCTCTGGCAAGGGTTGGGTGGCAAAGTCGGAGAGAAACTGTTGCAGCGAGCCAACCCCATTCCCGATCTGGGGGTAGTCCTCATACTGGGAGGCAGGGGGCAAAGACCGATGGGCAATCAGATACCATTCATCCGCCAACCAGGCAAAGGAAGTACCACGCGTGTGGCGAAATTCGGCCTGGAGTGCTTCTACCTGATCGATGATGTCCCCCGCCTGAGTAGGACTCACTGGAGTCAGGGAATCAGTAGCTGGCCGAAAACGGGTGAGACCCACAGGGACAACGGCAGTTGAAATCACCGTGGGCAGTTCCGGATCGATGTCTGGAGATGTGGGCAGCAGGGGATAGAACTCCGCCAGATCCCGCAGGGTTCGCTCCAGGTGAGGCCCATCATTCCAGCCCGGACACACCACCACCTGGGCATGGATCTGCAGTCGCTGGCGGCGAAACCAGTGCAATTGCTCCAGGATCTGTCCAGCACGGGGGTTTTTCAGCAGACGGGCCCGCACCTCTGGCTCGGTGGCATGCACCGATACATAAAGGGGAGAAAGACGCAGTTGTGCGATTCGCTCCCATTCTGCAGCCGGAAGATTGGTCAGGGTCAGATAACTGCCGTAGAGAAAGCTGAGGCGATAGTCATCATCCTTGAGATGAAGAGTGGCACGGGTTTCTGGCGGTTGCTGATCGATAAAACAAAAGGGACAGGCGTTATTGCACTGGATCAAACCATCAAACAGGGCTGTACTGAACTCCAGTCCCAGATCCGCGTCCATCTCCTTTTCCAACTCCACTTCATGCAATTCCCCCTGGGCATCCTGCACCAGTAGCTCCAAAACCTCCTCTGTGATGGCAAATTGATAGTCAATCAGATCTCGTGGGGCCACCCCATTGATCGCCACCAGTTGATCTCCGGGTTCTAACCCCAACTCTTCCCCAATTGACCCAGGGAGAACACGGGTAATCAGAGCTGGACGGATGGTAGCGCGGGACATGACATCAAGATGAATGGGGGTGTATTTGCAACCATAGCATCCCTTTTTCAGAGTCCCCTCCCCAAGGATCAGGGCAGTTCCACCGATGTAGGTTTGGAGGCATGGGTAAGACCCCAACCCAATTTTTCCCGCAACACTCGAAAGAATTCTGGATGTTTGAGGCGAATCAGATCGGTGTGATAGGGGGCACGGACGACCCTGATCTGATCTTGATCATTGATATAACATCCTGCATTGCCATCCACCACCAGTACCAGCGGATGCTGTAATACCGGGGAAATATAAACTTCTTCACTGTCTTCAAACACCAGTGCCCGCGACGCCAGGGAATGGGGACAGATAGGAATGAGCTGCATCACCGGTACACGAGGCGTAACCACGGGTCCACCTGCGGAGAGCGCATAGGCGGTTGATCCGGTCGGAGTCGCCAGAATCACCCCATCTGCAGCCACATCCAGGGGGGCATGAGTACCAATCGTCACTTCAAAATGACACATACTGGTCAGGGGTTCGCGGTGTAAAACCAGTTCGTTCAGGGATAAAACTTCCCACCAGATCCGCTGATCCCGATAGGCTCGCACCACCATCATGCTGCGCCGATCCAGGCTGTACTGCCCCTGCACCAGCTGTGTTACCGCCTCCTCTAGCATGGAAAGGTAAGTTTCGGTCAGAAATCCCAGGTGTCCAGTATTCACCGCCAGGATCGGGATCCCTTGAGGAGCCAGTTGCCGTGAGGCAGCCAGCACGGTGCCATCTCCCCCCAGAATCACAGCAAACTTCATGCTTTGATCAAAGCCCGGAGGTGCCAGACGATCGATGGGGGTATGACAGATAGGACTGGCCGGACGGGCAAAACCAAGAATGCCGCCAATGGCTGGAGCAGATACCGTATCCCACCCCTGGTTCCCGAACCATTCCTGCAGGAAAATCATGGCGCGCTTCGCAGCAGGTTTGGTGTCATTAAACAGGATCCCAGCCTTGGGCCTAGTCATAATACTGGACAAGACATGTAGAGTTTCCAAACTTTAGCAGACTTAGGTTAGCAAGACACAGAATGCTGCGCGGAAACCGATCCTTTCTCAATGACGCAGGCCAAGGATCATAGTCAATCTGCAATCCATTATTGGTTTTTGATAGATAAATGGTAATATCAGGTTGGCAGACATCTGGGAGGAACTGGCTTGAAGCAGGCAACACTGCATCAACTCAAGGTTTTTGAGGCTACCGCCCGCCACCGCAGTTTTACTCGGGCTGCAGAAGAACTTTTCTTAACCCAACCCACGGTATCCATGCAGGTCAAGCAACTCACCAAAGCCGTCGGGTTACCGCTATTTGAACAGGTGGGCAAACGACTTTTTCTGACAGAAGCTGGAGAGGAACTGTACTCCACCTGCCAGGAGATCTTTGAACGGCTGGATAAGTTTGAGATGAAAGTGGCGGATCTAAAAGGGATGAAGCAAGGACAGTTGCGTTTGGCAGTGGTGACCACAGCTAAGTACTTTGCCCCCCGTCTCCTGGTCCCTTCTGTCAACGCTATCCAGGCATTGAGATTTCCCTGCAGGTGATGAATCGTGAGCAGATTCTGGATCGTCTCACCCGTAACCAGGATGATCTTTATATTCTGGGGCAACCCCCTGCAGATCTGGAGATTGAGGCCCAGCCCTTTTTAGAAAATCCTCTAGTTGTACTGGCTCCCCCTAACCATCCGCTGGTGGGGCAACGCAAGATTCCCCTGCAGCGGCTGGCTGAGGAACCGTTGCTGATGCGTGAACCTGGATCGGGCACCCGTATGGCCTTACAGCGGTTATTTGAAGAACATGATATCGTTCCGAAGGTGCGCATGGAACTGGGGAGTAGTGAAGCGATCAAACAGGCGATCGTCGGTGGCCTGGGGATCTCGGTTCTGTCGCAACACACACTGGCGTTAGGGGAGGGATTTCATCATTTAGCTATCCTGGATGTGGAAGGGTTTCCCATCTGTGGAAATTGGTACCTCTGTTATCTGGCAGGGAAACATCTTTCGGTCGTCGCCCGGACCTTTGCGGATTATTTACTTACAGAAGCACCTACCCTGGCCAGCCAAACCGCGGCTTTCCACTTTCACACTGAACATTCAGAGTCAATTTCATCTCTGGTCCAAGGGTAAGGAAACTGGCTCTCCCATGCCTATCGCTTCTGCTGACGGATACGCGCCAGTTCTTCATCCACCTCCAGTTCATGGAACTTGCGCTCCAGATCATCCCAGGGATCAGCAGGTTTGGTCCACCCACTCCAGCCGGGGAAACCACCCGCCTTTTCGGCTGCGGCCCGCTGGCGCACCTCCTCCAGAGCTTGTTTGATTTCCTGGCGTTTCTGTTGTACCTGCCGGAGTAGCATTTCCATCTGGCGGATCCGCTCCTGTACCCCTTTCATGTGGCCCCAAAGCTGGTTTCCCTGACTGAGAAATGCCGCTTCCCGATCCCGTGCTCCTTGAGCCAGATCCGAGCGATTCGCTTTGGTGGCTTTTTCTACGCGGAAGTGCCAGGTTTTGACATCTTCTGCCACAGAGAGAATACTGGCCTGCAGCCGCTTTTCTTCCGCTCTAGCCTCTGCTAAAAGTCGGACTGCATCTGCCTCCTGTTGCCGCAGTTGCTCATCCAAAGCCTGCAGCTCCAGATCAGGATGAGCTTTGAGAAATTCTTCCAGACGAGTTTCCAGGAAGCGGCTAACATCCTCGAAGAGACCCATAGTCACATGCGGTGGGGAACACACCCACTGTACCGAGTTCAGGCTTCTGACTACAACTGTTGCTGCTCTAACTTAACCCTGCAATTGTTGCTTTAGTTCCCGAAAAGATCGCTCCAGACGGGACTGGGCCGTATCGATCTGGGTGGATTCAAATCGCTTTGCTCCCTGATCTAGCTGGACCAGGCTATCGGTGAATTGACGGGAAATTTGGCGGGCTTTCTGCTGCTGCCCCGGAGGCAGGGCCTGGCTGAGATCCTGCAATTCTCGGCGCACCAAATACATCGGACCACCAATGTAGGAACGGATCTCAAACCAGTTGCGTTGTTCCACTAGGTCGTGCAACTGCTCAACATGATCGGTCAAGTTTTGCAGTTGAGTAGGCATTCCTTCCCCTGCGGCCAGCCCCGCTAAAGCATCCGCGACGTTGAGAAACACCAGACACAAAAGCAAGATCGTGATCCCCACCATCCGCTTAACCCTGATCTTCATCTCGGTACTCCCCATGCAACGCCAGCTAGTTTACTACACCAGCGACCGTTGTCCCTCTGGACTGATCCCGATGATGGTCAGTTGACAGTCGAGAAGCTTAAATCCATACTTTTCTGCAATCTTCTGACTGATATTCAGGATCGAGCTCTGCTTAAACTCAATCACCTGATTGGTCTTGATGCACACCAGGTGGTGATGGTGGTGAGGGCTGGGGTTGTTGATCTCGTAATGTTTATGTCCCTCCGTCAGTTCCAGCTCCCTGAGAATTCCCATTCGAGCCATCAGCTTGACGGTCCGGTAGATGGTAGACAGGCTAATGTCAGATCCCTGTTGATGCAAACGTTCCTTGAGATCTTCGGCACTCAGATGCTGACCTGCAGGCAGGTTCTGAAAAGTTTGCAAAATAATCTCCCGTTGAGGGGTCATCCTCAAACCTTTGGCGTTGAGCTCAGCTTTGAGAGAGTCCTCAGTGTATACGGTGCCAGTCATAGGCATTATCAATAAGGTCGCTACTTGATATTAGCTTGTTCATCTGCCAACAGCAAAATAGAAGGGAGACACGATCGCGCATCTCCCTTCACAAGGTCATCGACACAAACTCAAAGATGATGGACTGGGCTATCCCATCGCTTCCAGGTAGTCCCGCACACGATTGCGCCGTTTGGGCTGACGCAGCTTCTGCAGGGCTTTGGCTTCAATCTGCCGAACTCGTTCACGGGATAGATCCAGCGCCCGCCCAATCTCGGCCAGAGAATAGGTACGGCCATCCCCAAGGCCAAAACGCATGCGGATGACATCGCGCTCACGGGAGGTCAGATCAGACAACAGCTGCTGCAGATCTCGATGCAGGGCCTCCCGCATCATAGTTTCCTCTGGGGAAATGTCATCCGTCTCCAGCAGATCCCCGAGCTCGGTGTCTTTGTCTTTACCCACCTTGGTTTCTAGAGAAACTGAACGGGGGACTCGCACTAGTAATTCCCGTACCTGAGGAGGCGTCATGTCTAGCTCAGAGGCAATGTCCTCAATCGTGGCAGTGCGCCCTTTCTCCTGAGAAAGTTTGCGCTGGGCCTTCTTGATCTTGTTGAGCTTCTCGGTGATGTGAACGGGCAGACGAATGGTGCGGCTCTGGGTGGCAATGGCACGGGTAATGCCCTGGCGGATCCACCAATAGGCATAGGTACTGAAGCGATAACCTTTAGGATCGAACTTTTCCACAGCTCGTTCCAGCCCCAGTGTACCCTCCTGGATCAAATCCAGCAGTTCCAGACCACGGTTTTGGTATTTCTTTGCCACCGACACCACCAGGCGCAGGTTGGCCTTGATCATATGCTCCTTAGCTCGATCCCCAGAACGCTGCTGCCAGTTCAATTTCTCAGGGGTGAGATCAGACCCCTGCAGGGATTCCTTGACACGATTGGCCCATTCTACCAAAGTTGGATCACGACCCAGCTCCTCCTGTAGCTGCTGACGCACGTCTAGGAGCCTCATGTAGTCCTGCACCTTCTGAGCCAGAGCAACTTCCTCATCACGGCCCAGTAGAGGAACACGGCCAATCTCCTGCAGGTAGAGACGGACTAGGTCAGTAGAACGACGGGTTGGCCCTTCGTCAATCTCGTTTTCTCCAAGATCAACCTCAACCGCACTTGGATCTGGCTCCTCTAGGAGCAAGTCAACAGTGGGATCAGGTTCATAAGCGGAAAGGAAGGAAGTGGCTGTCATGGGAGTTTAAGCTGCCTCGCAACGTGACGAACAGCGGTCAGAGTGAAGGACTTAGAGTTAGTGTGCCCATCTTTGCTGGATAGCAACACTACTCTCTCTAGGTCCATCCACTGGCAGCAGACTGAACTCAGCAAAGAGTAGAGTCAGCACCAGCGAAACAGTAATCTGTTCGCATAACTTAATTATAGTTGGATTCACAGATCCAGGGCTGATAAATGTGGCAACCTGAGGCGAACGCAAGCGCTAGCCACACTGCTCTTTTGCGTAGATCGTCCGAAGAGGGGTGAATGTCAAGGCATGCGGCAACTGCCGACTCTTGTTCAGCCGACATAATTATAGCCATCCCTGCACTGATTGCCTAGAAAATGAGGAACACCTGCACCAATCCAGCCAGTTGCATTTCCGAAAGGGAAAGCCCACACTACAGATAAAGGTCTGTGACCATCTGTCTGGATAAGGTGCCCATGAGAATTGCCGTAGCTGGTTTAACACCTACCTCTGTCACCACATCTACCCTGCTCATGACCCTACTTTTGGCTGTGGGGTTATTCTTCTTTTTGCGAGCTTCGGGCAAGGATCGGACAGAAATGCGGCTATATCGAAGTTCCGCGTCCCTGCAGGAGTTGGGGGCAAGGGTTCAAGGTTATTTCCACAACCGCTGCTATCATCTTAAAGATCTCAATTCAGAAGGGTGGGCTTCGTTCCAGGGGCAGGGACAGCCCAGTCGATTCCTGACGGTGTACCTGACAACCCTCGCCGCTGTTGGACTGGCCTGTTTGAGCACCGTACTGCAGAGTCTCCACCCCGACTGGCAGAGATTCCCCTGGTTACTTCTCCTGATTGCCCCCCTGGCAGGCTGGTATTATCGCCGCCGCAGTCAAAGAACTGAAACAGTCAAGGTACGGATCAAGGAGTCAGAAGATCCCACCATTGCTGAAATCCAGCTGCAGATTGTGGGTCATCGGGATGAACTGGACACGCTGGAACAACAGTTCAATCTGGATCCGCTGCAGGGCTAGTGTAAAGCGTTCACCATGGATCTGATTCTCTGCCATGTTGCTGCTGATTTCGACACTTTAGGGGCAGCAGTCGGTGCGGCACGGCTTTATCCAGAAGCTCGCATTATCCTCACAGGAGGAGCCCATCCCAGCGTGCGGGAGTTCCTGTCCCTGTACCGTGATGCCTACCCGATCCTGGAGCTGCGAGCGGTGGATCCCACGACGATTCGGAAGCTAATCCTGGTGGACTGTGGGGAGGCGAGTCGGTTAGGCAAGGCGGCGGCATGGCTGGAGATCCCAGGAATTGAGATCCATGTTTATGACCATCACCTCGGGTCGGTTGACCACCCCATTCCTCAAGCCCTCTGTCACATTGAACCTGTGGGCTCCACCTGTACCCTGATCGTGGAGCGGTTACAGGTACAGAAGATCCAGCCCCTGTCTCCCTTTGAGGTGCTGGTGTTGGCGCTGGGGCTGCACATGGACACAGGCTCTCTTACCTTTCCCTCAGCGACTGTCAGGGACGCTCAGGCCCTTCTCTGGTTGATGCAGCAGGATCTGAACCTGACCCTGCTCTCCCGCTATCTGGTGGCGGGCATGTCTCCCCAAATCCAGGAGCTGTTGAGTCAGGGATTAAACCAGCTGCAGGTAGAAAGCCTGGGAGGCTATCAGTTGGGTCTGCTGGTGCTGCATTTGCATGAGTTTGTAGGGGGGCTGGCGGGGTTGGTCATGCATCTCATGGATCTGACGGAGATGGATGTGTTGATTCTGGTGGCCAGTCAGGGGGAACGACTTAGTTTGATCGGGCGCTCTCGCTACGACTTTGCCCAGTTGCACCTCTGCATGCAGACCTATGGTGGGGGAGGGCATTCACGGGCGGCAGCGGCAACCTGTAAAGGGGCAACCCGGGATCCCCAAGCGATTGGCCAGGAAATTGTAGACCAGATCAAAGGGCGCATTCCCCAACCTCCAACCGCCCAGGATCTGATGTCTTCTCCAGTCCGGACCATCCTGCCCGAGACCCCCATTAGCGAGGCTCAGCGGGTGCTACTGCGCTATGGCCATTCCGGTCTGGTGGTGGTGAATGATCAAGCACAGGTGGTGGGGGTGATCTCTCGTCGCGATATCGACATTGCGTTGCACCATGGATTTGGTCATGCTCCGGTCAAGGGGTACATGACGACCAGCGTCAAAACCGTCCAGCCTCACACCCCCTTTGCCGAGATCCAGGCCCTGATGATGAAGTGGGATATTGGTCGCCTGCCGGTTCTGGATCAAGCGCAACTGCTAGGGATCGTGACCCGCACTGATGTCCTGCGCCACCTGCATGATTTACCCACGGATCAGCTCACCCGTCTTCCCCCAGATCTGGTTAGTGAACCTCAGCACCTCAGCTTGAACCAACTGGGGCCTCGTTATCTGGAGATCCTGACAGAAACGGCGTCCGTGGCCGATCAGATGGGATTGCAGCTCTTTCTGGTGGGGGGAGCTGTGCGGGATCTGCTCCTGGATCGGCCTACAGATGACCTGGATCTGGTGGTGGATGGCCCCTATCCCCTGAGTCTGGAGCAGGAGGCCCAGGAGGGATGGGGGATTAAGCTGGGGCGGGCACTGCAACAACGCTGTCCTGAGGCACGCCTGGAGATCCATGGTAAATTCCAGACGGTGGCCCTCCATTGGCCGGATGGCATCTGGATCGACATTGCCACCTCCCGCACTGAGTTCTATCCCTATCCGGCGGCTCCTCCGGAGGTGGCCCTGGGCTCAATTCAACAGGATCTCTATCGGCGTGACTTTACCATCAATGCCCTGGCCCTGCGCCTGAACGGAACTAACACTGGACAGATCCTGGACTTTTTTGGCGGGCTTGAAGATCTGGAGACTGGGCGGATTCGGGTCCTGCATGCCAACAGCTTTATCGAAGATCCCACCCGCATTTTTCGCGCGGTCCGCTTTGCCACCCGCCTGGGATTTGAGGTGGAATCCCAAACCGTCACCTACATTAGCAGTGCCATCAGTAGTGGTTTGCTGGATGCCGTCGCGGGAGATCGGCTTAAAAATGAGCTCAGTTTTATTCTGATGTCCTCCAACTGGCCGCAAGCCCTGGATCAACTGGCAGCTTGGCAGGCGCTGCGCTGTCTACACCCGGACCTGACCTGGTCTCCACAATTGCAGCAGCAGATCCGCAGGGTAGGGGCCTGGGCCTATCATTTCCTGTCCGCTATCCAGAAATATCTCCCTCAGATCTCTGGCAACTTCGGCTGGAACGGATGCTTTGCCGACTCCAGGACGCTGCCAATGTCGGAGAGCAACTCCACCTCACCCAGGCTGGCATCGAACGGCTGCGGCTCTTTCCCTATCTGGAACTTCAGGTGCTGCCCTGCCTGTATCCGGATCTGCCCCCCAGTCAGGTGGTAACCCTGTTATCCCACCACAAGGTCTTGGATCTGATCCTGCTGGCTGCGGTATCCCCCCGCCCTGCTCGGCGCCTCCTGTACCGCTACTTATCGACCTGGCGACAGGGTAAACCGCTTCTGAGTGGACATGATCTGAAGGCGATGGGCTACACTCCAGGACCCCGATTTCGACAAATGCTGACGGATCTACACCATGCCACGCTGGATCAACGGATTGGCTCGGCCCAGGAAGCACGGAAGTATGTCCAGGAGCACTACCCCTTATTCCCATCCTCAGGTTAAGAGGCAGGGTAGACTTGACAGAGGCAGGGAAAAACCCATATCTTTGTAGATCGCCATTGCAATGCGGAACTGGCGGAATGGTAGACGCGCTAGATTCAGGTTCTAGTGGCAGCAATGCCTTCGGGGTTCAAGTCCCCGGTTCCGCATCCCCCCCTTAGCCAATCGCCACCATGCGTTCCAGAGCCAGGCGAGCCCGCTGGGCTGTCTCTTCCGGCACACGGATCTGAACCGTGAGATCGCGCAGGCTGAAATAGAGTTTCTCCAGGGTGATCATTTTCATGTATTCACACTGGCCATTGCGCTTGACTGGATAGAAGCGTTTGCCGGGCACATCCTTCTCCAGCCGATGGATCATGTCGGTCTCGGTGACCACAATGAACTCCTGCGCAGCGCTCTTGCGGGCATGGTTCACCATCTGCGAGGTGGAGAGCAGAGGCGTATCGGGAAAGTTATAAATGGCATGACTGGCACAGCCACATTCCGGATGAATCAAAAATTCTGCTTCGGGATAAGCGGCTTTCTGGGCATCAATATGTTCGGGACGAATGGCGGCATGCACATGACATTCTCCTAACCAGACATCCAGCTCCCGTCCGGTCATGCGCTCCACATGGGCAGCCAAGAACATATCCGGGGCAAAGAGAATCGACCGATCCTGAGGCAACTGAGAGACCACCGCCACCGCATTACTACTGGTGACACAATAATCTGCCTCCGCTTTTACCGCGGCACTGGTATTGACATAGACCACCACCAGCCCCTCTGGATGGCTCTCCCGCCAGGTGCGCACATCAGCAGCGGTGATCGTTTCCGCTAAGCTACAGCCAGCCTGCAGATCCGGCAGCAACACTTGCTTTTCAGGGTTGAGAATCGCCGCAGTCTCCGCCATGAAGTGAACCCCCGCAAAGACGATCACCTCAGCCTCGGTGGCTGCCGCCTGCCGGGCCAACCCCAGGGAGTCCCCGACGTAATCAGCAATATCCTGCACTTCTGGGCGTTGATAATTGTGGGCCAGGATCACGGCCTGCCGCGACCGACGCAGCTGGTGAATGGCACTGGGAAGATCGGTGGGAAGCGAGAGGAGATCCCGCTGAGAAACTGAAGTGATCATGCCTGCAAGCAATCCGCTGTTTTGGTAATTTTTACTATTACAGCATGATCTCCAGGGCGATGTCCAGGGCAGGGGCAGAGTGAGTGAGGGCTCCCATGCTGACAAAGTCAACCCCTGTCTTGCCCACAGCAGGAAGCTGTTCCACCGTCATATTACCGGAGGCTTCCAGCGTGACATGGGGGGCTACCTCCTGGCGGAGTCCGGTGTGCTTCACCTAAATGGTCCACCATGTTGTCCAGCAAAACCCGATCCACTCCCGCCGCCAGGGCCAGGCGCAATTCCTCCAGGGAGGTAACTTCACATTCCACCTTCAGCAGATAGGCAAACTCTCTGGCCAGCGCCACCGCCGCCGTGATCCCACCCGCTGCTGCAATATGGTTGTCTTTAATTAGAATGCCGTCATCCAAGCCCAGACGATGGTTGCGCCCTCCACCTGCCTGCACTGCCCGTTTTTCCAGATCTCGCCATAGGGGTGTGGTTTTCCGGGTATCCAGCAGCTGAGTATCCGATCCCGCCAGTGCCTCCACAGCCCGATAGGTAAGGGTGGCAATCCCGGACAGCCGCTGCAGTAGATTCAAGGCTACCCGTTCGCCCATGAGAATGGCCCGAGCCGATCCCTCAACCGTTCCGACCCCACCGGGCGGCAACCAGGCCCCCTCCACCACCGTCCAGTTAAGGTGCAGCATCGGATCTAGGAGATGAAACACTTGGGCCACCACCTCCAAGCCAGAAAGCACCCCCGCCTGTCGTAACTCAAACTCAGCCGTGGTTGTTCGCGTGGCGGGGATCACTGCCAGGGTGGTGACATCACCCCGACCCAGATCCTCGGCGAGGGCCGCTTGCAACCGTTCCTGTAAAGAAAGCATGGGGCAGAAGCTTAGGGATCAAAGCCTGAGGAAGAACCTCCGCCATCATACCGATAAGAACCGGCTAATAGACCTGGTGATAGGCCCAAGTGTAAATATGGCCGATGACAACACCCCGATCCACCTCAGGCAGATCGAAGAGCTCACCCAGTTGCCGCAACTGACCCTCGCTCGCATTTTCGCTGGTGCGTGCACATTGCCAAAGATAGTATCGGGGACTGGGATGAGGAGGGACGTCTAGAATCTGTCCAACAGGATGCTCAAACCACTCGGTTTCCACCCGCGCTTCGGTCTCAACCGGTACCATTGTCGAAATCTGACCCATACCGTGACATGTAGAAGACGTTCACCAGAAATACTAAGATCCTCTGTCCAACCTCATCGGAAAATGCAAAATATCGACATAGATCGCTTCACACTTCTTGGTGAAATGACATGATCTCCGCAGAGCCGGGCGGGGGACCATCCAAGAGAAATTGTGCTGGGGGAATTTATCGATCCGTCTGTTGTTCCCCAATGGTCGGCTTCTCAAGTGACCAGAGCCGATCAAAGTCCCGCAGCGCAAAGAGGGCAAAACAGGCGGCTAACATGGGCCAGGCGGCAAAGAAAAGCAGGT